>JAFGSN010000096.1 GCA_016934575.1 Vicinamibacteria bacterium
CAGACTTAGGATCTGGTGAGCGAAAGCTCGTGAGGGTTCAAGTCCCTCCGCCCGCACCAAGCGTGATTCCAATCTCGGCGGCGGCGACGTCGTTTTCTCCCTGTTTAGAGTCGTGGAGCCGGCGTTTCTTCGGTCCGACCTCCAGGCATGTTATCCTTCATTGGCCCTGAATAAGGCCGCCGTCGGATTTCAGGAGCCCTTTCAATCGCAAACCGATCGCTTCAGAAATCCATGCTAGCGAGGAGAAACTGATTCCTTGAAAGTCGAGTATCTGGATGAAACCGCCGTTCGAAAAACACTGGATTTCGAGATCCCCGACGAGGGGTTCGACCGGGAGATCGATCAGCGCGCGCGGGAATATGCGCGACGATTGCGGCTGCCGGGATTCCGGCCCGGAAAAGTTCCTCTCGATGTCGTCAAGAAACGCTTCAGGCGCGAAATCCTGGACGAAGCCGCCGAATCGATCATCAGACGAGTAGTTCCGAAGGAGATCGGCGACCGCGGTTTCAAACCAATAGGAAGTCCGCAGGTCTCGGATATCCGCGCGGAGGAGCATCGACCGTTGCGCTTCCGGGCGACATTCGAGATTCTGCCGACATTCGAGTTGCCCGATTATCGTGGGTTGCCTGTTCTCTGCAGACAACCGCGGATTGCCGACGAGGATGTTGATCGTGAAATCGAAAAACTTCGCGATCGGGCGGCGAGCTTTGAACCGATCGAAGACCGTGGAGTCGACCGCGGCGACTTCGTCCTGCTACATCTGACATGGAGCATCGAGGGCGGCCAGCCGCACCGGGAGGAAAACGCCTTGATTCAAGTGGATGACCCGGCCAACCATCCGGACCTAACGGCGGCGTTGCTGGGAATGAACGCTGGCGACAGCAAGCGGGTCGTCGTTCAATACTCGGCGGAACACGACAAGCCGGACATGGCCGGCCGCAAGGTCGAATACGCGTTCTCGCTCAAGGCAATCAAGAGGCGTCGGTTGCCGCCCATCGACGACGAATTCGCCCGTGACATCGGACACGACGACCTGGACGGCCTACGCGCATCGGTAAGCGCGCGACTGCTGAACGAGGATCGCCAGCGCGTGGACCACGAAATCGAACAATCCCTCATCGCCGCGCTCGTCGAGCGCGGCGGATTCGACCTGCCCGACGCGCTCGTCGAGGCTCACATGGACGTCCGCACAGAAAACGCCGCACGAACTCTGGCCATCGGCGGAGTCGACCCGCGCCAGAGCGGCGTCGACTGGCGCGCATACCGCGAAACGCAGCGCGACGCGGCCGTCAAGTCGGCCAAAGCGGACATCATGCTCGACGCGATCGCGCGCAAGGAATCGATCGACGTGCTGCCCGGCGAGGTCGACGCCGAGCTGACTCGGATCGCGAATCACGCGAACTCGCCCAAAGAGACGCTGCGAAGACGGATGCAGGCATCCGGAGACCTCGCCAAGCTCGTCTCGCACCTGCGACGTTCCAAAACTCTTGACTTGCTCAAGGCCAATGCTAGACTGACAACCGACTGATTGTGCCCGACATGAACGCGAACACGTTGATACCCATCGTCGTTGAGCAAACGGCGCGCGGAGAGCGTGCCTATGACATCTATTCCCGGCTGCTTAAAGACAGCATCGTCTTCATCGGTTCGGTGATCGATGACAATCTCGCCAATCTGGTGATCGCACAATTGCTGTTTCTCGAAGCCGAGGATCCGGAAAAGGACGTTCACCTTTATATCAACAGCCCCGGCGGCTCGACCACTTCCGGCATGGCGATCTACGACACGATGCAATTCATTCGGCCGGCCGTTCAAACCCTCTGCATCGGTCAGGCGGCTTCCATGGCGGCCGTTCTGCTCGCCGCAGGCGCGCCGGGGAAACGCTCCGCTCTCCCCAATTCCCGCATCTTGATCCACCAGCCCTGGGGCGGAACGCAAGGGCAGGCTTCAGACATCGCCATTCAGGCTCGTGAGATCCTGAGGATCAAGGATCGTCTAAACAGCATTCTCGCCTCTCATACGCGCCAGCCGATTGAGAAGATCGCAGCCGACACCGACCGCGATTTCATCATGGACGCCAAGAACGCCCTTGAGTATGGTATCTTGGACCAAGTGATCGTTCAGCGGGAGAAGTAATCGCCTTTCATGAAGAAGACCAGCGACGGCGAGATCCTCCGGTGCTCGTTCTGCAACAAAGACCAGAATGACGTCCGCAAGCTCATTGCCGGACCGACAGTCTACATCTGCGACGAATGCGTGGAGGTCTGCAACGACATCATCGCCGACGACCGCGTGGACGGCCGCGGCTATCGAACAAGCTTGCCGACCCCGCAAGAGATCAAGGGATTTCTTGACGAGTATGTCGTCGGCCAGGAACAGGCGAAAAAGAGACTGGCGGTCGCCGTATACAACCACTATAAACGCATCGAGATCTCGAAGCATCGATCACGCAGCGAAGTCGAGCTGACGAAATCAAACATCCTGCTCATCGGGCCCACCGGAACCGGCAAAACCCTGCTCGCGCAAACGCTGGCCCGTTTGCTCTCCGTGCCCTTCACCATCGTCGACGCCACGACTCTGACCGAGGCCGGCTACGTCGGAGAAGACGTCGAGAACATCATCCTCAAGCTCCTGCAAGCGTCCAGCGGCGACATCGAGCGTTGTCAGGAGGGAATCATCTACATCGATGAGATCGACAAGGTCTCACGCAAAGATGAGAATCCTTCCATAACCCGGGACGTTTCCGGCGAGGGCGTGCAGCAAGCCCTCCTCAAGATCCTCGAAGGCACCGTGGCCAACGTGCCTCCGCAGGGCGGCCGCAAGCATCCGCATCAGGAGTTCTATCAAGTCGACACCACCAACATTCTCTTCATCTGCGGCGGCGCCTTCGTGGGCCTTGATCGGCTTATCGAGAGGCGCATTGGCAAGAAGACGCTGGGATTCAGGGCGGATACGCGCAGCGTCGACAAGAACGAATCCGTGCTGTCCGAGGTGCTGCCCGGGGATCTCATCAAGTTCGGCCTGATACCGGAGTTCGTCGGAAGGCTTCCGGTGGTCGCGACGCTTCACGATCTCAGCCGGGCGGCACTTGTCGAGATCCTCACGGCTCCTAAAAACGCCATCATTCGGCAATTCCAACGCCTGTTCGAATTCGAAAACGTAAAACTCCGTTTTACCGACGATGCTCTCGAAGCCATCGCCGAGTTGGCCATCATTCGCAAGATCGGAGCCCGCGGCCTGCGCATGATCATCGAGGATCTGATGCTGGAGCTCATGTTTAATCTGCCTTCGATGAAGAAGATCCGCGAGTGCGTCGTGACGCGCGAAGTGGTTCTCGATCGCGAAAAACCGATCACGCTCGTAGAGAAGGCCGGTTAACGCGACGACACCTCATCGCTGAAACCATACTCATCATGCCCATTCTGTACTATTCTATTAATGCGAGGCGCGGAAAGCATGTTCGGACGCGATAAAGCGGAAACCATTGAAACAATGGCGATGGTGCCCTTGCGGGACGTCGTCGTCTTTCCTCACATGATGGTTCCGTTCGTCGTCGGACGCCGCTCCTCGATCAAGGCTCTTGATCACGCCGTCACTCTCGGCGGCAAGCGTATTTTTCTTTCCGCCCAGCACGAAGCGGCGCGCGACAACCCCTCTCCCGATCAGATTTATGGCGTCGGCACGGTCTGCAACATCGTCCAGAGCCTCAAGCTTCCCGACGGCAACGTCAAGGTGCTCGTCGAAGGCGTCGACCGGGGACACGTTATCGAGATCAGGGAGGACGACGGCTTTTTCCGAGCAACGGTCAAGATCATACCTCGCGCTGACGATAACGACGCTCATCTTGAGCCTCTCGTGGCGAAAGCCACCGGCCTTTTCGAGCAGTATGTCAAGCTGTCCAACGCTCTTCATTACGACGCCATGCTGGCGGCCGTACGCATCGAGGAGCCGTGTAAACTGGCCGACACCATCGCCGCCCACATCGTCGTGGATGTCGAGGAAAAGCAACGCCTGCTCGAAATCGTCTCGCCGCGCGATCGTCTGACGCGCATCATCGCCTTGATGGAATCCGAGCTCGAAAAGCTCCAGGTCGATCGGCGTATCCAGGGCCGCGTCAAGCGCCAGATGGAGCGCGCGCAGAAGGAGTACTACCTCAACGAGCAAATGAAGGCCATTCAGAAAGAGCTCGGACGCAAGGACGAACGTTCCAGCGACGCGGACGATCTACGGAAGAAAATCGAGCAGGCGCGCATGAGCGCCGAAGCGCACGACAAGGCGCTCCAGGAGCTCAAACGCCTGGATGGCATGCCTCCCATGTCGGCCGAGGCGACGGTTTCCCGCAATTTTCTTGAATGGCTCGTCTCCGTTCCCTGGCATAAACGTTCGCGCGAACGTCGCGACCTGACGGAAGCGGAACGTATCCTGAATGAAGACCATTACAGTC
Organism: Vicinamibacteria bacterium; assembly: GCA_016934575.1. Lineage (GTDB taxonomy): Bacteria > Acidobacteriota > Vicinamibacteria > Fen-336 > Fen-336 > JAFGSN01. The sequence continues at coordinate 4,445 of JAFGSN010000096.1, forward strand.
TCGAGAAGGTCAAGGAGCGTATCGTCGAGTTCCTGGCGGTTCGACAGCTCGTCGACAGGCCCAAGGGGCCGATTCTTTGCTTCGTCGGTCCGCCCGGCGTGGGCAAGACTTCCCTGGCGCGTTCGATCGCGCGCTGCACGAGTCGGAAGTTCGTCCGCATGTCTCTGGGCGGCGTACGGGACGAGGCCGAGATCCGCGGACATCGACGGACTTACATCGGCGCTTTCCCGGGCCAGATCATCCAGATGATGAAAAAGGCCCAGACGCGCAATCCGGTGTTTCTGCTCGACGAGGTCGACAAGATGTCCATGGACTTCCGTGGCGATCCTTCGGCGGCTTTATTGGAGGTCCTGGATCCCGAGCAGAATCACACTTTCACGGATCATTATCTCGACGTCGAGTACGACCTGTCCGCGGTGCTTTTCATCGCCACCGCCAATGTTCTGCACACGATTCCCCAGGCTCTGCAAGATCGGCTCGAGGTCATTCGATTGCCCGGTTACACGGAGCTGGAGAAGCTCGAAATCGCGCGGCGCCATTTGATCCCGAAGCAGATCAAGTCGCATGGATTGTCATCCGCGAACCTCGGTTTCAACGACGAGGCCGTCAGATTCCTCATTCGCCGCTATACGCGCGAGGCCGGCGTGCGCAATCTGGAACGCGAGATCACATCGATCTGCCGCAAAGTGGCTCGCAAGGTCGTCGCGGAGGGACGCGGATTCTCCGTCGTGATGAGCGACACGGAGGTGCGCGAGTACCTCGGCGTTCCACGTTTTCACGCCGATCGACAGGAAGCGGCGAATGAGATCGGCATGGCAACCGGCCTGGCATGGACGGAGGTGGGCGGCGAGATTCTCACCGTCGAAGTGACGCTGATGCCCGGCAAGGGCGCCTTGACCCTGACCGGCAAGCTGGGCGACGTGATGCAGGAGTCGGGACAGGCGGCGATGTCCTTCGTGCGTTCTCGCGCCCAGGATTATGGCATTCAACCGAACTTTAACCGCCGCGTCGACGTTCACATTCACGTGCCGGAAGGAGCGATTCCCAAGGATGGCCCCTCGGCGGGCATCACGATGGCGACGGCTCTGGTCTCGTCATTGACCAAGATCGCCGTTCGCCGCGATGTCGCCATGACGGGCGAAATCACCCTGCGAGGAAAGGTGCTGCCCATCGGCGGCGTCAAGGAAAAGATCCTCGCCGCGCATCGCATCGGCGTCGCGACCATCATACTTCCGCGTGAAAACGAGAAAGACCTGTCGGATATTCCCCAGAACGTCATGGATGAGCTTCACGTCGAGCTCGTCGATCATGTTGACGACGTGCTACGTCTGGCGCTCGTCTCGCCGCCGAGCCTCCTGCCTGGAGTGAACGTCGACCGTCCGGCGGATTCGTTGGACGGCGTACGGGACGGAGTAACACACTGACGCGTTGATAATGATGATGATGGAGATTGTCGCACGGTTCTGACGCGGCATCGCGTCCAGCCGGAATCGGAGAGCGAAGCACCGCAGTAACAAATCGAGCGCCGTCATTCGAAGCGGCTGAGCACGGCGCTCCTAGTGGGATCCTGCCACCATCCCGGGTTCCCCGGGAAAGAACGGATCCACGATAGCAAGGAAATGATCGAAATGAGCAGCGAATCGACAATGCAGGCCAAGATTCTCGATCTCTCGGATCTCAAAGAGCTGAACACTCAGTCACTCGGCGCCATGGCACGCGATCTCGGGCTTGAAAGCGTCGCGGGCATGAAGAAACACGATCTGATCTTCAAGATCCTGCAAAGCCAGGCCGAAAAAATTGGCTTGCTTTTCGCCGAAGGCGTGATCGAGATCCTGCCCGACGGTTACGGATTCCTGCGGGCGCCCGAGGCCAACTATCTTCCGGGTCCGGACGACATCTACGTTTCACCGTCCCAAATCCGCAAGTTCGACCTGCGAACGGGCGACACGGTCAGCGGACAGGTTCGTCCTCCGAAGGAAGGCGAGCGATACTTCGCTTTGATCAAGGTGGAGGCGATTAATTTCGAGCCTCCCGGCAGCATCAGGGAAAAGCTGCTTTTCGACAATCTCACGCCGCTCTATCCCAATGAGCGCATCCGTCTCGAGATGAATTCCGATAATCTCACCTCACGCGTGCTCGACATGATGACGCCCGTCGGCAAGGGCCAACGCGGATTGATCGTCGCCGCGCCGCGCACCGGCAAGACGATGATCCTCCAGAACATCGCCCATTCGCTGGAACACAATCATCCCGAGATCTCGCTGATCGTGCTCCTCATCGACGAGCGCCCCGAGGAAGTCACCGACATGCAACGCACCGTCAGGGGCGAAGTCATCAGCTCCACCTTCGACGAGCCGGCCACGCGTCACGTGCAGGTTGCCGAGATGGTGATCGAGAAAGCCAAGCGTCTCGTCGAGCACAGGAAGGACGTGGTCATCCTTCTAGACTCCATCACGCGTCTGGCGCGCGCCTACAATGCCATCGTTCCGCCTTCGGGCAAGGTTCTCTCGGGCGGTGTGGACAGCAACGCCTTGCAACGCCCGAAGCGTTTCTTCGGCGCCGCGCGCAACATCGAGGAAGGCGGATCGCTGACGATCATCGCCACCGCGCTGGTCGAGACAGGATCCCGGATGGATGACGTGATCTTCGAAGAGTTCAAGGGCACGGGCAACATGGAAATCGTGCTCGATCGCAAGATGGTCGACAAGCGCGTTTTCCCGGCCGTGGACATCAACCGCAGCGGCACACGCAAGGAGGAATTGCTCCTCCCGCGCGAGGAGCTCCATCGTATCTGGGTGCTCCGCAAGGTCCTCAACCCGCTCTCGCCGGTCGAGGCCATGGAGCTGATGCTGGAGCGCCTCTCGAAAACCAAAACCAACAGGGAATTCCTCGACTCGATGAGCTCCGCAAGTTGATGAGTCCGGGAGCGCTTGTGATAGAGCTCTCGAAAGAATATCATGTTGAGACAGGCGGTCGTTACGATAGGAAACACGATGAAATCAAAGATCCATCCGGAATACAAGACCGTTAAGGTTCATTGCGCTTGCGGCGCAACCTGGACGACGCGCTCGACCAAGGGATCCGAGCTGCGCCTTGAGATCTGCTCGAGTTGTCACCCCTTCTTCACAGGCAAGCAGAAGCTCGTCGACTCCGCCGGACGCGTTGAGCGTTACACGCGCAAGTACGGCAAGAAGAAATCCTCCGACGCTCAAGCTTGACGCCAAGTCCGCTCGGTTGACGCGGTTCGATACACAGTCTCCAGCCGATGAATGCCATCACTTTCGAAAAACTGAAGGACATCGAATCGCGTTTCGGGCGGCTTCAGGACGAGATGTCCCGACCGGAGGTCGTGCAGAATCCGGCTCTTTATCAGAAGATCGTCCGCGAGTCGAAGGAAATCACGCCGCTCGTCGAACGCTACCAGAGCTATAAACTGATACTGCTGGAAATCGCCAAGATCCAGGAGCTTGGGCGAGAAGAACGCGACACTGAGATCCGCGAGCTCGCCCATGAAGAGCTGCACGTTCTCGAAACGCGTCGCGACGCTCTCGAAAGCGAAATCCGGCAACAGCTTCTGCCCAAGGATCCCAACGACGAAAAAAACGTCCTGTTGGAGATCCGGGCCGGCACCGGGGGCGATGAAGCCGCTCTCTTCGCCGCCGACATCTTCCGTATGTACTCGCGCTTCGCCGAACGCCAGGGCTGGCGGATCGATCCCGTCTCGGCGAACCGCACTGGGCAGGGCGGACTCAAGGAGATCATCGCCATGATCGAGGGCGACCGCGTCTACTCCAAGCTTCGATTCGAGAGCGGCGTGCATCGCGTGCAACGCGTGCCGACGACGGAAGCGTCGGGACGCATTCACACGTCGGCCGTCACCGTGGCCGTTCTTCCGGAGGCGGAGGAAGTGGATGTCAAGATTGACCCCAAGGACTTGCGTATCGACACGTTCTGCTCTTCGGGCCCTGGAGGCCAGAGCGTCAACACGACCTACTCGGCGGTCCGAATCACGCATCTGCCAACCAACACTGTCGTCTCCTGCCAGGACGAGAAGAGTCAGATCAAGAATCGCGACAAGGCGATGAAGGTCTTGCGCGCGCGCCTTTACGAGACGGCTCTGACGGAGCAGCGGCAGGAGATCGCCAGTGAGCGTCGCAGCCAGGTCGGCTCGGGCGATCGGAGCGAGAAGATCCGCACCTACAACTACCAGCAATCCAGAGTGACCGATCACCGCATCGGTCTGACTCTCCATCGACTACAGGAGGTCCTGGAGGGCGATCTTGGCGAGCTGATTGGCGCGTTGATCGCCCATCATCAAGCCTTGAAGCTCAAAGGCTGACGCGCATGTCCCTCTTCGGCCTCGCCTGCGGACGTTCGAATGCAGATCTTTGAGGCTCTTGATCTCGCGGAACGTCGCTTGCGCCGAGCAGGCGTCGATTCGCCGGACTGGGACGCCGAAATCCTTCTCCGGCACGTTCTCAACGCGGACCGCGCCGGCTTGATCGCCAACGAACGCGAGCTTCTGTCCTCCGACGTCGAATCTCGATACTTCGAGCTGGTCGCAGCGCGCGCGGAACGACGGCCGCTCCAGCACCTGACCGGCACGCAGTTCTTCTGGCGGCACGAATTCGTCGTGACGCCCGACGCGCTCATCCCACGTCCGGAAACGGAGTTGGCCGTGCAGGCGGCTCTCGACCTGCTTCATGACGTCGACGCGCCATGTATCGTCGACGTGGGCACCGGCACGGGGTGCATCGCGCTGTCTCTCGCTTGCGAGCGTTTGGACGCGACGATTCACGCGATCGACATCTCGCCGGCGGCGCTTGCCGTTGCGCTCACGAACGCCAGCCGTCTCGACTGCAAGGATCGTGTGCGCCTCCACACCGGCGACCTCCTGGCGCCCCTGGCGGGATCGAACGCCGAGTTCGATCTCGTCGTGAGCAATCCACCCTACGTCGACTCAAGCGAGATCGACGAACTCCAGCCGGAGGTGAGAAATCACGACCCGCGCTTGGCCCTCCTCCCGCCCCACGACCGCTATTCCATCTATCGCCGACTCGTTCCCGAGGCCAGAACCGTCTTGAAGAGGAACGGTTGGCTTGTCCTCGAGATCGGGCATGCCATGGAAGACGACGTTCGAGACATCTGCTCGACGGCGGGCCTGACAACGGAGCGCATTCTACTTGACCTCCAGAAGAAACCTCGCATCGTCCTCGCCCGCAAAGCTTGACTGAAGCGATGTCGATGGTTCGCGATCTCGATCAGCGCCGCCGTCGGAAAACTTGACATAAAGCATTGGTTTTATTAGGGTTACGGATGTGACACTTGACTCCATGAGAATAAGCGCCAAGCGTTTCCTCATCTCTGCGTTACTGTTTTCTTTGGCGCCGGCCGGGTCGGCTTTCGCGGGTGAAATCACAGTCTTCATGTCGCAAGACCGACCGACGGAAGTCTGGAGTTACGGACAGGGCAGCGCCCTGACCTTGCGGATGTTCAAGATATGCCTTTTTGAAATAGAGGCGGCGCGTAATTCGACAAAGGCCGAATCATTGACGACGACGCGCATGACGTACTTCACCGGCGCCGCCGCTCTGGCTGTCCCTCTTCCCAAGATCACGCCGTATATCGGCGTCGGCGCGGGCGTGTTTCATCAGCGTCGTGAGAACGTCACCGACACAGGCTTTCTTCACGCCAAGCTGGCGGGAATCCGCCTGCGTCTGGCTGATCTCATCGTGCTCAAAGTGGAGTACCGTAACTTCGATCTGAGCGGCAATCCGTTGCTCATCCTGGACGAACGCGTCTCGATTGGCGCAGGCATCGCTTTTTAAGGGACGGAAAGCGACGGCCATGGCTCTATTCGTCCGCCGGTTCGGCTCGTGTTAGACTTCAAGAACCGTGGTTTTCTTCAACTCCACAACGATGCAGGTGACGGCCAAGATCGTTTTCTACGGTCCCGGCCTGTGCGGAAAAACCACCAATCTGCAGTATATACACGGCAAGACCGCCTCCCATTCGCGAGGCGAAATGGTCAGCCTCGAAACCGAGACCGATCGCACGCTATTCTTCGATCTTCTCCCGCTCGATGTCGGCGTCATTTCGGGCATGAAGGTTCGGCTCCAGCTCTATACCGTTCCCGGACAGGTTTTCTACAATGCCACCCGTAAGCTGGTGCTGAAAGGCGTCGACGGCATCGTCTTCGTGGCGGACAGCCAGAAAGCGGCCCTTGAGGCGAACGTCGAGTCGATTGAGAATCTTCGCGTCAATCTCGCGGAGCAGGCCCTGCAGCTCAGGGACCTGCCGCTCGTCATTCAGTACAACAAGCGTGACCTTCGTAACATTCTGCCCATGGAGCGACTCGAGGAGACTCTCAATCCCAACGGCATACCGAGCTACGAAGCGGCGGCGCTGCACGGGATAGGAGTATTCGAAACGCTGAAAGCCATCTCCCGTCTGACGCTGGTGACGATTCGCAAGAAGCTCGCGGCCGAGGGCATCGGACAGCAAACGCCCGTGAAAGTTGAGAGGGCCGTCAAGCGTCCATCCGCGGTTCCGCTCTATCCGGGTCCGGTCGCAGCAACGGGCTTGGACCCGCTCGCGGGCCTCATCGAGGTCGCGACACCGCCCGAGGTGGAGTTCGCGGAGGAGGACACGGATCGCCACTTCGTGCGTCCCGTCGCAACCAAAGAAAAGATCGACATCCAGGGCGAGTTGTCCAAGCTCAGGTTGGTCACCGAGACTCCAGTTCCGGGACGGATCGTATCCGACTCAAAAGAGATGGAAAAACGTCTAAAAGACGTGCTCGTTTCCGTCTCCGACAATCCGCCCAAGCAAGAGATCAAACGCAAGACGTCTCTCGACATCCCTGCCGCTCTGCTCCGCTCAGCCTCCGCGTTACGAGTCCACCTGAGTTTCGATGGAGACGACGAGCCGGAATGGATTCACGACGCGCTCACCATACGACTCGCGGGCAACCGGAAGCTCGAGCGCCTAATCCTTCACATCGACTTCGATCTCAAAGGAAAGGGCAAGTCCGGCTAGAC
>JAFGSN010000097.1 GCA_016934575.1 Vicinamibacteria bacterium
ACCGCTTCACCGGGAAGCGGTCTCGTGACTGATGAGTGCTGGTAGCGGGGGCAGGATTTGAACCTGCGACCTTTGGGTTATGAGCCCAACGAGCTACCTGACTGCTCTACCCCGCGTCCGTCCTGCCATCATTAAACAATCAATCTTCATCCCTGTCAACCTCGGGATTCACAAGCGTTCGTCACGTCTTCGCGCGCGTTTCATGTTGTTTTCCGAAACACGAGACAGGCGTTGTTGCCCCCGAAGCCCATCGAAGTTGAAACCGCAGTCTCAACGTTCATGCGGCGAGCTTTCAGCGGCACGAAATCAAGATCGCACTCGGGATCAGGATGATCGAGGTTGATCGTGGGCGGAACGATTCCTTCCTGAATTGCGAGCGCGCAGACAATCGCCTCGATTCCGCCGGCCGCGCCGATGAGATGACCGGTCATGGACTTTGTCGAGCTGACGGGGACCGAACCGGCGCGGGCGCCAAGAGCGTTCTTGAGCGCCGCGGTCTCGGCCCGATCGCCGAGGCGCGTTGCCGTTCCATGAGCGTTGACGTACGAGATCGACCCCGGCGCGACTCCGGCGTCTTCCAGCGCTAGGGCGACGGCCCGGCGCAGCCCGGCGCCATTCTCCGCGATGCCCGTCAAGCTGTGCGCGTCGCAGGTCGCTCCGAATCCGACCAACTCGCACAGGACGCGCGCACCGCGTGCGCGCGCGGATTCCTCGGATTCGAGGACCACGATTCCCGCGCCCTCCCCGACGACGATTCCGTCGCGCTCGGCGTCGAACGGACGCGACGCCTTCCGCGGCTCTTCGAATCGCCGCGACAGAATCCCGGCCGCGGCGAGCAACGTCATGCAGAACGGGGTGAGGCACGCCTCGGCGCCGCCCGCAAGCATCACGTCCGCCCGATCGTGGCGCACCGCGTCGAACGCCCATCCAATGGCTTGCGAGGCGGAGGAGCAGGCGGCCGAGACCGTCAGGTTCGGCCCCTGCAATCCGAGCCGCTGCGCCACGATCCCGCTCAGGCTGCCGATCGTCGTGTGAGGCGAGGCGTGCGGTCCGATGCCCTGATGACCGCGATCCTGAAAGCGCGCGTGGTACGACTCGATCAACTCCGCGGCGCCGCGCGACGTTCCTAGAAAGACGCCGATCCTTTCCGGCACAACGGCCGGAGCGCGCGGATCCTTCAAACCGCCGTCCTCGAACGCGCGGCGCGCGGAGAGAATCGCGAGCTGCGCGGATCGGTCAAAGCGACGCTCTTTCGGCTCGAGCGCATCGCCGTCGAGCGAACCGACCTCGGCGCCGATGGGGACAGGCGCGCCGGCGAGGCGCTCGATGCGAGAAACGCAGGACCGTCCGTTGATGATGTTTTCCCAGAAAACCGAACTTTCGCGCCCCAGGGAGCAGATCGGCGCCACGCCGGTGATGAAGACGCGACGGCTCATGATCCCAATAAGATCATGACGAGATTAGCTTCTCAACACAGCCGCTTCTATGATTATCATCCCTCGGTCGTTGATTTGTTTCACGCTTTGCATCGTCTTGGCGAATTACGATCGCCTTCGAAAGAACGCCGAGGGCCTTGGCGTCGAACCGGCGACGGCGACGGCAAGCGACTCGTCGAGGGGCGTGAGGCGTCGCCCGAGCAGATCCGCGAGCGGTTTCGGGTCCGAGACCTCATCGCATAACAGAACGTCCAGCTCGTCGGCGAGCAAGCCCCGGTAGCCTCGCGAACGGGCGCGCTTCTCCGCCTCCTCGACCGGGACTTTTCTCGCCGAGAAAGCCGAGGGACGATTCGCGTTCTGCGCCGCGCGCGCGACGCGATCGATGAATCGTCGATACGTGAGCTGTTCCGGCCCGACGAGGTCGATCGGCGCCGCGAGAGGCGAACGCCGCTCGGCCGCTTTCAAGATCGCTTCGACGGCGTCGGCCACCGCCACCGGCTGGAAACGGTGCTCCCCGTCGCCGACGACTTCGACCTCTCCGATCTCCATCTCGCGGAGCAATGCCGGAATCAGCTCGTCTCCCGGACCAACGATATAGGACGGACGAAACACGATCGCCTCACGGTCCGAATCGCGCAGCATCTCCTCGACCGTCAGCTTTGCCTTGAAGTAATCGTTCGTCGCGCGACGCAGTATTCCGTAATGCGCCACGCCCAGCCCGCTGATGAACACGATCCGCCTCGCTTCCGCCGTGCGCGCGGCCTGTATGACGCCACGCGTTCCGTTGACGTTCGTCGTCGCGTACGTTTCCTCGCCGCGCTCGGCGCTGACGCCCGCCAGGTGCGCCACCGTGTCGCATCCCTGAAAGGCGCGCGCCAATCCACGCGGCTCCAAGCCGTCGACGATCGCGGGACGCCCTCCGGACGCGACCACCGCGGCCACGGCGCGCGACGACCTCACGACTCCCACGACCTCATGGCCCTTCAAACGCAGAAACGCCGTGAGATGCCGCCCCAGGTATCCATTCGCACCCGTGATCGCGATCCTCATGCCGGAAGCATTGTATTACTCCACGGCGTCAGTCATGACAAACAACGTCCCACCAACTCGGTTCAACGACCATTTTCAGTTGCCCAAACGAAGCAACTCGACGACGGAACTCTCGTTCCGGATGCGGTGTCCAATGCAGTGACGGGCGCCCGCGCAGACCTTCCGCGACGGTCGAGAACAACGAGTTCGAGATCGTCGGGGCCGAAACGGCGGCGATCGCCGCAAGACGATCCGCCAAGAAAGCGAGGCGCGACATGGAACGTAACCGCGAACGGCTCTTCGAGACCGCCTTCTTGCGACGACGAACAAAGAGAGCCGTTTCCCTTCCGCTGTCGATCGGTCTGCACGTCGTGCTCCTGGGCGCCGTCATCCTCGTGCCGTTATTGACATCGCAAGAGCTGCCTGGCATCTTCGTGACAAGAATCAACGACGGGGACATTCCCGTCATCGTGCCGCCGCCTCCTCCCCCCGCGACAAGACGTGGGAGCGGCTTGAACAATGCCAGACACATCACACGTCCGTTCACGTCGCAGAGCTCGGCCTTCACCGCTCCAACCAAGGTCACCGAAATCCAGCCCGTCCTCGATCCTCTGGACATATTCGGCGGCGAAGCGAATCCATTTGCGGTCGATGGCGGTTTTAACACCGGCCAACACTACGAACCGATTTTTCGCGACGTCGTGTTGAAAAAGCGACAGGAAGAGAAGGTCGTACACCCGATTGGACATTCCATCAAGCAGCCGCAGCGAATCCACTATGTCGCGCCCATTTATTCTCAGCTCGCGCTTCAAACCAAGGTGCAAGGAATCGTCAAGCTCAAGTGCACGATCGACGAGACGGGCGGCGTCGTCGGCATGCAGGTCGTGAAGAGCATCCCGCTTCTCGACGAAGCCGCCATGACCGCCGTCAGCCAGTGGCGATACAAGCCGACTCTGCTCAACGGCGTCCCTGTCGCCATCTCCATGGAAGTCACCGTCGATTTCCGTCTCCAGTGATTCCTCCTTTGCCGCATTGTTCGTCTCAATTGCCTGTCCCGGTTCCCAGCCGGGACAGGTCGATTTTCAAGCGAGCTGGTCGAACGGTTTCACGACAAGAAGGCCGTTCGTTTGACGGCTGCGCTTGCGGACGCTACTGCGCTCGATTTCATGAAAATGACGTCCGGGAAATCAGATGAATTCATTGGCCGCGAAAGGTCGCGTCTTCGTGCAATCCGGGTGTCAGCCTGTAGGCCTGCACTCCATCGCGCCGCCCCGAGCCTGGCCAGGGAGGAGCAGAGCTTGGCTTCCCGGAGGCCGCACGTTCCAGCGCAGGGCAAGCCGGGTCATCTCTGGAGCGGCAGGTCAAAGGCCATGGCCAAGCCGTCCGCAACGCAAAGCCCGGATAGCGTCGGCACCAGCCGCCGGCCTTCCGGGCCACTGCGTATGACAAGACGGCCCTCGTTCACGAGATTCGCGACAAGGGCGTCGTTCGCTGCCAGTAGGTCGAGCCCGTAGCGCATCGTGAAGCCGTCGAGGTCGATCCCGGCCGTGGTGCGCAGGCCCAGCATCAGCGTCTCGGTGGCCAGTGCCCGCGGGCCAAGGAGCTCCTCGCCTTCGACGGGCCGCTCGCCTGCCGCCACGCGCCGCTCCCACTGCGGGGTACGCAGATCGTTCCACCAGCGGCGGGCGGCCGCGACGTCCGCTCGCCGGGATCGAATCCCGGCCAGCTTTTTTTGGTCGGTCCCCTTCGGACACTCGTCGTTGATTGCGAGCGAGTGCGCCGAGGGGCCGAGCCCGAGGTAGGGCGTGTGGTCCCAGTACTTGCGGTTGTGACGTGACTCTTGGTCGCTGCTGCGCGCGAAGTTGGAGACCTCGTATGCGGGCCAGCCCGCGTCAGCGAGGAAGCGGTGCGTGAAATCGAAGAGGTCGGCCTTCTCCTCTTCAGGGATCTCAGAGAGCTGGCCCCGAGCGAGTCTCGCCCCGAACCTCGTGAACGGGTGGATCGTGAGCTGGTAGCACGATAGATGCCCCGGCGCCAGGGTCACGGCAGTAGCCAGGTCGCGCTGCCAGGCCTCCGCGGTCTGGCCGGGCAGACCGAAGATGAGGTCGAGCGAGACGGTATTGAAACCCGCGGCCTGTGCGGCTTCTACCGCGGCGCGCGCCTGCTGCGCGTCGTGACGGCGGCCGAGGAAGCGGAGGACGTCGTCGGAAAAAGACTGCACGCCGATGGAGAGGGTTCGCACTCCGAGGCCACGCCATGCTGCGCAGGCTTCAGGCGTCACGTCCTCGGGGTTGGCCTCCAGGAAGACCCAGGGAGCGGGAGTCGCGAGCGCTAGGTGCGCTCGGCAGGAGTCGAGCACGCACGCCAGGTCTTCAACGGGCAGCAGCGAGGGCGTGCCTCCGCCGAAATACACGGTATCGAACGGCCTGGGTTCCCGCCAGTCCCGTGCGGCGATGGACACTTCGGCCACCAGATTGTCGATAAAACGTCTGCGGGCCGAAACGAGAACACGCATGACCGAAAAGTCGCAGTACGGGCAAACGGCCGAGCAGAATGGAATATGGAGGTAGAGCCCGGGCTGTCCGTCGTTGGGTTTCACTTCTCCCGCATCTTGAGTGCGCCGCGGAGCTTGTCGGCGAGCGACCCGAAACCCTCTGCCGGCGTGGCGGCACTCTCGCGCGCGGCGTACTCGCGCAGCTCCCTTGCCTCTTGCGCTTCCACGACTGCCTTGGCGCTGAGACGAATGCGGCGGCCCGACGGATCGACTTCGAGAACGATGACCTCAACGTCGGCGCCGATGGGAAACGATCGAGCGATGTCCGCTCCCTTCGCGAAGCCAGTCTCATCCAACGGGATGACGCCCGTACGGCCCGGGGCAAGGAACACGAAGACGCCGAATTTCTCGTGGCGCTCGACCTTGCCGGTGAGACGAGCGCCCGGCACGATCCCAGATTGGGATGACGCCTTTCCACGCGCCGCCGAGCCCTCCGGGACGAGCGCGACGCCGATGCGCTTCCTCTCGATATCGATGCTCAGAATCTCGAAACTCCCCGCGTCCTCGGAGGCGACGAGCCCACGCCACCCCTCCGGTCTGCCCGTCGGAGCGAATGTGGACGCGTGCGCCAGCGCTTCCAGCCCTGGCTCAAGCTCGACGAACGCGCCGAATTCCGTGATACGCGTGACGCGGCCCGCGCACACGTCGCCGATCTTGTATGCTTCTTGGGCTCGCGACCACGGATCGGCGGTGAGTTGCTTCAGCCCGAGAGAAATCTTCTGGTTGTCATCATCGACGCGCAGCACCTTGACGCTGATCTCCTCGCCGGGTTTAACGAATTGCATTGCATCCGACACGCGGGACCATCCCATCTCCGACACGTGTAGCAAGCCCTGAACGCCGGAGCCAAGGTCGACGAACGCACCGAACTCGCGCACTGAGGTGACGCGCCCGGTCATGACCGCGCCTGCGACGATCGAGCGCCGGATCTCGGCGGCCCCGGCCCTCTGCTCTTCTTCGAGAAGCGCACGCCGCGAGACGACGAGATTTCTGCCGCCCTCCTTGTGGTCGATGATCCGGAATTCGTAGATCCGCCCTTCGTGCGTCGACGGGTCCGCCCGGACGTTGTCGATTTGCGATATCGGGCAAAAGGCGCGCTGCCGGCCGATGCGCACCTCGTACCCGCCTTTCACCGCCTTCTCGACCTTTCCTTCCACTGGAAGACCGGCGTGAAACGCGTCCTCGATCTGCCGCTCGGTCGCGGCTCCTCGCGCCAGCTTGCGGGAGAGCGTCAGTCCTCCCGTCGTCGACACGACCATCGCTTGAATGCGGTCGCCGACCGCGACATCGAGATTGCCCTCGGCGTCCTTCAGTTCCTTGATGTCTATCGTGGCTTCGCCCTTGCCGCCGACGTCGACAAACGCCACCTCCGGGCCGATCGCGACGATTTTCCCCTCGATGATCTGGCCCTTCTCGTGGTGTTTCGCTTGAATCGAAGCCTCGAACAACGCGGCGAAGTCTTCAATGGGCTCCTCGGTCATGGCGCTCTCCTCATGCTTGGCTGCCGGTTCCAGATGATCCCGTGACGGCGTCTAGCGTCCGTCCTCGTCCTCCTCGGTCCGGAGAACCGCCACGAAGGCCGCCTGCGGGATCTCCACCGCCCCCACCATTTTCATCTTCTTCTTGCCCTCCCTCTGTTTTTCGAGCAGCTTGCGCTTGCGGGTGATGTCGCCACCGTAGCACTTCGCCGTCACGTCCTTACGAAAGGGATTGATGGTGGTGCGAGCGATGATCTGGCCCCCGATTGCGCCCTGGATGGCGATCTTGAACTGCTGGCGGGGAATCGTCTTGGCCAGCCGCTCGCAGTAGCGCAGCGCCCGCGGACGCGCGAACTCACGGTGGACGAGCTGCGAAAGGGCGTCGACCTTTTCCCCGTTGACGAGGATGTCCACCTTCACCATATCGCCCTGGCGGTAGTCCAGGAGCTCATAGTCGAACGAGCCGTAACCCTGGGTGATCGACTTCAGGCGGTCGTAGAAGTCGAACAGCACCTCAGCCAGGGGCAGATTGCTCACGACCTCCATCCGGCCCGCGGCGAGGTAGTTGAAGGTGGTGTCCACCCCGCGCCTATCGCGGCACAGATCCATCACGGTCCCGAGGTAGCGCTCGGGAGTCATGATCGTCGCCTTGATGTACGGCTCGAAGGCCTCCTTGATCGAGGCCGGGTCCGGATAGAAGGTCGGGTTGTCGATCCAAGCCTCGGAGTCGTTGTTGAGCACGATCCGATAGCGAACCGACGGCGCGGAGAGGATTAGTGAGATGTCGTACTCCCGCTCAAGCCGCTCCTGGACCACATCAAGGTGTAGGAGCCCCAAGAAGCCACAGCGAAAGCCGAAGCCGAGGGCCGCCGAGCTGTCCTTCTCGTAAATAAGTGCCGCGTCGTTGAGCTTCAGCTTCTCGAGAGCCTTCGTAAGAGCCTCGTAGTCGTTCGTGGCCATCGGGTAGATCGAGGAGAAGACCACCGGCTTCGCCTCGCGATAGCCGGGCACCGGCTCCGCGGCCGGGCGCTCGACCTCAGTGAGAGTGTCGCCGATGGCAAGACCCGAGAGACCTTTGATCCCGGCGAGCACGTAACCCACCTCCCCCGCCGATAGCTCGGGGACGGGCACCCGCTTGAGTCGCTGGCATCCGACCTCCTCCACCCTGTGCTCCTCGCCTGAGTGCATCAAGCGGATATGGGTGCCGGCGCGCAAGGTGCCGTCGAAGAGGCGCACAAGGAGCACGGCGCCGCGATAGACATCGTACTGGGCGTCAAAGAGAAGCGCCCGCAGCGGCGCCTGGGGTTCGCCCTTTGGCGGCGGAAGTTGCTGGACGATCGCCTCCAGCAGGCCGTCGATGCCGCTACCCTGCTTGGCCGAGACCTGAATCGAGGCGAACGGATCGAGCCCGAGGTCGCGGTCGATCTCCTCCATCACCCGGTCGACGTCGGCTGACGGGAGGTCGATCTTGTTGATCACCGGCACGACCTGGAGCCCGAATTCGACGGCCAGGTACAGGTTGGCGACAGTCTGCGCCTCCACGCCCTGTGAAGCATCGATCACCAAGAGGGCGCCCTCGCAGCTCATCAAGGAGCGGCGGACCTCGTGGGAAAAGTCGACGTGCCCGGGGGTGTCGATCAGGTTCAGCTCGTACGTGCGCCCATCCTTGGCTGTGTAGGGCAGGGTGACGGTGTTGGCCTTGATAGTGATCCCGCGCTCGCGCTCGAGATCCATGGAGTCGAGGATCTGGTCACGGAACTCCCGGGCCTCCACGGCTCCGCACTGCTGAATGAGCCGGTCGGCAAGCGTCGACTTGCCGTGGTCGATGTGGGCGATGATGCAGAAATTCCGAATGTGGTCCATGGTCCCCCGTGCGTTTCGTTCACCGTGCGCCTGGACACGTCAGTTTACCCGGATCGGCGAACCGGCGGGGGGCATGGAGCAATCGTTGTGCGGAACGGCTCCTGCGATCCCTCCTCCCGCTCTGCCAGAATGCACACGCCGTCCGGCTTTCCCGGGGCGCAGTACCACGTCGTCGGCCAAGACGTCGAACGAGGACTCTGTACCGAGCGCCGCTTGCACTCGTTCTTTCATCGACAATCGGGTCGCGAAGGCAGCCACGATAAAACCCGTACGCGGGGCTTATCGAGCGCCTTCGACATCGGATTTCGCATCCGACCTCGCTCACTGATCGGCTTCATGCCACTGACGGAGCGCTTCATAGACGGCGATCGCGACGGATGTCGAAAGATTCAGCGATCGCAGCTCCGTATCGATCATCGG
>JAFGSN010000098.1 GCA_016934575.1 Vicinamibacteria bacterium
GCAATCTCTCTTGAATTTCGCCGTACTCCTTCCAATTTTCATCTCATGCGAGTTGATTGCCGATCGCACGCCGGCCAGTCTTCGGCGCCAGGCAAGCCTGCTTGTCGCCGCCGTGCTCGGCGGGATCCTGTCCTTGGCGATTTTTTACCACAGGTATATGCCCGTCGCTCTTCACATCCACAAGGGGACGCCGATGCCCGAGGCTGAGATCAAGGCCGAAAAAGATCGGATACGCGCCGCCAGTCTCAGTCCCGAGGATCTGGCTCCCGAGAACGACGATCCCGACGCGGGTCCGGATCTCGATCTCTGGCGCGGCCTCCGCAAAGGCGCACGACGCATGTACCGCTTCTACGGCCCATTCTCTCCGGTCATTCCGGTCGGCCTGGTCCTGGTCCTGCGATGCGTCACTGGTTCGCGACGGCGTTTCGTCTTGGCCTGGGCTTCCACCTACGTTGTTCTAAACCTCGCCTCGGGAGGTCTGCCAGGGCCGAATCTTGTTCGTTATAACAAGGATCTGGAAATCGTCGCTCCCCTGGCCTGCCTGTGTCTCGGCATGATCGGACAGCGGCTCTGGCGCCGAACGCGTCTGCTCGGCGCCGTGTACATGCTCGCCTTCTTCTTGTTCGGCATGTTTCGCGCGTATGCGGCCTTGACCGAAAAATTCATGGGGTCATGATTCATGGATGACGAAACGCGCATGGCATCCGGCCCTTTTGTACTCCACGTCTATGTGTGGTAGATCTTCTCGGACGCATGGTGGCCTTTTTCCTTGCCGCCACGGTGGTGACGCTGTCTCAGTATCTGCGGCTGCACGACAGGCGTCTTCTTCCGCTGGCGGTTCAGTTCGCGCTCACGGCAACCGCTCATTTCGTGGCGGAGGGCGGCTTCATGTCATGGCCGCTGCACGTAGCCGCCGGAGGCGCAGGTCTTGTGTTGCTTTACATGTTGTCGCCCAGACGTCCGGCTTCTCGTTAAGCCGTCCGAGAGCGACGGAGAAATTAAGATCGTGAATTTTCTCCCTTGGAGGGAGCGATGATGAATTTAGCCCACAAACTGACTTCACCTGAATCGAAGGTGCACCGTGTCGTTCTGACGCTTGTCTTGAAGGATCTGGCGTCCACGAAGCAAAAGGATTCGGAAGCCTCGTGGATTGCTCTGATCGGTCGTTTTCTTGACGTCGTTCTCGAATCCACGGATTGCGGGGCGCGAGAATCCGTGCGATGTCTTCCGTCGGGCGCGCGCGTGGTCTTCGGCGAGGACGAGGCTGTCGCCGCGGTCAACGCGGCGATTCATGTCCAGGAAGCTCTCTCCGAGGCGCCAGAAGACGACCGGCCTGCATTGCCCGTCTCCGCCGGAATCGCCTCGGGCGAGATCGCTCGCGTTGATCTGCCGGGCGCCGACGCCCAGGATCTCGGGGCTGTCGTGGATCGCTCGCTTGGCATGGCCGAAGCGGCGGCGCGCCGCGCCGTCGTCGTCGATCGTCCGACGCTGGCTCTTCTTCGCAACGGCGGCTTCTCCTCCCGCGCCGGTGAGAACCAGACTCCTCGTCGCACGGCGGATGAATATGAGGGTCCCGCCAGTCAAGTCAAGCTTCCGCTCTGCGTCGAGGAAGTCGAATACCGCGAAATCTTCTGGGACACACAGCTCCACGGCCTTGACTCTCCCACGCCTCCGGCAATCGAGATTCAAGAAGCCGCGGCTGCTCCCCCTCCGAACGGCGGCGCTCCGGAGCGTCTCATCGGCACGGTTCGACGTTGGTCCCGCGAACGCGGCCAGGGATTGATTCTTTCGAATCAAGGCGAATCCTTCTACGTCGATCGCCGTTACATCGTCGGCGGAGCGCCTCTGGAACCGGGTTCAAGGACATTCTTCGTTCCTCGCCCCTCCTTGATTCCCGGCAAAAACCGCGTCGCTGCCTGCGTCGTGGCGCTGGGCTCGACTCTCACTGGCAAGGTGGTCCGTGTCGGCAGTCGCGGCTTCGGTTTTCTCGAGGTCAATGATTCCTCCGGGATCAATCAACGTCTCTTCATGTTGCTGGGGGACAGTCATGAGCGATTCGCCGTCTCCGATTCCGTCACGTTCGTCGTCGCCGAGAACGATCGCGGCCCCATCGCGCGCAATCCCCGACGCGGCGATCCTGAGCATCGACAAAGAAGCGCGTCAAGAACCCGATCGCGACGACCGTCGCCTTCGCCTCAAACTCCGAGCTCGACGGAAGCCCAGGAAGCATCCTAAACGCCATGCCTGAAGTGCTTGAAGTAATCTGTCCGTGTTGCGGATCAGCTCTGAAGATCGATCCTGAAACGGGAGCGATCGTATGGGCGGATCAGAAAAAGGCGCCTCCCAAGGACTTCGACGACCTCGTCCAGCGCGTCCATAGCCAGAAAAGCGCTCTCGACGAGAAATTCGAGCGTTCAGTGAACCAGACGAAGCACCAACGCGACATACTGGAGAAAAAATTCGAGGAGGCGCGCAAGCGAGCCGCGGCCGATCCCAACGTACGTCCGCCGAATCCTTTCGACAACGAGTGAGAAGGTGCGCGTACTCGGCCGGCGCTGCTCGCGCATCGTCTCGACAAACCGGCCGGAGACCCGAGATGGCATCGATCCCGGGTCTTCCCGACCGAGCACGAATCAAAACTCGGCTGGACGGCACGTCTCGCTGTAGGCACGGATGCGATTGACCCCGTTGAAGCTCGTCAGGATGAAATAGGTTTCGGAATACTCGTTGTTTTCTTTGACGCTCAAGGCATTTTCATTGTACCAATGCCGCACAGCCCTGTATTGCGGCCGAGCGTCGATTTTTTCAACCACCGTCTGCACGAAACGGCCGGGCCGTATTGTTATGATCCAACCGGGCATGCTTTCGTAATCGAAGATGTCGGGTCGTTCTTCTCGGATCTCATCGATGACTTCAGTCACCAGATCGCTGAAGACGGGCTCTGATTCGACGCAGACGGCCGTTCCATTCGGGGGCGGGACGTATGGCGTCGCCGTGGCCGTCGGCGTCGGCGCCGGCGTCGGCGTCGCGGCTGGCGGCGAGGAATTGACCGGATTCGAGGCCGAATCACCGCATCCGATCACAAGCGCGCAACTGAGCATCAACAGACATACCGTCCTGTAAATCGACATCGATGCAGACTCTCCTTATTCTTGACGCATTGAAAGGTTTTCGAGATCCTTCACATCACGATGCGGCTTGCCGGTCTTCCGGTATTCGCATCGCGTAGAAAGAGCGGTACACGAACACGAGCGCGACGAGCAGGAACGCCGCTCCCAGAGCCATCTTGAGATCCGTGTTCCGCATCGTGACCGCGATCTCCACGGCGAGCAGGCCGAACAGCGTCGTGAACTTGATGACCGGATTCAGGGCAACGGACGACGTGTCCTTGAACGGATCACCGACCGTGTCGCCGACGATGGTCGCTTCGTGTAGCGGCGTGTTTTTAGCTCGCAGGTCGACTTCGACGATCTTCTTCGCGTTATCCCACGCGCCCCCCGCGTTGGCCATGAACAACGCCTGGAACAATCCGAAAAAGGCGATCGCGATCAGGTAGCCGATGAAAAGATACGGATCGAAGAAGGGGAGCGCCAGCGCCAGGCTGAAGATGACCACGAAGATGTTGAGCATGCCTTTCTGCGCGTATAGCGTGCAGATGCGCACGACTTCCTTCGAGTCTTGAATCGATGCGTGCTCGGCGTCGAGCTTGATCTTGTCTTTGATATACACGACCGCGCGATAGGCGCCGGTGACGACCGCCTGTGTCGAGGCGCCAGTGAACCAGTAAATGACCGCTCCGCCGATGATCAATCCGAAGATCACTTCCGGCCGAACGATACTGAGCATCGCGATGACGTCGAATTGCCCTGAAACCGCCTTCGCGGCGACTTCGCCCACATGTTGGAGCAGCAGGATGATCCCAAAGATCATTGTCGTGGCGCCGACAACCGCGGTTCCGATGAGCACCGGCTTGGCCGTCGCCTTGAATGTGTTGCCCGCGCCGTCGTTCTTTTCCAGGAAATCCTTGGCGTTTTCGAAATCGGGCGTGAAGCCGAATTTGTCCTTGATCTCTTGCTTGACGTCCGGCAACGACTCGATTCTGGACAGCTCGTACACGGACTGCGCGTTGTCCGATACCGGACCGAAGCAGTCGACGGCGATCGTCACCGGACCCATGCCGAGAAAGCCGAATGCGACCAATCCGAACGCGAAAACCGAGGATGCGACGGGAAATTCCGGCGGCATGAGGCTCACTAACGCCGTGTTCTGCGAAAGCAAGAACGATACGAACATCAAAACCACCATTAGCATTCCCAGCCAAAATGCCGCGAAATTCCCGGCCACGAATCCCGAGAGGATGTCGAGCGAGGCGCCGCCTTGTCGCGCCGAAATCACGACTTCCTTGACGTGGCGCGATTTCGTCGACGTGAAGATCTTTGTGAATTCCGGTATCAAGGCGCCGGCCGCCGTTCCACAACTGATGATCACGGCCAGAACCCACCAGAGGTCGCCGTACGTCGCGGCCGGCAAGAGTACCGAGCTCGCGCCGAATGTCACTAGTATCGATACGATCGAGGTGATCCAAACCAAGTGCGTGAGCGGTTTCTCGGCGTCGAAGTCCGCACCGGCGCCACGATAGATCCGCTTGGTGATCGCGTCATTGAGGAAAAACGAGAACAACGAGGTCAGGATCATCAAGATTCGCATCACGAAGATCCATATGATGAGCTGACCGCAGACAATCGGATTGCTCGCCAGCGCCAGCGCCAGGAACGCGATCAAAGCGACGCCTGTCACGCCGTAGGTCTCGAAGCCGTCCGCCGTCGGTCCGACGCTGTCACCGGCGTTGTCGCCCGTGCAGTCGGCGATGACGCCGGGATTCTTCGGATCATCCTCGGGAAGATGGAACACGATCTTCATCAGGTCGGATCCGATGTCGGCGATCTTCGTGAAAATCCCGCCGGCGATTCGCAGCGCCGATGCTCCGAGCGATTCGCCGATGGCGAAGCCTATAAAGCACGGACCCACAAGCTCTTTCGGGAGGAAAGACAGAATGCAGATCATAAAGAACAGCTCGACGCAAACAAGCAGCAATCCGACGCTCATGCCCGACTTCATGGGAATGAGCATGGGCGCCAGCGGTGATCCCTTCAACGCGGAAAATGCGGAGCGCGAGTTGGCTTTTGTATTGATTCGTATGCCGAACCACGCGACGCCGTATGATCCGAGTATGCCCAGAACGGAGCTGCCGAGGATCCACAGGATCTGATAGACGGGCTTGTGTTGCAAAGCGCCGAAATAGTACAGGATACAAGCTCCGATCAGGATCCAGAGCAACCCGAGAAACTTGCCTTGCTGAATCAAATAAGTCTTGCAGGTCTCCCAGATGATCTCCGATACGTTGCCCATCGAAGCGTGCACCGGCAGTCTTTTGATCTGGCCGTACTGGACCAGACCGAACACCAGGCCGATCAAACACACCAGCAAGCCGCCGTACATGAGTGTGAGACCGGCGACCGGCATCCCGAAAATCTCAAAAGAGACATGGCTCAAATCGGGCAGGTTGATGTCCGCCTCGCCGGCCAAGGCGCTCGACCCGAGTCCGAAGAAAGCCGAAAACGCCGTCAATCCGCTCCAAAACGCGAGTGATCTCGTTACTTTTCTGGTCATAGCACGTTGTTCCTAATCCTCTGGTATCGATCGATTCTTGGGCTTGAACACTGGTCTTGCCGAATGCAACGCTGGCTGCCGGTTACTGCGTTCCCCGCGGACAATCCCGACCACGCCCTGCTCAACGCCGGTTTTAGATACGGCGCTTTTCGTCGGGAAATGAACATATTCACGGTTAGCAACGGGGTCACGCTCCGTTACCAATCGTAAAACGAACGCGTTTCTGGGCTTGCGACTCCGCAAAACGCCTGATCAGATTATACGAACAGGTTCATTCCGTCAAGCCTTTGGTCCTGATCGAAGATCTCGCTCCGAGTGCTTTTCAGGTTCACTCCATGGTAGATTTCAAGGCGGGTTTGAACGCGTCTCCGTGGTTTTTCGAGATCGAAATGGGACGATTAGCTGAGTTGTGCGCGACGATCGCCGCCGAGGCTGAAGAGGGGCCGTCTGGAATGGACCTCACGGCAGTTTCATGGAATCGCCTTCGCAATGAAGAGTGGTCGGACTCCGACATCGGGGACGCGCTCGGCATCGTGCGCGACTGCCTCCTGCAGAGCGAGCTTTTCGACGCGGCGGATAGCTTGAGCGCACGCCTGGTCGATATCCTGAGCGAGTTCGCCGGACGCCAGGCGTTCGATCGCCTCACCGTCCATGGCGCGACGATCCCGATCGAAGTCGTCGCGCAGCTCGTTCGTCGTGTGACTCATCTGGATGAGATTCTCGATGCTTATCGCGAGGGCTCGACGGTTGATCGCCGACGTTTCGACGAGTTGCGCGGCCGTCTGGAAAATGTCGGCATCGAAGACACGATGAATCCGGGAATCAGCCGAGACGAAGATGAGTGACGTCCGTCAGGGGATTTGCTCTTCCACGCCGGCCGGCTGGCCCGCGCGACGCTTCTCGAAAAAGGACGTCTTTCCGGAGTTGGTCCGCATCTGGATTCGGCCGTCGAAGAACGCTCCTTCGGCGATCGCCACACTTTCCGCGCTGATGTCCGCCCGAACGTGCGCTTTCGAACGTAACTCGACTCTCTGGCGGGCCGAGATCTTGCCCTCCAGCCGCCCCGAGACGATGACGTGATGCGCCGTAACCCTGCCCTGCACGCGACCGCTTTCCCGCACGTGGCAGTACCCTCTCACGGCGACGTTGCCGTCCATTGAACCATCGATCGCGATCGAGTCGAAACCGGTGATCTCTCCTCGAAGCTTGACGTTTTCGGCCAGAACCGACGTGGGATCCCCGAGCGTGTCCGTGAAACGTCGACTGGGGGCGGGCGCCGCAGGCTGTTCCTCGGATTCTCTTCGCCTCCTCCAAAACACCTTTTAACTCCTCTGGAGTCCCGGATGCGGATCCTACCACAAATGCGATGGCTCACGATCAGCTCGCTCGTCGGCGTGTCGGCGTCGTGCGGGGCATGCACTTGCGTCCCGTACTCGAGTATGGCATGAGTAATCCATGCGAGGCGGCATATCGCGACGGCGGGCCACGATCATCGCGGGAACGATGGAGCGATTCTAGTAGCCAAGCGCCCGTGAAATCGGGTATAAAGACGCTACGGAGAATTTCACGCCGATAAGCAAACTGGTCCACGAACGAATAACCCGAAACACAAGGAGTCGGCAACGCCTTCAGCCAGAGGGCTGATTCACCATGACTGAAAATGATCTGATCGCGGAAATGAGCTGGACGGAAATCGACGAGGCGCTCAAGGATCGCCCAGTCGCCATGCTACCGATAGGATCCATGCAAGCGCATGGACCGCACCTCCCCGTGTCCACGCACACCATCATCGCTTTGGAGGTGTCGCGCCGAGCCGCCGCCAGACTTCGCGGCAAACGCATCGCCGCGCTCGTCCTTCCTCCCCTTCCCTACTCTGTGTCCGAAATGAGCGCGGATTTCGCGGGCACAGTTACTCTTTCTTCCGAGACCCTCAAGGCGCTCCTGTCGGATATCTGCGGTTCCTCCGCCAAACGTTTCCGCGCCATCGTTCTCGTGTGTCTTCAAATCGAGCCCCGGCAGGTCGAAGGCGTCAAGAGCGCCGCGGAGACGCTCAAGAAAGCCGGCATGAGCGTCTGCTGGACTGACTTGACCAAGAAGCGCTGGATCGAGCTGCTTGGCGACACCTTCGCTAGCGGAGACCACGCGGGGGCTTTCGCGACATCAATCATCATGGCGGCCTGCCCCGAACGCGTGCGCGATTCCGTTCGCCGCAGTCTTCCTCCCGTGGACGGCCTGTTCGCCGGCATCAAAAAAGGCGCCAAGACGTTTATCGACGCCGGCGGCGAGGATGGTTACTTCGGCGATCCCACGGCCGCTTCGGCCGAGGACGGCGAGAGCAACCTCGACACGCTCGCCGAAATCGTCACCGTGACGACCATGGAGCTCCTCGGTAGCAAAGCTTAGAGCCCGTCCTAATCCATGTCGATTCTGCCCGAGCGACAGACGCCCCACAGGTCGTTCGGTCGTTTGCGCGCGGTTCTTTTCGACTGGGACGGCACTCTCGTGGATTCGGCGGAGTCGAGTTACCGCTGCTATCGACTTCTCTTCCAAGGCTTCGGCATCGACTTCGACCGCGATCTTTTCGAGCGGGCTTACTCGCCGGACTGGTACGCCACTTATCGCATCGTCGGATTGCCAGAGTCCCGTTGGGAGGAAGCGGACGCCCGCTGGCTCGATCTATACGCGCAAACGCCGAGCGCGCTTGTTTACGGAGCGCATGACGTCCTTGGACGCCTCGTCAAGGCCGGATTGCGTCTCGGGCTCGTGACCAGTGGCGACCGCTGCCGTGTTCTTCGCGAGGCCACGGCGCTCGGCGTTCTAGCCTTCTTGGACGTCGTGATCTGCGCCCACGACGCTCCATGTCCCAAACCCGCCCCCGATCCGTTGCTGCGCGCTCTATCGCTTCTCACGATCCCGGCATCGGATGCTCTGTATGTCGGCGACAGTCCGGAAGACGTCTTCATGGCGCGCGCCGCCGGCGTTTTTGCTATCGGCGTTCCTGGCGGTTTCCCGAACCGCGAGGCGCTCCGGATTTCACGGCCTGACTATCTGGCGCCCGACCTGTCCGATGCCGTGTCATATATCATCGAGCATGAGATGGCCGTCCGTACGTCGGAAGAATCCTCGAAGAAAACGCCCTCGGAGAGTATGTGCTCTTCCCCCGAGGGCGTTTCCAACAATTCAGGCGAACTTCGTCGTTAGCCTACGGAGCTTCGACTCGAGGCGCGCTATCGTCGTTTCGTTTTCGAGCCGTTTGGCTCTCGGCGAGCGTTCGCTTGCCGAAACGTGAATAAACCACCGCGCCCAGTCCAATCGTCGCCGCGCCAAGAAAAATGACCTGGCCGCACGCGTCAAACACGACGCCTATCGTCTGGAATGTCCCGCCCGGCAAAGCGATCAGATTCCCCAGAATGGACGCGCCTTGAAGAAGCAAGAGTCCCGCGAAAATCTGCGCCATTTCATGACTTGCTCCGAGAAGACGCTGACCGAGCACATGACCGAAGGCAATATATCCCAACGTTCCCGTCACGACGACGGCGAGCGCGAGCAACGGGAGAAACGGAATCCCTATGCATGTAACGAGAAGCACGGCGGCCATGACAGGCACAAGAATCATCATGCCCACTCCGAGCAACGCTGAGCGCGGGAAGTCCTGCGCAAGATGCTCCTTGATCCGATCCATCTGTCGCGGCAGAAAGACGGTCGTCAGAAAGCCGACGAAAAGCATGAAGAGCAAGAGAACGACCTCGGACACGAGCTCGACAAAGCGTTCTCCCAGATCGAACGACCACGCGGCGTGATGCGGCCTCCTTCGATCCCACCCCTTGAGATGGCGCAAGATCTTGAAAGGGCCGACATTCAATCCTCCGACGGCGACCTTCTGCCCCTTGATATAGGCGTCGGGGTCGACCTCGGAGATCCCGCCGACAGTCACGAGCTCTCCGCATACGACGGCTTCGGGACCGACCTGCATACGCCCGCCGACGCAGACAGCGTCACCGACGATGGATCCATGAACCTTGAGGTTGCCTCCGACGACGACGGCATCCCCCGAAACGACTTCTCCCGCCTTGATCGTTCGGCTTGCGCCGATCGTGACCGCGTCTTTCTTCCTTGTCCGATCGCGCTCGAGCTGCTCACACTTCATTCTGCCGATCGCGTCGACGTTTGCGTCCTCCGGCGTCTTTACGGACGTTTCATCTTCAACGTCACTCGACCGTGACGCGTCTTCGCCCTGATCGCCGCCTTCATCCGTTTCCTGGACCTCCAGACCGACTTGCGCGGATCGAGCGCGGTCTTCTTCATCGGTCTCGCTGGAAACGCCCAGAACAGGAAGCGCCAGCATCAACGATCCTGCCAATGCCCTTGAGATCCATTTTCGACACATGGTTACCTCCATCATACGCAGAGCATGCTCGCGCCGTAGCGCCGCCGAGCGTTCCTGGTCAGCGACGCGGCGATCAAGATGATCGTAAGCGTGAGCACATAAACATATAGCGCATAGCTCGCGCCGCTCCGTCCGAGCGTCAGCGCCGTCTCGAAGAACGCGCGAAGAAGCGCGGATAACGCGCCGATCAGCGTCAGCGACGGTCCGAGTACGCGCGATCCCTTGACGAGCATGACCAGTCCGTCACTCATCGTCGATACGATTGCGGGCAACATCCATTCGCTCCATCCGACGACGACGCAGGCCGAGGCAGCAACGACCATCGTGACCGTGACCCAAGAAGCCTTCCTTCGCGCCTCCTCCCCTTGTGCTTGACGCGCGCGATTCACCCGCGCCATGACGTTGGCCGTGAAAGAAGCTCCGGATTCTACCGAGGGCAGGCGCGCAAGAAGGTTGACAGCCCGAAGAAGCCGCTCGAACTCCACCCGGCAGTCTCCGCATACGAGCCGATGCCGCTCGAACGCCTCCCGCTCCTTCGCCGAAAGCTCACCGTCGATCGCGAATCGACTCCACCGTCTGAACCGTGAGCAACGAACCCGCATCTTTCCGCCCTCCACTAGAGATTTACGAAATCGCGAAGCTCTTGTTGCAGCTTCTCGCGACCGCGATGGATCCGAGCCTTGACTGTCCCCATGGGCAATCCCAGGGCTTCGGCGATTTCCTCATAGGACAACTCCTCGACATGCCGCATCACCAGCACGCTCCGATACCGGGGCGGCACGGCGGCAAGCGCTTTCTCGACGGCTTCCAATAACTCGCCACGCAGCACCTCTTCCTCTGGCGTCGGCCGCGCATCGGGCAACTGCACGGTCGGCTGATCGTCATCCTCCGTCCTCGTCAAAGTCTGCATCTGAGGTCTTCTCGTCCGCAGCCAGTCGAGGCAACGGTTATGGGCGATTCTGAACAAATAGGACACCACGGCTTTCCGTGTGTCGATTCGCGGAAGAGCCTGATAAAACCTGACAAAGACCTCCTGCGCCAGGTCCTCGGCAAGGCTTTCGTGTCGGACCATCCGATGACAATATGTCAAGACACGCCGGCGATAACGGTCGACGATCGTCTCGAAGGCAGTTTCGTTCCCCGTCTTGGACTGCTCGATCAGGGTAATGTCCAATTCGGCGTTGTCGTACTGCTCGTTCATCGAACTTTGAATGTACAACACCCTGCGGGTCCTTGACGCCCATTAATACGTGTTCAGCCGGCTATTTGTTGCGCTCGATCCCGGTCCGTACTGAAAGGCACGGGTGTCACGACGCCCACCGACCGTCGTAACGCTTGATTTTTCCGTTAGTTACGTCGGCTTGGCCAAACCGATGACGTTGCCGCGCAGCAAAGACGCAGGTTTCAGCGCGCCATGGGATGAGGGCGATCACGCCAATTGACATCGAGCTTGAAATGCACGAACGTTCCAAGACAACGTTCCTCGGGATCGTGCACGACGGCGCCACGTTGAGACTTGAAACGCACGATATGAATGAACGTGTCATAGTGCTTGAAGCCGCCGGCCGTGTCGATCGCGAAACGCGATGTCTGCCCGGCCGCAAGATCGATACGTCGCGACACGCTGCCCAGTCGCACCGCAACGACGTCACCCGCGGGCCCTCCCGTCATCGAGAAGAGAACGCGGCGCACAGGCTCGAGTGCCCGTAGAACAACCTCGGCTTCCCTGCCCCCATGAAGCCAGAAACCCTCCGCCATGCCGATGACTTCCTTGCCGTAAGCGCCGTTGTCCGGGAAATACAGAAAATATGCCGTAGGCTCGGCCGGCCAGTGCTTGTGCGTATCGCCCATGTCTCCAAACGGCCTTTTCTTCCGCCATTTTTCCGTAAAGATCGACAGATCGTTGAGCATCGTCAACTCGATCGGAAAACGCCGGAACGGTTCGCGCAGGGAGTGCCGTCCCTCATGCAGCGAATGCCACATCGGAAAGGCCAGGATCGGGGCGACAAACGCAAGACCAAGGGCTCCCCCGACAAGCGCGACGATCAGCTCCCGCCCGCGTGGGATGAAAAACACGACCAATGGCAAGAGATTGATGAAGTAGCGGTTGCCGATTGTGCCGCTTCCTCCGTACCAGTTGTCGGGAATCTGACGTATGTAAAACAAGTAGGAAATGAGAAGAGCCAGGAGAGCAAGCCAACCGGCCTTTCGCCGTGGGCCCAGTATGAAAAACGCGAGCATGGCGACGACAACGGGCGTAAAGTACCAGACAGCGCCGCCAAAACGACCGATCCAAAAATACCCCAAGTTCCTCCAAAACGCGTGTGCGTACTCACCTGCTGAACGGGCCGGTCCTGCCGCCTTTACATGATGTGGCGCCTCGTTCTTGTCACCTTTAGCATCAGTCCAATCAGGGAAAAAGCTTCGAACCGTCCGGGACAACCATCCTTCCGTCTGACTCTCAACGCGCGGTCCCAGCTCGATCGTCGTCATCCACTCGCCGCTGTTCCCGAACGTCACGTCACGTGTCTCGAGCGGGAAGTATTTCTGATGGAAGGTCTTACGCTCACCCCCCTGATAATTGAATTCTCCCGTTACCGCTTTGTTGAGATAGAAAAGAGACACTATCGTCACGGCCAAAAGCAATCCGTTACGAAGGGATACGAGAAAACGCCGTCCAAAGCCGCCGAGCTTGGCGTCAAGCAACGGTTGCAGACCGAGAGGTATCGCGAGAAAGAGATTGTAAGGTTTGGAATAGGTGGCGATCCCGAGCAGGATCGCCGCCAACCATCCTCTTCCGCGGCTCCAGCTCACGAGCCCGGCGGTGATGATTCCCAGATTGAAGACCTCCGGTGTTTGCCAGAGCACGTACACCGGAGTGACGCTTGCGCTGAAAAGCGCGAGAGACGTTACGAGCGCACGCGCCCGGGTGGTTTGACGCTCCAGCTCGGAAAAGACGAGGCAAAGCGCCAACGCGAAGAATGCGACGTTGGTGAGCAACAGCCCCCGCGTGCCGAAGAGACGGACAAGGGGAGCCGCGGCGACGGGATAGATGAACGCTTTGGCGAAATAGATCCTTGGCGCCCCGGCAGGCACGGTTGAAAGCCATGGAAATCCGCCGGAAAGCGCCCAACAAAGGCCACCGCTGGCGCGCTTGAGGAAGATGCCTTGAGGACCCGCCGGATACTCGCGTCGTACTCGGAAAATATCCCGCGTCTCGTACTCCAGGTCGCCGTCCGCGGCCAGACTCCAGGCCATGCTGTAATATGTCGCGCCGTCGCTCCAGAAACGGGCGCCGCCCAGACGCACCGGATCCGTCAGGAAGATCCCCGAGATCATGACGGCGATGATAACGACGAGAACCATCCACGCGCTTCGCCGGCTCACAACCACCCCGCATTACGATACCAGGCCGCCGTGCGCGCGATGCCCTCCTCCACGTCGATCTGAGGAGAGTAACCAAGAATCTGCCGCGCCTTTTCGATCGAAAACGCCCTGTTATTGATCCAGAAATCCACCCGCCTTCGATGAAGCGGCGGCTCGATACGAAGCGGAACGCAAACGGCCTCGCAAACGGCGCCGATCATTCGAATCGGAAGAGCAGGTATCCGAAAGGGCAACACGCGCCCGCCCGTGCTTCTCGCAATGATCGCCGCCAGCTCGGACTGGCTGACATATCGCGGCCCGGCGATGATGAATGTCTCTCCGATCGCGCGGGGGTGTTCAAGCGCCAGCAAGAATCCCTGAATCAAGTCGTCGATGTAAACGGGATGGTAATACGGTCGGCCCGAACCGACAATGGCGTATCTCCCGCGCGCAATCGCGCGGAAGAGCTTGAGAAGCCTCGTTTCTCCCGGACCATAGATCGCCGCCGGACGCACGACGGCAACGGGCAGGCCTCGGCGATGATGGAATTCCAGCGCCAGAGCTTCGGCCTCGGCCTTCGTGGCCTGATAAACGTCGCTGGGAACGATAGGAGACGATTCGTCCGCCGGAACCTGCCGAACGTCGCCGTGAACTCCCACGGTCGACGTATGGACGAATCGCATGACTCCCTTCCTCGCGGCGGCCTCGAGCAGGCGATTGGTTCCGCCAACATTGACATCCTGATAATACGAGTCGGGATGTCCGGCCGTGCGATAAACCGCGGCGACGTGCACGACGGCCTGCGCTTCACTCACGAGCTGATCGATCGCCGTCTCGCTCGCCAGATCGCCCTCCACGATCCGCGCGCCGCTGTTCCGGAGACTCGGCGTCATGGAAGCGGGACGCACGAGAGCCGTGACGTCGTGCTTCCGCGCGATAAGCGTTTCAAGCAAACGACCTCCCGTGTACCCGGAGACCCCGGTCAACGCCACTTTCATGATTGCCGCTCCTCACGCCATGACCGACTGGAAATCGAGACGTTTGCACGCCGACTCGCGCGGCAGTTTATCCCACTTCGCCGCGAGAAGCCGAATCATGAAGACGCCTTGACTCGTCCGAGATCCACACGTACTGTTGCCACGACAGACATCGATCGGTCACGGGACCGTCGCTGCACGGATCCGACAAGGAGGATCGGCGGATAGGACGATGATCAGGAAACGTTATCGTTTCGACACTCACTTCCTGACCCTCGCCTTTTTCGTCATCATGCCGCTCGTCACGTTCGGCGCTTTTTTCGTCATCTCCATCGCGAAGGACAAGCTGCAGACGACGGTCGGCCGGAGCCTCGAACAACAAGCGCTCGAGACCAAAATCGTTCTCGAGCGCTACATCGGGGACCGTATCGTCCATTTGCGTCTCCTGTCGCAGAATCCCATGGTGATGAACGCCGTGCTCGATCGATCGCATCTCTCTCCGAATCAGATGAGTCGGCTCGAAAGCGCCTGGCAAAACGGCAGGCCCTTGGAGCTGACGGCTCCGTTTCTCGCCACGCCGCTGGCCGCTCGCTTGCGCGAGACGACGAGTCTGCTGCCCGCGATCAGGCTGCTACAAGTCGTGAACGCCGACGGCCTGCTCGTTTCTTCGTCGGCTCGGTCGGGACGTCTTGATCTGCGCGATCGAACTTGGTTCGCCGCAATGGCGCGTGAAGAGTTCAACGGCGCATATGTCGGGGAGATTCAGCGCACGACGACCCGCGCGCCGGGTTATCTCGAGATCGCATATCCCGTTTTTCATCCGCAAGCCGGGTATTGGATCGGCGCCGTCTGCGGCGTCATCAGCGCCGGCGACCTCTACGCCGTGCTGGCGCCGGTCCGGATCGGTTATACGGGTCGCGCGTTGCTTCTGCGCGCTTCGGACGGCATGATTCTCGCCTCCGACGAGACGGAGCGCGTGTTACGCGACACTTTCAGCGGCTTCTCGTCCATTCGCACCAGCATGCAAGCACGCCAAGGATACTGGATCGTGCCTCGTCAGAGCGAGTGGAGTCGATCATCAGGCGTCTCATACACCGAACCGGCGCGTCTGATCGGATTCACGCTCGTGGATCAACTCCCCGGAGTCCGCTGGATCGTCGTCGTGGAGCAGTCGCTGGACGAGGCGACTGCGCCGGTTCGCGATGTCACACGATACCTGTGGATCCATTTCCTCGGCGCTCTCGCGGCCGTCGCGCTTTTGTCGACTTTTCTCTCGCTGCGACAGGAGCGACCGATCATTGAAGAAGCGCTTCACATCCATGAGGATCACGTTCCTCCAAGCATGCAAGCCGGACCTTCCCAGAACAAGCGCGACAAGAATCCCGCCCCGAAGCGCTGATCTCGGCATTCCGAAGATACGACAACTTGCAGGCAAGAATGGCGGAGACTCTTAGCTGCGGTGGCGCGAAGGAAATTGTCTCGCGCGACTCTTCATGGCGCTGTTCACGATCGAGGCGTCAATCGTACGACGAGATCAAGCCGGCGTCCTTCTCGTAGCACGGTGACCGTGACGTTGTCGCCGATCTTACGCTTTTCGAGCAAATCGGAAACGTCATATGGATTCTCGACCGCTTCGCCGTCAATGTCCGTGATCGAGTCGCCCAAATGAATCCGCCCGAAAGCATCACGCGTCGTGGGTCGAATCCCCGCGCTTTCCGCGGCGCTTCCCGGCGTGACTTCGATCACGAGCACGCCCTGCACGCCGCGATGCTTCGCCAGCCGGACGCCAAGCTCTGGACGAACGGCTTTGCCGTGACTGATGATCTGCGGAACGATCTTGTTCACCGTGTCGACGGGAACCGCGAAACCGATGCCGATGTAGGTGCCGACGTTGCGCGGGCTGAAAATCGCAGTGTTGACGCCAATCAATCGGCCGGCGCTGTCCAGAAGCGGTCCGCCCGAGTTGCCCGGATTGATCACGGCGTCGGTTTGAATGACGTCCTTGATGGGACGCCCGGTAACCGAACGAATCTCCCGTCCCAATGCGCTGATGATCCCCGTCGTGAGCGTCTGGTCGAGGCCGAATGGATTGCCGATGGCAAAGACCTTCTGACCCACTCGGAGGTCGTGCGAGGAGCCAATGAGTATCGGATGCAGTTGCTCGGGCGGCGCCTCGATCCTCAAAACCGCGAGATCCTTGTCCGCCTCGATGCCGGCCAGTCGCGCGCTCCAACTCGAGTGATCCGCCAACGTCACTTCCGCCGCCTGTGCGCCCTGTATGACATGAAAATTCGTGACGACGTATCCTTGCGTGTCCCAGACGAATCCCGATCCCGTGCCTTGCGGCACCTCGAGCACGTTGAGCCCCAATAAGTCGCGACGAATCTTGAGATTCGTGATGTAGACGACGGATGGCGCCGTTCGCTCGAACAGCTCCACTGTTCCCTTCTCGTCTTCCGCCAGATCTCCGCGCGCCGCGATCGAACGCGGCTCCGCCGGCTGGTGCACGTACGTGCGACCGCCCGTGAGTATCCACATCGCCACTCCGACGAGCGCGGGCAACAGCACCAACCATAGAAGCAACGGCACGATTCTGACGTGCGTCGATCGTCGCTGACGCCGCTCCGGAAGGTCGTCGATCTCTTCGTCCATGCGCCCCTCACATCCACGCGACGAGCCGGCGATACTCCCCGATCATCCCGATCACCGAGCCTCTCGCGTTGTTCCGCTGTCAATCCTGCATGTTTAATCGCTGAAGCCTGCTGAATTCTACACGAATGCGCGAAAAATCCCTTTGCTGGCAAATGCTTGACGCCAGATTCCACTTGGCTGTGAGCCGACAGGTCGAAACCCCGGAACGGCGCACCCTCCGGCGCTTCAGAAATGTGACGGGACGCGCGCCCGGAGCGGCTTTTTCATCCAAGCGTTCTTCGCGCTTCGCAGCGCCTCGGTCGTCGATCAGCTCAGCTACGACATGATTCCCGCCCGCGTCGGGCGACCGATCTCTCGGCGATCGTCTCTCGTTTTCCCAGGACGGCCACTCGCTTGCCGCTTTGTCGTTGCTCGCGGAAATCGTGTCCTTCCATCGGGACAACCAGGCACATCTCCATCAGTCGGGAACGCAATCTGTGTCCGATACGTTCCACGAGATATTCCTGTCGTTTCATCGAATCGTCCAGCAAGGCTTCCCTGGGCCGAGCGTCGGAATAGTTGGTTGTAATTAGCGTCACGCGGTTGTTCATGTATCGGCTATTGAGGACGAAGAACAGCGTGTCGTGCATCCAGTCCGTGATCTTCCATGCGCCCAGATCGTCGAGCAGCAGCACATCCGTATCGATGACCGGCTGAAGAACCTGCAACTCCGTCATGCGCACGTCGTGATTGTAACTGTTCCTGATCTCGCGAAGCAGCTCGTTGAAATCCCAGTACTGACCGCGCGCCCTGTTTCCGGTGACGAGTTCACGAAGCACGCTCACCGCGAGATGCGTCTTGCCGACGCCGGGGCCGCCGGTGAAGATCAGGCCCAGCCCTTCGTCGGGCTCCGCGAAAGGATACCCTTGGCAAAAGCTCATCGCCCGCTCGAGAGCCGCCCGCAACGACGGATTGCCCGGCTCGAACGTCCCCAGATTGCAGTGCGCGTAACGCGGCGGAATTCGGCATGCAATCGAAAGATCGTCTTCATTATCCCCGCGTGCACTACGACAAATACAGGGTCGCGCGTACTCACGATCCTCGCTGATCACGATCTCGAACCCGGTGCCGTCGCATCGTTCACAGATCAATTGAGATACCCCCGCAATCCGTCAGCCGCCTTGAGGCGGCGCAACCTCTCTTTGGCGCGGCTCTCGATCTGCCGGACGCGCTCGCGCGTGAGCTGCAATCGATCGCCGATCTCTTGGAGCGTACGCGGCTCATCGCCATCCAGACCAAACCGCAAGCTGATGACCTCACGCTCTCGGGCGTCGAGACCGTCGAGCAACGCGCGGACCTGGTGCGCAAGCGATTCACGGATCAGCTCCTCTTCGACCGTGGGGATCGACTCCTGCTCAAGAGTGTCTTCCAGCATGAAGCTGCCGTCATCCGCAATGGCCGTCGATAGCGAAATCTCAGATCCCGTAATGGCACGCAACGTCGCAATCTCCCGCCGACTGAGCTTGGTCGCTTCTGCGATCTCGTCCTCCGTCGGTAAATGATCCAGCTCCGCCGCCAGACGATCCTCGGCGAAGCGGAGTCTGTGCATCTTTCCGGTGACCTTGTGCGGAAGTCGAAACGGACGTGCCTGCAGCGACAGCGCGTTCAGGATCGCTTGCCGTATCCACCAGACGGCATACGAGATGAAGCGTACGTTGCGCTCCGGGTCGAATCTCCGCGCGGCTTCGATCAAACCGAGATTCCCTTCATGAATCAAATCGACGAACGCGAGCCCATACCCGCGATAGCGTTTGGCGTACGAGACGACGAAACGAAGATTGGTTTCGACCAGCCGATTCAGCGCGTCGCGATTCCCCGCTCTGATGCTTCGGCCGACTTCCTTCTCCTGCTCCGGCGTCAGTTGCGGGAAACGGGATATGGCATGCAGATATGCCTGAAGACTGTCGCCGGACGCATCTGACTCCGTTCGCGAGGCACCGAGCCCTCGTTTCTGATCGGCGCGATTCTTGTTGCGGGAAGGCATAGTCGGCGCGTCAAGCAAAGACGATCGATTATAATGCATCCGCTCTCGAACACGTGGAGCATTCACAAAGACTCGGAAGGCTTCGGCACGATTTGTCGCGGCGGCAGTTTTACGAGCGCTTGCTCGAAGCGTTCCTTCCAACCATCGCGGTTCGCGCGCGCCAGCTCTTCCTGAACATAAGCGACGAACTCAGTGATCTCGGCCTGCATGCGCTCCATCTTGGCGCGCATGTTGAGGACGACTTCGACGCCGGCCAAGTTCACTCCCAGATCACGCGTCAGGTTGAGTATCGTCTCGAGCTGCCACAAGTCTTCTTCCGAGTATAGGCGCGTATTTCCTTCCGTACGCGAAGGCTTGAGCAAACCCTCGCGCTCGTATAGACGCAGCGTCTGTGGATGTATGCCAAAACGCTTGGCCACGACGCTGATCATGTAGTAACGACCTTCGCCAGTCTTCGTGCGACTCGCTCGACGCGCCATTTTTCACTCCCGCCTTTCACGCGTGCGATCGACGCCGGCTTCGCTCGGCGCAATCGCGGCGTTAACAAGCGCTCCGCGGGGATTCATGGGATTACGTTCTGCGACTTGACGCAGAAGCTCGCGGCTGTGATCGTCGCTGATCGTCGGCACAACAACTTGAATCACGACGTAGAGATCCGCGCGACTCTTCTTTCCTATCCGCGGCGCTCCTCGCCCGCGCAGCCGAAAACGCTGCCCCGCCTGCGTGCCCGTGGGAAGCTCGATCGTCACCGGGCCGTCCGGCGTGGGAACCTCGATATGACCGCCGATCGCCGCCTCCACGATCGTCACCGGCACGGTGCATACGAGATCCTCTCCCTCCCAGCGATAAAACTCATGCGGCTCCACTTCGATCGTCAATATCAGATCTCCCGATGCTCCGCCGCGACTTCCGGCGTTGCCGGCGCCGGGGATCCGCAACTGACTGCCGTCACGGACGCCTTTGGGAATCTCGACGTCCAGCCACTCGCTCTGAGTCAGGCGGCCGTCTCCACGGCATCGGTCGCAGCGACGAAACGCGATAACGCCGCTGCCGGAGCAATCCGGGCAAGCACGAGCGAATACCATGTGGCCTCGACGCGCCTTGATGATCCCGGCGCCCTGGCAGCTCTTGCAAGCGATGCCGTCGCGCGCCACAACTCCCGCCCCCGCGCACACGGGGCAGTGATCCAATCGAACGAGGTGAACACGCCGTTTTGTTCCAGAAAAAATCTCGTCAAGACCCACGCGTGCGGTGAGCTGCAAGTCCTCGCCCACGGTGTTTTCAACAGCAAATCGGTCCAATGTCGATCCGAAGATCTCTTTGAAACCTACGCTCTCCTGAATCGCCTCGGCCGAGAAATCGAAGCCCTCGAAACCAATGCGAGACGTGTCGTCAGAACCGGAGGCAATGACGTCTCCACGATCGTATGCCGCGCGCCGCTCGGGGTCCGAAAGCACCTCGAAGGCTTGAGCAATCGCTTCGAAGCGTGAAGCGGCGATCTTGTCTCCCGGATTGAGGGCAGGATGCAGCATGCGAGCACAACGTCGATACGCACGTCGAATCTCGGCCGCTGTCGCCTTAGGGGGAATTCCCAATTTATCGTAGAAATCCATCGCAAACCTTCTGTAAATCTCGATCGACTCTCAGGTGCAGAATATAGACGTGAGCGCCCAATAGTCAACTTTTCGACATCTCCAGAAAGCGAGCCCGTCTTGAGCGCGCCTATAAAGAGATTGGCGGGTGCAAATCGACGTGCGCGACGACAGCGTCTTCAAACCGACGGCGTTCTGCCGCAACACTTTTTGTAGATACGGCCACTTCCGCATGGACAAGGCGATTCTCGCCTCGGCTTCCCGCCGCTAACGGCGGGTCGCTCCCGCTGTCGCGCCCAGGCCATGACGTTTGCCGGCGGTCTATGACACGACAGTTCGTCCGCCATGAAACGCATGTAGGGATCAATATGCCGGAAGAACATCTGAAACGCCGGGCACAGGTAACTGATCGGGGGCTCGCTATCGCCCGTCGACACGAACCGGTGCTTGGGGCATCCTCCGCTGCAGGCGAAGAGCACGTCGCATTCTCGACAACGCCGCGGAAGATCCGCCTTGGACTGACCGAAGCGTCTCTGGTCCGCCGACAGAGCCATCGCGCCCAGCGACGCCTGCAACACATTGCCGAGACGATGCTCGGGAAATACAAAGTGATCGCAGGAGTAGACGTCCCCGTTATGCTCGATGACCATCGCGTCGCCGCAGACCGCTCGCGCTGTGCACAAGCTCGGCTCGCGTCCCATCCAGCATTCGAGCGCGACGTCGAAGGCTTGAACGTAGCTTCGTCCGACGTCCCTGCGCACCCAGTCATCGAAGACGGCGCACAGGAACCTCCCATACTGCTCAGGTCCGACGGACCATTCGGCGATTCGAGCCTGACCCCGATACGCCGGCGGAACAATCGCCAGACCCACAGGCGTCGGCTTCGCGGCGATCCTCTCGACAATGGGGATGAACTGCATGAAACGGCTTCCCGCCTCACGTAAGAATCGATAGATTTCGAGCGGTCGTTCCCCGTTGTCCCGATGTACGGCGGTCAGAGTGTTGAATTCGACGCCCTGTCGTCGCAAGAGCATGATCGCGCGTTTCACGCGATCAAAGGTCGGCTGACCGCCGCGGTCGATACGATGACGGTCATGGTATTCCCTTGGTCCATCGATCGATACGCCTACCAGAAAACGATTCTCGGCAAGGAAGGCGGCCCACGACTCGTCGAGCAGCAAGGCATTGGTCTGGATGGCGTTTTCGATACGCTTGCCCTGCGCGTATCTACGCTGAAGCGCGACGACGCGCCTGTAGAAGTCCAGTCCAGGAAGAGTCGGCTCGCCCCCTTGCCAGACGAAGTTTACGACGGGCGCGTCTTGTTCTTCGATATACTGGCGAATGAACTCCTCGAGCACTTCAGCCGGCATCGTCCATCTCGAGGCGTCCGGAAACAGACGCGTTTTTTCAAGATAGAAGCAATACGTGCATTTGAGATTACAGAAAGGCCCCGTCGGCTTGGCAAGAACGTGAAAAGCCCGCGCGCGTCTCGCAGAACCCGGCGCTCGACCGGTCATGAGCCGATGGCGCGGACTATCGCCGGCTCAGATGAACAGATGCTCGTCTCCGACGTATCGACGCGCGTCGCCTTTCCGCTCGTGATCAACCGTTCCCAGCCGTCTGTAGACCTCGATCCCACGGCGCACGCCTTTGATCAACGCCGCTAAATCGGCCAACGGCGCCAGAGGTCGCAGAATGAGCGCCTGGGCCGTATGAATAGTCTCTTCAAGGGAATCGAGCGCACCCGCGACGACCGCGGACAAGCGTCGGGCCTGATCACGTGCGATATCCGAGATCTCAACGACGCTCTCGCTGGCGCGCGTCAGATTTCGCAGCCCAGGACGAATTTCATCGTCTATCCGCCTCTGGATCTCATCCAGACGACGAGCCAGACGGCGACCGTTCAGCGCCAAGCCGATGAGAAACCCGGTCTGCATCAGCGAACTCAGCGCAATGACCCCCAGGAATGCAACAACCCAGGATTCCATGCCCCCTCTTCACATGATGAACATCATCATCAGCCCGCACATCGCTCGACGATCAACCCTGCTTCCCTCGTTCGGTCTTGAACGCTTGACGTCCGGCTTCAACGGCCGCCGCCAGCCGATCCCGACCGTCCTTGATCGTCTCCTTCTGCTTGTCGACGAACTCGCCGGCATCTTGAACCAACTCGCGGCTTTTCGAGACGGCCTTCTCTTTGTAGTCCCGCCCTCGATCAACTCCTTCCCGGATCTTCTCTCCGAGAAACTCGCGAGTTTCTCGCCCTGATCGCGGAGCGAAGAGCACGGCCAGAGCGGCACCGCTCA
Source organism: Vicinamibacteria bacterium (assembly GCA_016934575.1). Taxonomy (GTDB): domain Bacteria; phylum Acidobacteriota; class Vicinamibacteria; order Fen-336; family Fen-336; genus JAFGSN01. The sequence goes on from JAFGSN010000098.1 coordinate 22,974, forward strand.
ACGCGCCCACGATGAATGAGAGCAGGATTCCGCCAGCGTTGTTTCTCTGATCGTCGCTCATCACGCCCTCCTTCTCGTCCGTTGTCGAGATGAGCATTATATTCCGCGCAGGTCCGCGTCGCAAGCAAATCATCTGCACTGAACAACAGAGGTCAATTCCTACAGCGCCGATCCGTGCCGTTCACGAACGACCGCGAGCCCTTCCGATTCGCTTCAGGCCGTTTGGCGGGCCTTGCCGCATGACCCACCGCCGCTGTAATCTGAACGCATGGTGAACGGACGGTTACAGCTCCTCGACGCGCGTCGCTTGGCCGTCAGCGCGACCTTCGCCGCCGCGATCTTCGGCGGCGCCTTGATCGGAGTGATCCTCGCGCTTGAAAGCGATCTGCCGCAGGTTTCCTCGCTCGAGGACTTTCGTCCCAATACGATCACGCAGGTTTTCGCGCGGGACGGCAGCCTCGTCGGACAGTTCGCCATAGAAAGGCGGGTCATCGTCGGCTTCAATGACATCCCGCCCGTCCTGCGCAACGCCATCGTCGCAGTCGAGGACGCCGACTTCTGGAAGCATCTCGGCGTCAATCCCTGGACCATTCCCGGCGCCGCGCTCGCCAACTTGCGGAGCGGACGCATCGCCCGAGGTTTTTCAACGTTGACGATGCAGCTTTCACGCTTGCTTTTCCTGACGCCTGAAAAAACATACGAACGTAAAATCAAGGAAAGCATCCTCGCCTTTCAGATCGAAAAGCGTTTCACCAAGGAGGAGATCTTCACGCTGTACTGCAATCAGGTGTATTTCGGGCACGGTCGCTACGGCGTCGAAGCCGCCAGTCAATTCTTTCTCGGCAAATCGGTCCGTGATCTTGATCTTCCCGACGCCGCCTTGCTCGCCGGGCTGATCCAGAATCCGCCGCGACTCTCGCCTGTCGAGCACCCCGATCGCGCCGTTCAGAGGCGCAACATCGTGCTTGAGCGTATGCAGCAAGAGAAATACATCTCCCAGGACGAAGCGGACCGCGCCAAGCTCGCCGCCCTCAATCTCCAATTGAAAAAGGAACCTTCCTCGATCGCGCCGCATTTTCTCGAGGAAGTTCGTAGATTCCTTGAAAAGGAATACGGCAGCCAGCGCATTTATCAGGGCGGCCTGCGCGTCCACACAACGCTTGACGTCGGGATGCAACGCGCGGCGGTCGCCGCGATGCGAGAAGGACTGAGGCGGCTGGACCGTCAGGCGCGCGGTTACGTGCCGTGCAGCGCGTCAATCCTTCACAACGGCGATCCGCCGGATCTTCTGGCGCTCGACGACTGGAGCACGTCCTTCGGCGTCGGCGACGTGGTGAAAGGCGTTGTGCTTCAATCCGAGCGCCATTCCGCCACGGTGAGGATCGGCGAATACCGGGCCCACGTCACGCCCGAGGACGTGGCCTGGGCCGGGCGACGTCGCGTCGACCTCGTCTTGCCCCGCGGATGCGTCGCTCCTTTTCGTATTCGCGCGCTGAGCGATACATTGACGCGCACCGCGCGAGTCGAGCTGGAACAAGAACCGCTGATCGAGGGCGCGCTTGTCGCGCTTGACGTTCGGACCGGCGCCATCCGTGCCATGGTCGGCGGCTTCGACTTCGAACGCAGCAAGTTCAATCGGGCCACGCAAGCGTATCGTCAGGTCGGCTCGGCGTTCAAACCGATTCTCTACACCGCCGCCATCGAGCACGCCGGATGGACTCCAGCCAGCATCATCATCGACGCCCCGATATCCTTTCCCAACCCTGCGACGAATCAGATCTGGACGCCGCACAATTATGATCGCAATTACCTGGGGCCCATCACGCTGAGACATGCGATCGAGAAGAGCCGGAATATCCCCGCCATCAAGACGCTGCAGGCCATCGGAGTCGAGGCCGGCATCAGGTATGCGAAAAAGATGGGATTGAGTCGCGAGATGCCGCCGTATCTTCCCATCGCTATCGGCGCCGGCGAGGCGACTCCACTGGAATTGACGGCCGCGTTCGCCACATACGCCAACCAGGGTTTGCGAATGGAGCCGTTCATGATCGAGCGAGTCACGGACCAGAGAAACAACGTCATCGAGGAAAGACGTCCGCGTGCCATCGACGCCATTCGCGCCGACACCGCCTATCTGATAACGAGCCTTTTACGAGGCGTCGTCGAGCGCGGAACCGCCACGCGCGCACGGTCGCTGAAGCGTCCGATAGCCGGCAAGACGGGGACGACAAACGACTGGACGGACGGCTGGTTCGTCGGTTACGAGCCCAGCCTTGCCGCGGGCGTCTGGGTCGGTTTCGACGAACCGACTCACAGCCTTGGACGCGGACAAGACGGCGCCAGAACGGCCCTGCCGATCTGGATGGATTTCTGGAAGAAAGCCATGCAGAACGAGCCGATCGAGGAATATCCGATTCCGGGCAATATCGTGTTCATTCCCGTTGATTCCATGGGTCACCCGGCTCGTCCAGGAGAGCCGGGAGTCTACATGGAGGCTTTCATCGCCGGATCGAAAGCCGCGGGCATGCTATAACGCTCCAACCACCTTGTTAGCGGCGCCGAATGGAAAACCATCCTATCTCAGACGTGATTGAATTTGCTTCAGGGTCGTGAGCAGGCTCTGTTGCGTCATGTCCAGGCGTCGCGTGTTGAATTCCGTCGCCTCGCGGCCCTCCAGTGTCTCTCTCGCGCGCGCCATGAGCTTACGGCATGTCTGCAGGAGGATGTCGTCTGTTTTACCCTTCTCTCTGAGTTGCTCCAATCCTTTCGATATGTCGATGCTGATGCGCTCGATCTCCAGTATTCGCACTCGCAGCTCGGGATCGAGCGGATACATCACCTCTTCCGGAAGCGGTTCGAAATCCCGCGCCGCTGCCCGCTGAACCGTCTCCATCGCGGCCTTCTCCGCTCTCTGCTGTTTAAGCTCCACCCACGCCTGGGAGAACAGAAACGGGTAGACGTTGTTCGCCGCCTCGATCTCCTTCTTGCTCGTCTCGTCCTTTGTCTCGTGGTAGTGACGGATCAGGCTCTTGATCCGATTGATCTGACGTCGCTCCTTGTCCTCGATGATGTCTCGCGCGATCGCAACCAGTTCTCCGATCTTCCCCTGAATGATCTGGTTATACTCGTGCGTTCGGCGGTCTTCGAAATCGTAGTCATGACTGTAAATAATCCTCGTATTCGGCTCTCCATAATTGGCGTACACGATCATGTTGACGCGACGGACGCTGCTTTCGGTGATGCGATCAAGGGTCGGGCCCACGTCTTCGACCTGGATGTGATACGCAGTGCCCGAGTTGGAGCTGTAGTTCTGGTTGGCGCCTCCAACACGACAACGATCACGATCCATCAACTCGCTCACCTTGTATCCTTGCTTGCAGCCTTTCAATGATGGCACATAAAGTCCGCGATTCCCGACGACCTTCGATTCTAGCGATCCCTTTCAAAACGGGCAAGGATGACGGAGTCACCGGCGCACCTCGAATCGGGTCAACTATCCTGATGTCTCCTCCACGTATATGAGTCCCCTTTGATCAATTTTAATGCTTGACAAGCACTAAATATCGGCGTATATTCATTACGGGATGTGAAGAATGGCTCGACTCTCGGTGGTGTTAATGATATTTACGGCAAGCCAAGACCGAAGTCGGCAACTACAGGCGCCCCTCCAGAGGGCCGTCGAGACGCTGTGGAATCGCAGGGAGGGTTCAAGAAAATGAGCAAGGTCATCGGAATCGATCTCGGCACGACGAACTCTGTCGTCGCCGTCATGGAAGGCGAAAGCCCAACAGTCATTCAAAACTCGGAGGGCGGTCGCACAACCCCTTCGGTCGTTGCCTTTGGCAAAGAAGATGAGAGGCTTGTCGGTCAGGTCGCCAGAAGACAGGCGGTCACGAATCCCGAGAACACGATCTACTCGATCAAACGCTTTATGGGACGCCGCTATTCCGAGATTCTCGAAGAGCAAAAGATGGTGCCGTTCCGAGTCATAGAGGCTCCGAACGGCGACGCCAGAGTGGAGATCCGAGGAAAGCTCTACTCCCCGCCGGAACTTTCTGCCATGATCCTGCAAAAGCTCAGGCAAGCCGCCGAAGATCATCTGGGCCAGAAGATCGAGAAGGCCGTCATTACAGTCCCGGCTTACTTCAACGACTCCCAGCGACAGGCGACGAAAGACGCGGGAAAGATCGCCGGTATCGAAGTCCTTCGCATTGTCAACGAACCCACGGCCGCCGCCCTGGCGTACGGCCTTGACAAGAAGAAGGACGAAACCATCGCTGTTTTCGACTTCGGCGGCGGCACGTTCGACATCTCGATCCTCGAAGTTGGAGAAGGAATCGTCGAGGTCAAGGCGACGAACGGCGACACTCATCTCGGCGGCGACAACATTGATCAACGAATCATCGACTGGATCGTCGCGGAGTTCAAGAGAGACCAGGGAATCGATCTTTCCTCGGACAAGATGGCTCTCCAACGACTCAAGGAAGCCGCGGAAAAGGCAAAATGCGAGCTCTCGACGACTCAAGAAACCGAAATCAACTTGCCTTTCGTCACGGCGGACGCGGCGGGGCCCAAACACCTGTCCCTGCGATTGACGCGCGCCAAACTCGAGCAACTCGTTTCCGATCTGCTTGAGCGCTCGATAGGACCGGTGAAGCAGTGCCTCAAGGACGCCGGCCTTTCGCCTGCCGAAATCGACGAAGTCGTGCTCGTCGGCGGCATGACGCGCATGCCGCGCATCCAGCAGTTGGTCAAGGAATTTTTCGGCAAAGAGCCTCACCGGGGCGTCAATCCCGACGAAGTCGTCGCCGTGGGCGCTGCGATTCAGGCTGGAATTCTCGCGGGCGACGTCAAGGACGTATTGCTGCTCGATGTCACCCCGCTCTCGCTGGGAGTCGAGACGCTCGGCGGCGTGATGACGCGGCTCATCGAGCGCAACACGACCATTCCTACCAAAAAGACCGAGACTTTCTCGACGGCGGCCGACAACCAGACATCGGTCGAGATCCACGTGCTTCAGGGCGAGCGCGACATGGCGCGCGACAACCGAACGCTCGGAAAGTTCCATCTGGTCGGCATTCCCCCGGCTCCGCGCGGCGTGCCGCAGGTCGAGGTTACGTTCGACATCGACGCCAACGGCATCCTGAACGTCTCCGCCAAGGATCTTGCCACCGGCAAGAGCCAGGCGATCACGATCACGGCGTCGTCCGGTCTCGCGAAAGACGAAGTCGAGCGAATGGTCGATGACGCCCGATCCCACGCCGATGACGACAAGCACCGGCGTGAGCTCGCGGAAAGCCGCAATCAGGCCGACACGCTCGTCTACAACCTCGAGAAGCTTCTCAAGGAAAACCGGGACAAGGTCGGAGAGTCCGACGCCAAGTCCATCGAGGAGGCCATCGCCGGCGTACGCAAGGCGACCGAGGGTGACGACGTGGCCGCGATCCGCGCGGCAATCGACCGCCTGAACTCGGCGAGTCACAAGCTGGCCGAGATTCTCTACAAGAAAACGGCGTCATCATCGACGGAACAACCGGCTCCGGGCGCTTCGCAGGGCCCGGATAACGTGGTGGACGCGGAGTACACGGTAAAGAACTGATCGGCGCGGACCTTGTCGGTCCCCGCACGAAGTCTCGAAAGGAGGAGACCATGGCGATCGTAAAGTGGGAACCTTTTCGTGATTGGCTGAGTCTGCAAGAGCGTATGAATCGTCTGTTCGACGAGTCCTTCCGCGGCGTCTCTCGATCCGCGTCTGAGGACGATTGGGCGTTGGGCGGCTCGTGGGCTCCGGCGGTGGATATCTACGAGCAGGAAGGCAATCTCGTCCTGAAGGCCGAGTTGCCTGGCGTTGATCCCAAAAGCGTCGACGTCCGGATCGAAAACAACGTCTTGACTCTACGCGGCGAGCGCAAATTCGAGAACGAGATCAAGCGCGAGAATTGCCATCGCATCGAACGCGCGTACGGCACTTTCACGCGCTCGTTCACGCTTCCGACCGTCGTCAACCAGGAAAAGATCCAGGCGGATTACCAAGACGGCGTTCTCAAAGTCGTTCTGCCCAAACGCGATGAGGCCAAGCCGAAGCAGATCACTATCAACGTCGGCAAGTGACGTTAAAAGCACCCGAACGGCGCCGTCCCAGACAGACGGCGCCGCCAGCCGTAAGAGTCGCTCTGAAACAGAAACAGGAGGAAGGCATGGTCAACGTAAAACCGCTCCGAGACCGCGTTCTCGTGAAGCGCATCGAAGAGCCGGAGCAGAAAGTCGGAGAGATCATCATCCCAGACACAGCCAAGGAAAAGCCGCTGCAGGCTGAAGTGGTCGCGATCGGCACGGGTCGCGTGCTCGAGAGCGGCGAGAGAGTGTCGCTTACCGTTAAGGCAGGCGACAAGGTTTTGATCGGCAAATGGTCCGGCACTGAGGTCAAGATCGACGGCAACGAATACGCGATCCTGCGCGAGGAAGAGATTCTCGGCGTCGTGGAATGATTCCAAACGCGACGCAATCAATCGGCGTGTCAACGCCTCGTCTCATTTAGGAGGAAACATGGCGAAGGACATCGTTTACCGCGAGGATGCCCGCAATGCGGTCCTGCGCGGCGTGAACGCCCTGGCGGACGCCGTGCGGGTCACGCTCGGCCCCAAGGGCCGCAACGTTATTCTCGACAAAAAGTTCGGCTCCCCCACCATCACCAAAGACGGCGTCACGGTGGCCAAGGAGATCGATCTCAAGGATCCGATGGAAAACATGGGCGCGCGCATGGTGCGCGAGGTGGCTTCCAAGACCAGCGACGTGGCGGGCGACGGAACGACCACCGCGACGGTTCTCGCGCAAGCGATCATCCGCGAAGGCATCAGAAACGTCACGGCAGGGTCGAATCCGATGGAGATCAAGAGGGGCGTCGAGATCGCCGTCGACAAAGTGGTCGAGGAGCTGAGAAAGCTCAGCAAAACGGTCAGAGGCGAAATGATCTCCCAGGTGGGAGCGATATCAGCGAACAATGACGAAGCCATCGGCGACATCATCGCAGAAGCGATGGACAAGGTCGGCAAGGACGGAGTCATCACGGTCGAGGAATCGAAGAGCATGGAAACCGTCCTCGAGGTCGTCGAGGGCATGCGCTTCGACCGCGGATATCTCTCGCCGTATTTCGTGACCGATTCGGAGCGCATGGACGCGGTCGTCGAGAATCCATACATTCTCATCCACGAGAAGAAGATCTCTGCGATGAAGGACCTTCTGCCGCTTCTGGAGAAGATCGCCCAGCAGGGAGCGCCGCTCGTGATTATCGCCGAAGACGTGGAAGGCGAGGCGCTGGCGACGCTGGTCGTCAACAAGCTGCGAGGCACTCTCCACTGCGCGGCGGTCAAGGCGCCCGGATTCGGCGATCGCCGCAAAGCCATGCTTGAGGATATCGCCGTCCTGACCGGCGGCAAGGCCGTCACCGAGGACCTCGGCATCAAGCTCGAAAACATCAAGATCGAAGATCTCGGCCGCGCCAAAAAGGTGACGATCGACAAAGAAAACACGACCATCATCGAGGGCGCCGGCGGCGCCAAGGACATCGAGGGACGTGTCAAGCAGATACGCACGCAGATCGAGGAAACGACCTCGGACTATGATCGTGAAAAACTCCAGGAACGGCTCGCCAAGCTCGTCGGAGGCGTGGCGGTGATCAAGGTCGGCGCCGCGACCGAGACCGAAATGAAGGAGAAGAAGGCGCGCGTCGAGGACGCCATGCACGCCACCAAGGCGGCCGTCGAGGAGGGCATCGTGACCGGCGGCGGCGTAGCCCTTCTGCGTTGCGCTCCGATACTGGACAAGCTGCTCACCGACAAAGGACTCGGCCATGACGAACGTGTCGGTGTTCAGATCATACGACATGCCCTCGATGCGCCGCTACGCTGGATCGCCACAAACGCCGGACAAGAGGGCAACATCGTGGTCGCCAAGGTGCGCGAAATGGAGTCCGAAATGGGATTCAACGCTCGGAGCGAATCATACGAGAACCTCAACAACGCCGGCGTGATCGATCCGGTCAAGGTGGTTCGTTTCGCTCTCCAGAATGCGGCGTCGGTCTCGGCGCTCTTGCTGACGACCGAGGCCATCGTTTCGGAGATCCCGGAGAAGAAGAAAGAGCCCTCGATGCCGCCCGGCGGCATGGGCATGGATGACTATTAGTCCGTCCACGTTCCCGTGACCGATTCCGGACATGTCCCGGAATCGGTCACGGATAGTCGCAAATCGCTTGTGTCGACAATTCGGACATACGCCAGACATATTTGAAGAATTATAATCACAGAGCAAGCGATTCACGAAGCAACCTTTTCAGCGTCTCAACGTTCTAACTAGTTGGTGAACGAACGGGTTACGACGCATCTTCACTTGAGGGTTCATGTTGACCATAACTGGTATAATTCTTGCTAAAGTGCGCCGCTGGACGAGGAGTTCATCGACAGCGTGCGTTCGCGACGTATATATGGATGACAGCGTTTGGACTCCCCATCTGGAGGCCGGCGTCTCGGAGGCCGAAATGAATCGACGAACACGCACCTTCGCTTCTCTCATCACCGTCGCGACCGGCGCCATGATCACAATCGGCCTGATCGCGTTTCACTTGCGGAAGCCCGATGCCGCACAAGCGCAAGCGCCCCCGGCGACGACTTCGCAGAGCGCCTTGCTGGGCATCGAGACGTTCAAAGACATCGCCAAGAAACTCGGCCCTGGCGTCGCCAACATCAACACCGCCAAGATCATCGAGCGGCGAGCCATCGATCCCTTCTGGAATTTCTTCGGCATGGATCCCTTCTCTCAACAACAGAGTCGGCCGCAACGCCAGACCGTCACCAACCTGGGTTCAGGGCTCGTCATTTCCTCCGATGGCTACATTCTCACGAACCGACACGTCGTGGATGGCGCCGACGAGATTCGCGTCAGTCTGGAGAACGGCAAGAAGGGCTATGACGCCAAGCTGGTGGGCAAGGACGCGAGAACGGACGTCGCTCTCCTCAAGATCGAGCCCAAGGATCCTTTGACCGTCTTGCCGCTCGGAGACTCGGACCTCGCGGAAGTCGGCGACTGGGTGATGGCCATCGGCAGCCCGTTCGGACTGGGTAACAGCGTGACTGTCGGAGTGATTTCATTCAAGGGACGTCCGGTGTATCTCAGGGAAGGCATGTCTATGGACATGCTCCAGACCGACGCCTCGATCAATCCTGGCAATTCCGGCGGACCGCTCATCAACACGCGCGGGGAGGTGATCGGCATCAATACGCTCATCATCTCCGGCGGCGTCGCGCAATCCGCGGGCGTGGGCTTTGCGGTTCCCGTCAACGTCGCGAAGCAAATTCTGCCGCAACTCAGGGAAAAGGGACACGTCGTGCGCGGATGGCTCGGCGTCGTCATTCGCGACATGAGCGAGGACTTGGCGAAGACATACGGCTTGACCGATGTCGTGGGCGCGGTCGTCATGGAAGTAACGTCAGGAAGCCCGGCTGAAGAGGCTGGGATCGAACCCGAAGACGTCGTTCTACGCGTCGACGGACGTGAAATCCAGGACAGCAGCGGTCTCTCATCCTATATCGCCTTAAAAACGCCGGGAACGACCGTGCGTCTTGACATACATCGCGGCCGGAACGTGCGATCGGTCACTGTCAAGCTGGGGACATTTCCGGATGAGGACGAAAACGCCTCGGAAGAGGAGAAAGGCAACGCTCGTCTCGGCATGCGAGTCGAGGAGTTGACCCCTCGACTCGCACAGCGGCTCGATCTGCCTCGGTCGGCGGCGGGTCTCGTCGTCATGGACGTCGAGGCGGGCGGTGCGGCCGAGAACGCCGGCCTGCGTGCGGGCGATCTCATCGTCAGCGTTAACGGCGTTTCGGTCGAGAACGCCTCGGAATTCGAGCGATTGATCGCGCGTGCGCGTCAATCAGGAGTGGCGCGCTTAAGAGTACGCAGAGGCGATGGATATCGGCTGGCGGTCCTGAAGCTTGAATGATCCAGGGGCGGAAAGCCCCGGGGAGGGAACGATGCGAAAAAACCAAAGCCGTCTCAAGGACGAACGCTATATTCTGCTCAAGAGCATGCTGGAGGAGCGAAGAAGCGACATCACAGAAAAGCTGCGTTCACTGAGAGAATCCCTCCCCACCGAATCCGGAGAAGTCCGCGACGCCGAAGAACAGAGCGTCGACGACTTCGTGCAGGACGTCGACCTCACGCTCATGCAAATGAAGGCCGAAACCTTGCGTAAAATCGACGAGGCCCTCCAGCGTCTGGAGAACGGCACCTATGGATTGTGCACAGAGTGCCGCAAGGAGCTGCCCGCGGCGCGCTTGAGGGCGCTGCCGTTCGCGGCCCTGTGCCGTGACTGTCAGGCGTTTCAGGAAGAACGCGAGACGGAGTCCCGCGACACACACGACCTCGAGAACCGCCTGGGACGGCTGGCGGCTATACCGGCTCGCTGAGCGCCAGGATGAGTGAAAAGACACCGGACAACGATCCTATCGAGGACCTGGAAGGCTCGCCCGAGATCCAAGCGACGGATCTCCAGGGAGAGCTTTCCATACTGCCGTTGCGGGACACGGTCCTTTTCCCTCATGCCATCCTGCCCCTGGCCGTGGCGCGCGAAAGCTCCGTAGCGCTCATCCATGACGCCGTGCGCGAACGCAAGGTCATCGGCGTTGTCACTCAGCGCGATCCGGCGATCGAATCTCCGGCAGACGCCGATATCTATCGTGTCGGGACCGCGACGCGTATTCACAAGATGTTCAAGTTTCCCGACGGTTCGCTGCGCCTCGTCGTGCAGGGTTTGGCGCGATTCCGTTTGCGGGAAATCATCCAGTATCGCCCCTACCTAAAGGCCGCGATCGAGACGCTTCACGACGACGCCCGCCCCGACGACGCACTCGAGATTCAGGGTCTAATGCAGAGCATTCACGGCCTGTTTCCGCGGGTCATCGAGCTGTCGCCCACTCTTTCCGACGAGCTCCAACCGCTTGCCGCCAGCATTCAGGATCCCGCGCGTCTTGCGGATTTCATCATTGGCAGCCTCCCTTCGCTGGAAACAGCCCAGAAGCAGGAGCTGCTCGAAGTCCTCGACATACGCTCGCGACTCGATCGCATCCACAAAATACTCGCCAAGGATCTTGAGGTGCTCGAGGTCGGAAACCGGATCCAGAGTCAGGTCAAGACGGAGCTGCAGAAGAACCAGCGTGAATATTATTTACGCGAGCAGATGAAGGCGATCCAGCGCGAGCTGGGAGAAGGCGACGAGCAGCAACGCGAACATAACGACCTCAGGGACAAGATCGAAAACGCCGGCATGCCCGATGACGTCAAGAAGGAGGCTTTTCGCGAGCTGGATCGGCTCTCCCGAATGGCGCCGGCGGCCGCTGAGTACACGGTCACCCGCACCTACCTCGACTGGCTTGTAGCCTTGCCGTGGAACAGACGCAGCGAGACCGAGATCGACATCCACAAGGCGAAAGAGGTGCTCGACGCCGACCATTACGATCTGGAAAAGGTCAAGGAGCGTATCCTCGAATATTTCGCCGTGCGGAAGATGAAACCGGACATCAAGGGGCCGATCCTTTGTTTCGTGGGACCACCGGGCGTCGGCAAGACCAGCCTGGGACGCTCCATAGCGACTGCGCTGGGACGCAAATTCCATCGAATCAGTCTCGGCGGCATGCGCGATGAAGCGGAGATCCGCGGTCATCGCCGAACATACATCGGAGCGCTGCCGGGACAGATCATCCAGGGCTTGCGAAGGACGGAAAGCAAGAATCCGGTCTTCATGCTCGATGAGGTCGACAAGATCGGCGCCGATTTTCGCGGCGATCCGTCGGCCGCGCTTCTGGAGGTCCTCGATCCCGAGCAAAACAACACCTTCAAGGATCACTACATCGACGTTCCGTTCGATCTGTCCGAGGTGCTGTTCATCACGACGGCCAACGTGCTCGACACGATACCTCCCGCGCTGCGAGACCGCATGGAAGTCATCCGCCTCGCCGGATATACCGAGGAGGAGAAACTCCATATCGCTCGAAGGCACGTCATTCCTCGCCAGCTCGACAATCACGGCATCGCCTCCGAGACAATCGCATTCGGCGAGGACGCCATCGTCAGACTGATCCGCGACTACACGCGCGAGGCGGGCCTGCGGAACCTGGAACGCGAGATCGCCAGCATCATTCGCAAGGTCGCGCGCAAACGCGCCGAAGGCATGCACGAGAACGTGGCCGTGACGTCCGCCAGGGTCGAGGACTTCCTGGGCGCGCCCTATTTCATGCGCGAGGAAATCGAAGAACGCACGCTGATTCCGGGCGTTGCGATCGGTCTATCCTGGACGGCGGCCGGCGGCGAGGTGCTTTTCGTCGAAGCCACTCAGATGTGGGGCCAGAAGGGCCTGACGCTCACTGGGCAACTCGGCGACGTCATGAAGGAAAGCGCCCAGGCGGCGCTTTCATGGGTGCGCGCGCATGCGCGAAAGCTCGGCGTCGAGGAGTCTTTCTTCGAACGGGTCGACATTCACTTGCACGTGCCCGAAGGCGCGATACCCAAAGACGGACCGTCGGCCGGCGTGACGCTGACAACGGCGCTCGTTTCCTTGCTCACCGGCAGACCCGTGCGGCCGCTCGTCGCGATGACGGGCGAAATGACGCTCTCGGGGCGCGTCCTGCCCGTCGGCGGCATCAAGGAGAAAGTGCTCGCGGCGCACCGCCTGGGCATCCGCGAAGTCATCCTTCCGAAACGCAACGAGAAAGCCGTCATCGAGGACATTCATGAAAACGTCCGCAGAGAGATCGTCATCCATCTCGTTTCCACTCTGGACGAAGTGCTGGATCTGGCTTTGACTCCGTCTCCGCCGCTCGACCTGCCGCGACAACGCGAGCAATGGGCCGATGGGTTGTCGCATTGACATCATCGCGGCGTGTATCGGCGTGGATCGATCACCGGTCATATTGATGTGCGCGTGGAGCGCCGTGCGTCCCGGCGCTCCGTAGAAGGCGCGCCCGAGCCCCGCAGCGCGCTTCATTGGCGCGCGCGAGTCCCACCCGCGTCGAGACGCGCGCCGCGCATGCTTGCTCAGTCGATGTTTTTGACATCGAAATCCTCTTGGATCACCATAATCGAAAATGCAGTGCTCGGCATGTCGACGCACGAACTCCGAGTCGTTTGAAAACTGCAACCACTGCGGCGCGAGCCTGCGCATCGCCTCGCTCGAAGTGATCCGCGGCGTCCTCCCGGAGCGACTGCATTTCCTCAAACCACGGTCATATTCTCTCGGACGATCTCGTCAGAATGATCTCATCCTCACCGAGCCTTCGGTTTCCAAGTTTCACGCACAGATTCTTTACGAAGACGACGGCTATTTCATCGAGGATCGCGGCAGCCTCCATGGCGTGCACGTCAACGGCGTGCGCGTCCAGCGCTCCGAGCTGAGGGCCGGCGCCGAGATACAACTCGGTAACGTCATGCTGCGCTTTACCGCTCTCGGCAAGGAAGGCTCGACCAGCGAGATGGCCGCCCTGCCGTGGATCGAGCAACAACAATTGCTGCTCTCCATAATCCAGACCATCAACTCATCGCTGGTTCTGAGCGAAGTCCTCGAGCACGTGCTTGAGGCCGTGATTCGCATCACGCGCGCCGAGCGCGGCTTCCTGCTGCTTGCCGAGGACTCGTCCGAAGCGGAACAATACGAGACGATTGCCGGGCTGAAGCTGCGCCTTGGCCGTTGCGGCGACGGCTCTCCGATCCTACCCGGTTCCGGCGCGATATCGACGAGCGTCGTGACTCAGTCGATCGCAACCGGAGAGACGGTCGCCACCGGCGACGCCTTGTCCGACCCGGCCTGGGCCAAGGCCGAGAACGTCATCGCACGCCACTTGAGGACGATCGTCTGCATCCCGATACTGTCGCCTCGGTTTGACGCGGAGAGCAGCGGCGCCGACCTCCGTCCCATCGTCACCGGCGCGCTGTATGTCGACAATCAGCGTACCTCGAATCCTTTCAGCGTCGAGAGCCTGAAAGGCGCCGAGGCTCTGGCCCGTCATGCGGCGCTGGCGATCGAGAATGCCAGGTTTTTCGAGCGAGAAAAGCGCACGATTCTCGAGTTACGCTCCACGCAGAAACAACTGCTGCAATCGGAGAAACTCGCCACGATCGGGATGATGGCCGCAGGCATCGCCCACGAGCTGAACACCCCCCTTACCTATATTCTCGGGAATCTGGAGCTGCTCTTCATGCAGAATCCGGAGCCGGAGCAACGCGAGCTGCTTGATTCGGTATCTCGCGGCACCCAGAGACTGCAGGGTCTCGCTCAAAGCCTGCTCGCGTTCAGCCGCCCGACGCTCGAGCAGCGCTCGATCGTGTGCGTGAACGAGGTCATCGAACGCTGTCTCGAAATGTGCCGTTATCAGATCGCAAAGAAATCGATTCGGGTGGAGAGGCGCCTCGCAAGCGACCTCCCCAAGATTAGCATCAATCCGACCCAGATCGAGACCGCCATCATCAACCTGTTGATCAACGCCGTCCATGCCATGGATGCCGGAGGATGCCTCACCGCCGAATCGACGCCGTTTAACTCCGGAGTGAGGATCTCCATATCGGATACCGGCAAAGGCGTCTCGCCGACGATCCGGGACCGTATCTTCGAACCGTTCGTGACATCGAAAACCGAAGGCGAGGGCACCGGTCTCGGACTCTCCACCACCTTGATGGTGATCGAGCATCACCAGGGCGAGATCAACTTCGTAACGCAGGAAGGCGCGGGAACGACCTTTCGTATCTGGCTGCCGTCGGCTCTCGACGCCACGACGTCATGAACGCCCGCGACCGTGCCGACCAACCCTATCTGCGACGACCGGGGCGGTCGGATCCCGAACGATGCTCGCGACGATGTCCTTCATGACGTTGCGCTCCCGCCGATGAATCGTCCGACTTCTGGCCGCTTGACTGCGTCCCGCCCGGTTGCGCCTCGGCGAGAAGCGCCTTGCGCGAAAGACGTATCTTGCCGGACGGATCGATATTCACGACCTTGACCAGAACCTCGTCGCCTTCCTTGACTTCGCTCCTGACGTCGTTCACGCGGTGATTCGCCATCTCGGAGACATGCAAGAGGCCGTCGGTGCCGGGCAGAATCTCGACGAATGCGCCGAACTCGACGACGCGAACGACGCGTCCAAGATAGGACTTGTTCAGCTCCGGCATCGCAGTCAGTTCCTCGATGATGGCCACGGCCTGCCGCGCGGCTTCCTCGTCGACGGACGCGATGCAGACGCGCCCGTCGTCTTCGACATCGATCTTGCAGTTCGTTCGCTCGACTATCGAGCGAATCATCTTGCCGCCGGGACCGATGACGTCGCGGATCTTCTCGACGGGTATCCGAATGGTCAGAATACGCGGAGCGTAGACGGAGATGCTGGGCCGCGGCTCGGCGAGAGATTCGGCCATGCGATCCAGAATTGTCAGCCGTCCGATGCGCGCTTGTTCGAGAGCTTCCGCCATGATCTCGGAAGTGATCCCCGCAACCTTGATGTCCATCTGCAACGCGGTGATGCCGTTCCGCGTCCCGGCGACCTTGAAATCCATGTCGCCGTGGTGATCTTCTTCACCGGCGATATCGGAGAGCACGGCGTAACGATCGCCCTCCTTGATCAATCCCATGGCGACTCCCGCCACGGACCTGGCAAGCGGCACGCCGGCGTCTAGAAGCGCTAGCGTTCCTCCGCAAATGCTGGCCATCGAAGAAGACCCATTGGATTCGAGAATGTCCGAAACGATGCGAACCGTGTAAGGAAAGGCGTCCTCATCGGGAAGCATCTCACGCAGCGACCGCTCGGCCAACGCGCCATGCCCGATCTCGCGCCGCGCCGGCCCTCGTAGAAACCGCACTTCACCCACGGAAAAAGGCGGGAAATTGTAGTGCAGCATGAAACGCTTTTTATAATCCGGTTCCTGCACCGTGTCGATGATCTGGGAATCCTCGGACGTCCCGAGAGTGACCGTGACGAGAGCCTGCGTCTCTCCGCGCGTGAACAGCGCCGATCCATGAGTTCGCGGCAACACTCCGACCTCGCAATCGATATGTCGAATCTCGTCAAAGCGCCGACCGTCCAGTCGCTTGCGGTTTTCTAACACTTCCCATCGCAGAAGCTTGGCGCGAAGACTCTCATAAGTCTTCTTCACCGCATCGCGCTTTTCGAGGTCGGTGTCGGGAATCGTGGCGAGAAAGTCGTCCCTGACGGCCTTCATGCGCTTGTAAGACTCGATCTTGCCGGGCGTCCGCATCGCCTGAAGCAACGGCTCGCGCAGAGCGCGTTCCGTTTCATCGACCAATGACGCGTCGATCGTCGGGACGACGAACGACCGCTTGGATCTGCCGGCGGCCTCTCGCAGCTTTTTCTGAAGGGCGACGATCCGCCGAATCGCTTCGTGTCCAGTGCTCAACGCCTGAATCATCTCGGCTTCGCTCACTTCCCGCGCGACGCACTCGACCATGACGATGGCCTCTTCCGTGCCCGCCACGAGCAAGTTGAGGCGGCTGTTCGTCCGCAAGTTTGTGGACGACGGATTCACGACATACTGTCCGTCCCAGAATCCCACTCGCACCGCGGCGACAGGCGTATCAAAGGCGATATCCGAGATCAGAAGCGCGGTTGATGCGCCGATGATCGAGAGCGTGTCGGAATCGTTCTCCAGGTCGGCGGAAAGCAGCAATCCGATGACCTGCGTTTCACAACGATAGCCCTTGGGGAAAAGCGGCCGGAGCGGGCGGTCGATCATTCGCGACGTCAGCACTTCCTTTTCGCTCGGCCGTCCTTCGCGTTTGAAGAATCCCCCTGGTATCTTCCCCGCGGCGTACGTGTTCTCGCGGTAGTCGACGGTCAGGGGCAGGAAGTCAATCCCGGACTTCGGCTCCTTTTGAGAGCAGGCGGTCGCCAGCACGATCGTGTCACCCAACTGCACGATGACCGCGCCGTCCGCCTGTTTGGCCATCCAACCGGATTCCAGAGAGAGCGTGTGCTGCCCTAAGGGCATCTCCACTCGTTGTCTCATTGTTTGCCTCGCATGCGATGACTTCCAGCGATCGTCTGGCTGTCATCGCTCATGAATACTCTGTTTAGCTCCGGGAGGAAGGCGCGCGAAATCCCACGATCCGTGAGAAAGTGGACAAACGTATAGAGCACCGCTTGGGGGTTTCCTCTGGCGTGATGCTCTACTTTCGAATACCGAGCCTCTCTATGAGACTGCGGTATCTCTGCGGATCCCGCCGCTTCAAGTAGTCGAGCAAGCGACGTCGCTGCCCGACGAGCTTCATCAATCCACGTCTCGAATGGTGGTCTTTCGTGTGGGTCTTGAAGTGTTCGGTGAGATAGGCGATACGCTCGCTGAGCAACGCGACCTGAACCTCGGGCGACCCGGTATCGCTCGCATGCGTCCGAAAGCCTTCAACGATCGATGTCTTCTTCATCACGGTGAGAGTCACCCGTCTTCCCTCCTCTTACTCCTCATATACAAGACGGTAATTTATCATGAATTCACACGGCCGCCAAACTGTGCGGTCTTTTCCAATTGTATCGATTCGCGTCCCATGATGAATCCGGCCATGTCACTCTGGCACAAATGCGTCAATCTCCTGGCGACAATCCAATCAACGCCGGGACCCGGCCGCAAGCACGATCTCGGGATGAAGACGGGGCTCCACCGGCAATTCATCGCTTTTTAGGCCAAAACCGGCGGGACGCACGATTGCCAGCAAGCGGCCGCTCCGATCGACGGCGCGTAGTCGCTCGGGCGGATCCAGCGGGAATCCCTCGATTGTCATCGATCGCTCGATGGCGCGCCCGTGACCGAGATCGACGGCTCCCTGCTCTCCCACCGTGACAGACGGCCAGTGGGCCAAAAGGCGCGACAACGGAATCACGCGATCGACGACCCGCGCGCCGATTTCGGCCCAGGATACGGCCTGCTCGATATCGAACTCGCCGCTTCTCAAGCGACGGAGCGCGGTCAGATGGCCTCCCGTGCCCAGCATGTCTCCCAGATCTCTGGCCAACGCCCTCACGTACGTCCCCGGCGAGCATGTGACCAGCAAGTCGATCGTCCCGTCATGCATGCTCTCAAGACGCAGATCCTCGATCGTCACATCGACCGCCGCCGGCGAAACGGGCTCTCCTCGTCGCGCAAGCGCATAGGCGCGCCGTCCATCGACACGTTTGGCCGAAAACGCCGGCGGTACCTGTTTCAAGGACCCCGTGAGCGCGCGGCAGGCGGATTCGACCTCGTCTTGTCGAAGACTCACGGAGCGAGGATCACCGATCGGCTCGCCCTGACAATCGTCAGTGGTCGTCGAGACTCCCAGCCGTATCCGAGCACGATACACTTTCGGCCCGGCGCTCAAGAAGCGTGCGAGACGCGTCGCGCTTCCGATGCAGACGGCGAGAACTCCCGTCGCGAACGGATCGAGAGTGCCCGTGTGCCCGACGCGCCGCGTGCCGCAGATCTCCCGCACTCGATCGACGACGTCATGCGACGTCGGTCCAGCCGGTTTGTCGATGACGAGCGCTCCCTCCCACGCCCCGATCTTCACGAGGCTCTCGTCGATCCGACTCGGCAGGCCCGACTCGCCGGTCACGACTCGTCGTCCTGCTCGGACGACTCTTCGCGGGCTTTCTCCAGAAGCTCGGCCACGCGCGCCGCGGCGTCCACGCCCGCGTCATATTCAAAGCGCAACTCGGGCGAATGACGCAGCCTGATCCTGTTGCTAAGCCTCCTTCGAATGAATCCAGACGCCTGTCTCATGGCCGAAAGGGAACGCCGGCGCTGGGCGTCGTCTCCGAGCACGCTGACATGAACGCGCGCGAGCTTCAGGTCGGGCGTCGCCTCGACACGCGTCACGGTGACGAAGCCGAGGCGCGGATCCTTGACCTCGCCGCCCAGAATCCGGGCCACCTCCTCGCGTATCTCCTCCGCCACCCGTTCCATGCGCCGGGTCATAGAATCTCCACGCTGTCGTCGAGCACCGTCAACGATCGATCGCCTTCGGCTTGCGCGGACGCAGCGCGGAGCGTCGTCAAGAGATGCTCGCGATCCGAATTGACCGATACGACGGCCAGACGCGCTCTCTGCCACAGATCTTGATGCTCGACTTCGGCGACCGCCACGTTGAAACGATTACGCAGTCTTGTCATGAGACTGCGTAAGATCTGGCGTTTCTCTTTGAGCGAATGCACGCTCTGCAGATGCAGATCGAGATGAAGCAGGCCGACGATCATCCGTTCGCTTGGTCCAAGCCACTGAAACGCTATTCGAGCGTCTCTTTCACTTGCTCCGTGATGAACAGCTCGAAGATATCGCCCGGCTTGACGTCGCTGTAGCTGGCGAGTCCGATGCCGCATTCGAGGCCCGCCTTGACTTCCGAGGCGTCTTCCTTGAATCGTCTGAGCGACGCGATCTTTCCGGTGTGGATGACGACGTTATCGCGCAACAAACGCGCCTGCGCGGATCGCGTGATGCGGCCTTCCGAGACGTAACAGCCGGCGATCATTCCCACCTTGGTGATCTTGAAAACCTCGCGCACTTCCGCGGAACCGAGCCGTACCTCGCGAATGCTCGGCTCGAGCAATCCTTCGAGCGCCTTGCGAATTTCTTCCACGGTGTCGTAAATCACCGTATGCAGCCGCACATCCACGCGATCGCGTTCAGCGATGTCCGCCGCCTTGCGTTCGGGACGCACATTGAAGCCGATGACGACGGCGTTCGAGGCCGCCGCCAATAGAATGTCGCCCTCCGTGATGGCGCCCACGCCGGCGCGAATGATGCGCAGCTTGATCTTCTCCTGTGGGATCTTCATGAGCTGATCGGCAAGCGCCTCGATCGAGCCCTGAACGTCGGTCTTGAGTATCAACGGCAGCTCCCGCAGCTTTCCGTCGGCGATGGCCTGACCCAGCTCTTCCAGCTTCAGCTTGCCCGACGCTGCCATGGCTTTCTCGCGCAGCTTGGCTTGACGAAAACTCACGATCGCCTGGGCCTTGAGTCCGTCGGTCAGTGTCAAAAGTTGGTCGCCCGGATCGGGCACGCTCCCCAGACCGAGAACCTCGACCGGCGTGGCCGGTCCCGCCGACTTGAGACGGTTGCCCTGATCGTCCACCAGCGCCCGAATCCTGCCGGCGACGGCGCCGGCAACGATCGTGTCTCCGACTCTGAGCGTCCCTTCCTCGACCAGCACGGTGGCGACCGCGCCGCGTCCCTTGTCAAGCCGCGCTTCGAGAACCGTCCCGATTGCCGGCCGCTTTGGATCGGCCTTGAGATCGAGCATGTCAGCGACCAGCAGAATCATCTCGAGCAGCAGATTCAAGTTCTGTTTCTGTTTGGCCGACACGTCGACAAATACGGTGCTCCCCCCCCATTCCTCCGGCAGGAGTCCGCGGTCGGCGAGCTGCTGGCGCACACGCTCGGGATGCGCGTCGGGTTTGTCGATCTTGTTGACCGCCACGACGATCGGCACGTTCGCAGCGCGCGCGTGATCAATCGCCTCTGCGGTCTGAGGCATGACGCCGTCGTCCGCGGCGACCACCAACACGACGACATCGGTCACCTTCGCCCCGCGAGCGCGCATGAGAGTAAACGCCTCATGTCCGGGCGTATCGAGGAAAACGACCTTTCGGTCGCCCACGTCCACATGGTATGCGCCGATGTGCTGTGTGATCCCACCGGCTTCTCCCGTCGCCACGCTGGACTCTCGAATCGCGTCGAGCAGAGAAGTCTTGCCGTGATCCACGTGGCCCATGACCGTTACGACAGGCGCGCGCGGCGCGAGATTTTCGGGATTGACGGTCAGTTTCTGATCCTGGACGATGGCTTCCTCGAACGTCTGAATGCCGGCCTCATAGCCGAACTCCTTGCAGATCTCGATCGCCAGCTTCGGATCGACGGATTGGTTTACCGTCACCATGACGCCGCGACCGATGAGCGACTTCAAAATGTCGGCGGTCTTGATGTCCGTCATCTTCTCGCTCAGCTCCTTGACCGTCACGCCTTCCGTGACGCTGATCTTTCGCGGCGGACCGGCGTAGACGGGCCGCTCGGATCTCGTCGGGGTCACATGTTCCTTGGCATGACGTCGCGCGGCGCGCTTCGAGGGCGTGCCGCCGACTCGATCAGGCGTCGCTTTGGCTCGCGCGGTCGCCGGAGCGATCGGCCGAGCAATGGCGGGCGTCGTTCGAGTAATCGGATGCGGAGAGCGCGGCAAAGAAGCGGCCGGACCGCCCGCGGCGACATGCGGGCTGGTTGGATGCGGACTCGTCGGGTGCGGGCCGCTCGGACGCGCATGTCGCGCGGGAGCGATCGGACGCACGGGTCGAGCCGTGATTCTACGACTGGCGGGCGGGGCGACGACTTCCGTCGCTATGAGGCCGGATTTCTCCGCCGCTTTCTCGGCGACCAGGGGAACCTGCGGCATGATCGGACGCGCCGGTCCTGACAGTCGCGACGTGGTCACGTTCCGCGGCGCCGGCTGCGATTCCATGACACTCGGTTGCGCGGCCACTGCGGGCGGCGCAGGCCGCGGCGGCGCTGGCGGCGCCGGCTCCTCATGCTCAAGCGTCTCATCCTCGCTCGCTTGCTCGGTGACGGTCTTCAAGGAGGGTGACACGGCGATACGAGGCGCCAGTCGAGGAGCGCCCGGAGGATGCACGAGCGCCGGCGGGGGCGCCTCGGTCGTGACGGCTGGGGGCGGTTCGGACGCCTTTTTCCCCTTGCGCGCCTTGCGTTCAGCAGCCGCGCTTGCCGCAAGCGCCGCGGCTTTCTCTCTCGCTTCACGCTCCTCGGCGATCTTCCGCGCCTGTTGCTTCGCCGCGGCTTCCAGCTCCGCTTCGTCCTCCTCGCTGCCGTAAACGCGCCGGCGCTTGGCCGTCAAGGCGTCCAGTTTGAATGCGCGCTTGAGCTTGTCCGCGGTGTCTTCGTCGACCGAGGATGAAGCCGTTCGAACCTCCACGCCGAGCTGGCCGAGGCGTTTGACGATCTCCTGAGAGGTCGTTCCCAGATCGCGAGCGAGTTGAAAAACTCTAACGTTCGCCATCGGGCTCTCCTTGCCGGTCGGAAGGACTGGCTTCTTCAACGACCGGCTTGGCCTCCTCGTCGACAA
>JAFGSN010000016.1 GCA_016934575.1 Vicinamibacteria bacterium
GACGTGCAGTGAGCCTGGATTCCGGCTTGCGCCGTAATGACGGTGGTCGTCACCCCGGCGAAAGCCGGGGTCCAGACGTGCAGTGAGCCTGGATTCCGTCTTGCGCCGGAATGACGGTGGTCGTCACCCCGGCGAAAGCCGGGGTCCCGACGCGCAGTGAGCCTGGATTCCGGCTTTCTTTGGGCGTTCGCGGCTATTACCGCGTCATCTCGTCGAAAATCCAGCCGATGCTGTCCGAATTTTTCAGATAATCGTCGTCCTTGACGTCCGCGAACTCGTCGAGCTTGACAGACGCGACCGTGTCTTCGCGGCTCTTTCCTTGTAGTCCGGATACTTCTCGGCCAGCTTGCCGATCAAGGTCACCCAGTTCGCCGTGTCCGAGCCGTTCTTGACGTCGATATAGGGCGGCATGCCGTTGAAGAACGTGTCGCCGGCGACGACGACCTTCTCGCTCTCGATCACGACGATCGTGTCGCCCGAGGTGTGCGCCGGTCCGAGGTGCAGCAGCCCGATAGCAATCTCCCCGATCTTCACGATCTTCTCGTTTTCGTAGGTCTCCTGCGGCAGGCCGACTCCTTCGGGCGTCTCCTCGGGCTTCAGGTTCGCCGTCATGGTTTTCTTGCAGTTCTCATGGGCGATGATCGTCGCTCCCCGGCCGATGACGGCGTTGCCGCCGACATGATCGAAATGGTAATGCGTGTTCACAAGGCATCGCACCGGCTTCGAGCTGATCTCGGCTAGCATAGTGTTACTGTTACTGTGGTCATGGGCGTGATGTAGCTCTCGCGCCAAGATATCAAGGAGCGTAAGACGGCAACTTGATCACGTATGAAGAGTGGGAGCTTGGCGGCGCCCCGTGAGCGTGGCGTCCCGCACGGCCGCGAAACACGCAACAATCCAAAGGCGTCGTCGAGCTTTCGTCCGAGCGCGACGAACCACGGAAAATCGACGAACACGCACGGCTTCGTCCGAGCTTATCACCCGCCGTTATCAGGCGACACTATGACCGGTTTTGGGCGCCCATTTCACGGGAAAACAGCCGATTCGGGTCGCTTCCAGAAACGAACACAACGGTGTTGTTCGGCGTCTTGCCGAGATCCGCCAGAGTCTGAAGCTCTTTAAGACGTAGAATCAAAGGATTCTCTTGGAGAAGTTTCGTCGTATTCGCCTGCGCCCGCGCCGCGGCCAGTTCTTCGCGGGCGGTGATCAGAGCCGCTTTGGCGGCCTTCTCGGCCTCGACGATCTTGGCAGTTGCAGCCTTTATGTTCGCGGGCAGGATCATGTCGCGGATGTCAAGGCGTCGGATGTCCAGGCCGTATTCCGCGCACTGCGCCTTCACCGCCTGCGTCAGCTCTGATCCAAGGTCGGCTTTGGCTTCAGTGATCTCATTCAGCGTGAGCGCCGCGATTTTAGCGCGCAATGCCGTTTGCACTTCGTGATGCATGAACTCGCCATAGCTTTCCAGCATGTGCGTCGCCGCGCAGACATCGTTGACCTGGTATTGCGCGATCACGGAGACCTTGATGCCGATCTGATCCTTGGTTGGAATTTCCTGGCCGCCGATGACAACCGAACGGAGGCGCATATCGACGACGACGGCCGATTCATGCACCAGCGGCTTCCACAAACGGTGGCGTCCAGGCGCCAGCACACGCTCAAACCTGCCGCGTCGATAGAGAAGCGATCGCTGGTGCTCAAAAACGGTCAAGTTGGTGACGAACGACCGCCACAGGAGGAACAACGCGACACAACACGCGACGCCAATCGAGAACAGTGACCAGGACATGCGCGCCTCCTTTACAAGCGGCCGTCCGTCCGTATCTTCTTGCCCAGATGCGACGGAAGTCGGTTTCTTGAGCGACGTTCGTCGCTCAAGCAGTCTCGGCTTTCAAGGTCACATCCGCGCCCCGGTCCGGAGAACGGGCGACGATACGGACGGGCGGCAAGCTACCAAGCGCCACTTTTCAGTGGTCGGGGATCGAACCCGTGTGGCCGCCGATTCGCGGGACGACCACGAACCACGTTCGCGATCGCCGCTTGCCAGCCACGAGTCGGATTCTAGCAGGATGACGTATTCCGGGGCTATCGCGTTTTACTCACGCTATCAGGGCGGCTGCCTGCTCGCGCTCTCTCGAAAAGCCGAATCCGTGGTCACGTTGCCGGCCGACACGCACGCGCTTGGGCTGGACTACGCGGCGGGTGCGACGCCGATGGCGACCTATCTATAGGGCGAATATAATGGTTACGCGTCAACGGGGAGGATGATTTATGAGAGGTGTTTGGATTCTCGCTCTTGGACTGCTGCTTCCGGTGGCTACGGCTTCCGCCGATCCGGCAAGCAAGGCTCTCGTGCCGATTGCCGATATCGAGACTGTCGTTTTTTACGGCGACAGCATCACGGAGCAGAATCTCTACTCGGCCTATATCGAGACGTTCCTGTTGTCGCGTTTCCCGCAGAAGAAGATCGCCTGTTTCAATTTTGGATGGAGCGGCGACACGGCCAGGGGCGGCCAGGAGCGCTTCGCCCGCGACGTCGCGCCGGTGAAACCGTCTCTGGTCTTCGTCAACTTCGGCATGAACGACGGCGGCTACCAATCGTACGACGAGGCGGTCCAGCGTCGTTACATCGAAGCGCAGCGCGCGCTGGCCGCAACCATCGAAACCGCCGGAGCGCGTCAGGTATTCTTGACCGCCTCTCCCGTGGACGAGTATGTGCGCGGCGATCAGGGCGTTTATAACGATACGCTCGCTCATCTGGGACGGGGCGTCGTCGCGTTGGCCGGAGAGCTTGACAAACCGGCGATCGATATCTTCCAGCCGATGCGCGACATCATGCGCCTCGCCCATGAGCGCGACTCCGACTTCACGCTGATTCCCGACAGCATCCATCCGGATCCGGCGGGCCATCTCGTGATGGCGTACCTGGCGCTGCGCGGGATCGATGCGCCGCGCGAGGTGGGGGAGATCATCATCAGTGAAGGCCGGCCGCTCCAAGCGCGCGGAGTGAGCGTGGACCATGTCGCCACGTACGATGGAGGCCTTGAGTTCGACATGACCCCGCCGTTTCTTCCTTTTTACGTTCCGCCCTCGGCGCGTAAGGCGCTGGAACTGGTGCCGCTGCAGGAGGAGCTGAATCGCTTTCGCCTGCGTGTCGAGGATGAAACCGAAGCGCGCTGGGTGCTTGCTGTCGACGGCGCGAGCCTGGGCACGTTCACCACGTCGCAGCTACGCGACGGCGTCGATCTCGCGCTGCTCGACAAGGCGCCCTGGTGCTTGGAGGGGCGAACGCTGTGGGAAACGGCGCAGCTCCGCTGGCAAAAGCACCGCGAGGCATGGCGTACGATGGGCCTGGAAAAACCGAAGGCGATGATGCCCGATCTGCCTTCGTTCGGCGCGCTCGCGCTGGCGCAGCGCGCTTACGCCGACGACCTGGGCCGCTTTCTGACGCGTCTCGCTCAGCCGCGCTCGTATCACGTCGGCCTGTGGCGCGCCGGCGATCGGGTTTCCATCGCGGCGGGCGAGCTGTCGCCGGCTTATGCGTATGACGGCTTTGACGAGATCTATCCGCCCGAATCCGATCCTGAGGCGGTCAACTGGACGATCGTTCCGTTCGAGAACGGCGTCCTCGATCTTGCCAAGCACCTGAACGCTCCGATGAACGTCGTCGCTTACGTCCGGGTCGTGCTCGAGGCGGAGTCTCCGTCCGTGCTGCATCTAGCGCTGGGCAGCGACGACGGCGTCGCGGTCCTCGTCAACGGCAAATCGGTCTTCGCGCATGACGTCGCCCGATCGCTCAAGCCCGGCGAAGACGAGACCGAGATCGCCCTCGTCGGCGGCCGGAACGAGATCCTCTTCAAGGTCACGCAGGGCGCCGGACACTACGCGCTTGCCGTCGAGGCGGACGTTCGCGGTCACGCCCGCGTTCGTCAGCGCCTTCCCGACTAATCACGAGTGGAACCGTCGCGTCTCAGATGAAACGCATGACGATCCAGACCAGTCCGAATACGACGATGAACGAAGCGCTCACGCCCATATTGACTCTATAGGTCCTGCCGCATGGGGACGGATTTTACGATGGACGAGGTGGCCCGAGACGAGGACTGCCGTTGCCGCATCACGCGTTAATCGGAAGGGGTTTTTCCCAACTCTTCGCCGTGGACAGGACTTGACCTTCCCGGAGCACTCGCAACGCGCATCGCTTCGATACTGATGCCGAGCAGATCGTCGAGCGTCACTCCGAGGGCCGTGCACGCGGCCGTGAGATCGTCGTCGATTCTGTTCGTGATGCCCTTGCGCTTGAGACTGTCAACGACGGCGGCCGGAGTCGCGGACGCCGACTCGAGCGCCAGGCCGCTAGCGCGAACCGCCCAGTAAGCCCTATCGGCGCAGTAGAGGGCGTGGTCCATCGGCGCGCGCCGAGGCACGCCGGCCCTGTCGTCGTGAGCCGCCACGGCCTGAGCGACGGCGGCGCTGAAGCCCAGTTCTTCAATGAGCTTGGCGCCGACGAGCCCGTGTCGAGATGGAGTCGCGCGGGTCGCCGCGAAATCGATGTCATGCAGAAGGCCGGCCAGGCCCCATTCCTCCGTGTCGCCGCCGGCAAGCCGCGCAAGCTGGCGCATGCTGGCCTCGACGGCGAGCGCATGCTCGATTCGCGCGGGATCCGGCTCGCGGGCTCGCAGCTCGCGTAGGGATGTCGCTCTGGGCCCGTTCTGCGAGACGGAAGGATGCGGTGTCGACTGCGCTGACCCGACGGACGCGCTCAGTCCGATAGAGAATAAGACAAGCCCGGCCAGCATGCACTGCATTTTCTCAGCAACCGTCTCAGCGTTCAATACGCAGTCTCGCAGGCAAGGACGGGCTGCCGCCGACGTGAATGGGCGCCTCGTAATAGCGCTGGAGGCGCTCGGCCAGCCTGTCCAGGGAGTTATACGCGGGGTGATCGACTGGCGGTGAGCACATGTATCCGTGAGCGGGCGTGCTGTGAGGCGGTCCGTTGAGGGTTTGAAGATCGAAGAGGCAGCCCACCGCGCCGGCGGAGACCAGTGGAGAGATGCGCTGCTGCGCCGGAAAATCCGGCATGAGTCCGTAATCCGCGGCGCCGATCACCGTCTGCCACGAGATGTACTTGAGACCCGTGGCACCGGTGATGGCGCTGATCCATGTCAGGAATCGATCCTGGTCGGTCTGGCTGAAAGCATCCCACCATCCGCAGTCGCGGGTGGAGTACTTAATGATCTTGTCGGTGAAGAGAACGTCCCACTGAGCGTTCATGCTCTGGATGAACGTGACGCTGTGCTCGGGATTCTGCCCGTTCCGGAAGTCGAACTCGCAGAGCCCCATGTAGACGTTGTTTGGAGCGTGGATATCGCGTAACCGGACCAGCGCCTGGGCGTAACCGGCGATCGTGTTCGGCAGCCCGCTCAGATCGGGATGGCCGGAGGCCGCCACGGCAGCGTAGCCGTTACCGGCGTCATTGGTGCCGCCGGTATGGAACAGGCGCAGCCAAGTCGTGCTGTCCGGCTCGGTCTGGAAGATCGCGGGATAGCCGGAGGCCGCCGCGATTTGCATGACCCATTGAACGTTGTCGTAGTACTCGCGCATCACCGCGGCATTCTGGACGGCCTGGATCACGACATCCCAGTCGTTCTCGCCCGTGTGCCCCGCTTGCTGTCCGCGCTCAAGAAGCTGGTAGTGCGTGATGACCGGAATCGCGCCGAGGTCGTGCGCGCGCTGCAGCTTGGTTTCCAGATACCATTGATTGGCGCCCATGAGCTGGTACCAATAAAGATAGTTCCATTGGATGCCGTGCGACGCCTTGACCTGCCCCGGCCAGTCCAGGCAGCAGCCGAAAGAAGACACTCCGAATCCGTAGTAGCCGGGCAGGACGCTCTCGATCGGCGGTCTTCCTCCCTGCGCCGGGCTCGAGACGCTTGTGCACAGGCATAAGAGGATCACGCTCCAAGCGATGCGTTGATGCATGTGCCGACGTTCTCTCGATTTCGTGATGCTGTCGGTGACAACGGTCACAACGACCGTTGGAGCGCTTATTGAAGGCCGCCCGATCGATGCCCTTCGAATCAGGCACGCGCGTGACGCGGCGATCCACGCCGCCGCCGCACTCGCTCGTGCGTGAGCCCATAGCCGGTGGTAAACAGAACCAGCATCGAGCGTTCACCTACGAGTGCGATGATGTCTTCGAGGTCGTCTCTTGGCAGAGGCTCTCCGCCGGTGATCCCGATGAGGCTCACGCCCAGTTCCTGCGCTTCCGAGATGATGCTCTTGAAGTCGGAGAGATCGAGGCCGTCTTGTTGATGACGATCGGAAAATGAGCAGTGACAGCAGCTACAAGGACATCGCGCAGTCACCGCCAGGTTCATGATCATAGGTCGCGGACTCCCTGCCGCGCTTTGCACCACTCCCTCGAGAAAGCGATCATAGGCCGGCGAAGGATAGTATGGTGTGAACGTATTGGAGAAGATGCGCTCGCACAGCCGGGTGAGCTTGCTCTCTTTGAACGCGTAGTAGAGAGCCAGCCGACCAATCAGTCCGCCAGATTCCAGATGGCAACGTTGTCCCATTGGACTCGCAATGCCGTGGGCGCAGAATTGCACGCGTTGAGCCGGAGCCGTCCGGCGTTGTAGGTAGAATCTGTTCCATAGACTCCAGGCTCACCGTTCACGAGGACCGCCATTCGCTCTCCATGCACTACCACTTGAATGCTATTGACTTCTGCTCCATGCCGCAGAGCGGCTGGCTTGCGTACATCAATGTTCGTGATCGAGGCGCCATCGTTCTTGTTAAGACTCATATGCCCGTCCGGGGTCACCATGATTACGTAACACGTCGCGCCCGAATCACGGAAGAACACTTGCCAAGTCTGGTCAGAGCCACCGAACTCGGCTTGGACGAATCGGACGTCGATCCGCATGACGAAACTCGACGGCTGCGGCACTGCCTCGGAAACGCCACCGACGCCGAGGAACTCGTCCGCCGAGTCCGAACCTCGCACCAAGAAGAAGTACTCCCCCTGATCGTAGCCGCTCTCGCCGTGCACGAGCCCGGTTCGGTGGTCCACGAACTCGCCGATAGGCCAACCTGTCTCGGGGCTACTGAAGTCATCCGTGTAGTCCGCTGCCCGGCTCGAGACCTCTTGGAGTATGGGATCCGTAAAGTCTCTAACTTGAGTATCAAGAGGATCAGGAGTCGGCGTCGCCGTACTGGTTGGCACCAATTCCTCAGAGTTGGGGTCGCCTCCATTACAACCGGCGATCGGCAGACACAGAACTACGGCCACGATGACTGGACAGAAGAGTCGCAAGATGGACATTGTTCGCCTCCTTGACCATTCGACAGTCCTTCCGCAGGCTGAGCGGGCCCGGACAGTTTGATGGTTGCATAGCTTAATCTTAGTGTCCGCAGATCGCGCCTCAGCTTGCCTTGCGGATAGTCGCCAGGGCTTCGACAACCTCGGTGCCGGCGAGGCACCACTCCTAGCGAGCGAGCTCGGCGATGACCTCCCACTTGAACGCTTGGTGCCTGGCGAGAGCGAGCTGGGCCGGTCCGGATCCGCCATCTTCCCACTAGAAACTGGTTGGAGAATGGCTCCAGAGGTCAAGGCGACGCAGTTCCTTCTTGGCCTTGCGTAAAGCCACGGCGATGCCGCGCTTCTGGCCCTTGAGCAGCTCCTGGCTCTCCACCATCACCAGGGTGCGTTCCTGCTCGCCGACTCTTGTGCGCAGTCGTGCGGCCCGCACGTCCTTCAGCGATCCGCCGAGACGCTTCATGGCCCCCCGTTCTGCCGCCTTGTGCAGCGCCTGTTCGGCTGCACCGTGACCAAGGGGCAACGAGATCAGGCTGTAGTACCCGGCCTGATCCAGGTCCAATTCCAGCTGCGGGCTCCAACTCCCGCCGTCCCGGACGAGAGTGCGTTGTCCAGGATGGTCACGCCGCTCGGCTTCGTCGAGCGCTGTGTGTAAGGCGGCGAGGTGGGCCCCTGGTATCGGGTCGTGGTCGGCGCGGATGTGTCGCTGCTCACGCTCGGCCACGCCAAGCTGGAGACGACGCAGATCTACACCCAGGTCTCGATCCGCAAACTGAAAGAGATCCACACCGCCACGCACCCCGGCGCCAGGATGGCGCGCAACGCCGATGATCGTGCATCGCTTATCACCCTCGACCGGGGCGCTTCCCTGGCCTGCTGAGCACGGCATCGAGCGGTATTACCAGCGAATGGTGTTGGACTTATATTTTTTTCCGCACAACCGGTCCCACAGGACGATGTAGAATGATCCGTATTCGATCGTTTTACCGAAGCTGTCTCGAGGCTTGGGAAAACCGAAGTTTTTCATTTCAGGCTCTCCGCCGAAATCTATGGGTGAAAGGAGCTAAGCGCCGGCGAGGAAGCGGAGCAGCCGTCGGGCTGTGGCGTCAAACGCACGC
>JAFGSN010000099.1 GCA_016934575.1 Vicinamibacteria bacterium
GATCTTCTGCTCTTCAGCCATTGTCCCTCCAGAGCCGGACGCTCTGTGGCGCCTTCTATACTATCGCAGGCAGGGGCGACGGAACAGGTCCGATTCCATCGGCCATTGAATGATCGAGAAGCCATGGCCACGTTGCCTCATGAAGAATCAAGCCGATCGTGATAATGGTGAAGGCATGTCAGCCGTACGGGTTGGAGGAACGCAAGGCAGCGACGTCGCATCCGGTCTTGTCATGATCAGTCGGCGGTTCGCCCGCGAGGTCGATCGCATGCGCTTCGGTCCTCCAGTGACACATGTCTACAATCCGCTTCGATATGCCGCGGCGTCGCACGAGCAGTACTTGAAGCGTTACGGTTCGCGAAAGGGTCGCATTCTTCTCCTGGGAATGAATCCCGGCCCATTCGGCATGGCCCAGACCGGCGTGCCATTCGGCGACGTGACTCTCGTCCGTGACTGGATCGGAATCCGCGCTCCCGTGAGGAAACCGCGACATGAACACCCGGAACGTCCCGTTCTCGGATTCGACTGCACGCGTTCCGAGGTGAGCGGCTCGCGGCTGTGGGGTTGGGCACGCGATCGTTTCGGCGCGCCTGATCGTTTCTTTCGTGCGTTCTTCGTCGTCAATTACTGTCCGCTCGTTTTCATGGAGAAGAGCGGCCGTAACCGTACGCCGAACCTGCTGGCGAAACGAGAGCGCGAAGAGCTGTTCGCGGACTGTGATCGTGCGCTGCGGGCGCAGGTCAAGCTTCTCGATCCGGCCTGCGTCATCGGCGTCGGCGGCTTCGCCGAGCGGCGCGCGCGCGAGGCTCTCGCCGAGCTTGGCCTGACCGTCGGCGGCATGCTGCACCCGAGCCCGGCCAGTCCTCGCGCCAACAGCGGCTGGGCGGCCATTATCGAGCGCCAGCTCGGCGCGCT
Organism: Vicinamibacteria bacterium; assembly: GCA_016934575.1. GTDB lineage: Bacteria > Acidobacteriota > Vicinamibacteria > Fen-336 > Fen-336 > JAFGSN01. The sequence continues at coordinate 916 of JAFGSN010000099.1, forward strand.
CGGAGTGCTCGTTCCCGGCCGAGGGAGTCGAACGAGACCGCAATCGCAGGCGGAACGGAGCCAAAAGCTCCGGAACAAACATGATAGATAGCGGAGGAGTCCTCCTCCGTCGTTCCAGGCGTGAGTCCGGGACGGCCACGCCGCCGACCGGCCTGCCAATACGTTGATGGTGGAGTCATTTCGTGGCATCGGCCAGTGCGTCGCCGCAGGCGCGGCTTGTTTCTCCGAGATCGATCGCACCGGCCGCGCTGGTGCTCCGCATGAAGAGGAAAAACGCGCCATATGAGGACGTGAGAGAAGACGGCGTCAACCCGCCGTGACGCCGCCGTCCACCGGCAAGGCCGCGCCATTGATGAAAGCCGCTTCGTCCGAGGCCAGGTAGAGCGCGGCGTTTGCGACATCCGCCAGACTGGCCAGCCGTCCAAGGGGGACTTCATCCAGGCGTTCCTGAAGGCGAGCGGGATCCTTCAGCATCTCCTGAACGAGCGGGGTCTCGACGGTGCTGGGGCAGAGGATGTTGGCGCGGATGTTGTGACGGGCATGGCGAACCGCCACCGACCTGGTCAACTGAATCAGCGCTCCCTTGACGGTCGTATAAGCTTCCGGCGTGTACTTGTGGCCGACCATGCTGCAAACCGATCCTACGTTAATGATGCAACCGCCTCGGGCTTCTCGCATCAAGGGTAGAGCATGCTTGATTCCGAGAAACGGTCCCCGGACGTTCACGGCCAGCATCCGGTCGAATTCTTCGACGCTCATGTCCTCGATGGGCTTGCGAACATTGATCCCGGCATTGTTGACGAGGATGTCCAGGCGGCTTGTTTTTTCCATAAGAGCGGCGTATGCGGCGGTCCAACTCGACTCGCTCGTCACGTCCAGCTTCGCGAACCAGGCGCTCAGCCCTCGGGACGCAAGATCGGCCGCGAGAGACTGTCCCTGCTCTTCCCTGAGATCGCACAGGAGGACTCGGGCGCCTTCCTGGACGAAGCGGCAAGCAATGGCCGCCCCCAGGCCCTGGGACGCGCCGGTGACGAGGGCCGCCTTGTCCGCGAGACGCATGGCTTTCTCCTTTCAGTTCCTGGGTTCGGGAACTGTACGATCCAAGCTCGGCTATTCGCACCTTTCGGCCGCGGCCTTGAATTCGTCGACGATCGTCTTGCCGATCTTGGGCTCCCAGTTGTCGACAACAGGCGCCACGGCGTCCCGAAAGGCCTTGATCTCATCGGCCGTCAGCTCGGCGACGATCACGCCGGCCTTCCGCAGCTCGTCCACGAGATCCTTGTTCATCTTGCGGTTGATGGTCCGCTGATAGACGACAGACTCCTTGACCGCGTCCGTGATGATCTCACGGTCCCCGGGCGGAAACGACTCCCAGAGCTTTTTGTTGATGAGCAGGATATGCGGACCGTAGACATGGTTCGTCAGGGTGACGTATTTCTGAGCCTCGTAGAACTTGGACAGCCAGATCGTGGGAATGGGATTTTCTTGACCGTCGATCGTCTTTTGCTGAAGCGCCGTGAAGACCTCGCTGAACGGCATCGGCGTGGGATTGGCGCCCATGGCCCGAAAGGCGTCGAGGTGAATGGCGTTTTGCATGGTTCGAATCTTCAAGCGCCTCAAGTCGTCCGGAGATCTGACCTCGCGCACGCTGTTCGTCAGTTGACGGAATCCATTTTCGTAATAGGCCAGCAGCTTGATTCCTTTGCTCTCCAGCGCGGCGGCCAGCCTATCGCCGACAGGACCGTCACAGATGCAATCCGCCGCCTTCTCGTTCGGCACGATGAAGGGCAGGTCGAAGACGTTGAGCTCCGGAACGAGACCCGTGAGCGGCGAGGCCGACGTGGCGACCATTTCCAGGGTTCCCATGCGCACGTTCTCCGTGGCGCGGACATCGTCGCCGAGTTGTGCGTTGGCGTAGACCTGGATGTCATACTTGCCAGGGAGTCTCGCTTCGACGAGCGCTTCGAGCTTCTTGCTGGCAAGGCAGGTCGGGTGCTGTTCGCTCACGCCGTTGGCGATCTTGAGGACCTTGGGGCCGGTCCTGGTCTGGCAACCGGCCAGGCAGAGACCGAGAAGAAGGGCGAGCAATGGGACCGTGCTCTTGACCATACGCTTTCTCCAGGGCGCGCGCCAAAGGCGCGCGGATTCAATCGGCAACTCGCGTTTCTCGCGTCCGCCTCGGTTCTTCATTTGACCATCAAGCTTGGCAGATACGTGACCGTCCACGGCAGATACGTGATGACGATGATGACGATGATTCCGATGACGACGTTGGGCCAGATCGCCCGTGACATGTCGGCGATGGAGACCTTGGAGATGCCGCAGGCCACATACAGGACGTTGCCCACCGGCGGAGTGATGAGTCCGACGCAGAGGTTGACGACCATGACCACGCCGAAATGGACCGGGTCCAGTCCGTACGTGACGGCGATCGGAAGAAGCATCGGCCCGAGGATGAGAAGCGCCGGCGTCAGATCCATGACGCAGCCGACGATCAAAAGAAGAACGTTGACCCAGAGCATGAAAAGAATCCAGCTCCCGCCCGACAGATCGAGCAACATGTCGGCGAGCAGGATCGGGATCCGGGCCGTGGTGATGAAATACGCGGCGGCCATGGCCGCGCCGCAGATGAGCAGGACGACCGACGTGCCGCGCACGGTGTTCACCAGCACGGGGAGCATGTCTTTCATCTTCAGCTCGCGATAGATGAAGACCGAGACGACGAAGGCGTAGGCGGCCGACAGAACCGCCGCCTCGGTGGCGGTGCAGACGCCGAGCAGTATGCCGCCCAGAATGATGATCGGAAGAAAAACCGCCAGGGACGCGCCCCAAAAGGCAGTGAGCGCCGTCCCGAGACTGAAGGCGCCCAAGACCCTGTAGCGCGACCGGCTCCGAACATGGAGACGCCAGCCGATCATGAGGCCCAGACACAGAAGCAGGCCGGGAACGATTCCCCCGATGAAAAGCCGGATGACCGAGACGTTGGCGATGACGGCGAAGATGACCATGGGGATGGAGGGCGGAATGATCGGCCCGCTGGTGCCGGAGGCGGCGAACAGGGCCGCGGCCTTTCTGGGATCATAGCCCTCCTTCTTCATCACGGGGTAGAGGATGGAACCGATGGCCGAGGTGTCGGCCACGGCCGAGCCGGACACGCCCGCGATGAGCATGCTGGCGACCACCGTCACGTAACCCAGGCCACCGCGGACATGGCCGAAGAGCGCCTTGGCCACGAGAATAATGCGCCGCGAGATGCCGCCAGCGTTCATGATCTCGCCGGCGAGCAGAAAGAAAGGGATGGCCATCAAGGGAAAGCTGTCGATGCCGCGGAAGACGTTCTGGACGATCAAGGGCGGCGACCAGGCACCCAGGGACCAGGCCAGCACGAGGGCGGTCAGGAACAAGGCGAAGGCGACGGGCATGCCCATCAGGATGAGTCCGAAAAGACAGAGGAGAAACAGGACGATCATTGTTTCGTCGCCTGCGCGCCCTGAATGTCACCGATGGTCTTGATGACGCCGTGGATGAGCATGAGGCCGGCACTGACGGGCGCCACCATGTATATATAGCCGTAGGGAATGGGAACCGAGGAAGCCACCCAGCCGCTGGCGAGGGAATCCGCGGCCATCGCCCACCCGCCCTGGAACAGAATCAAGAGCGCGACCATGACCATGAAATCGGCCAGAACAATGACGGCCTTCTTCGCGCGCGGCGGCAGGATGATGAGCAGGACGTCGATCCCGAGGTGGTCGCCCCTGATGTAGGCGATGACGGCGCCCAGGAATACGATCCAGAGGAGAAGAAAACGGGAGACCTCTTCGTACCAGTAGAGCGACGCATTCAGGAAATAACGGCAGATGACGTTGCTGAAGACGATTCCCGCCATCATTGCCAGGAGCAGCGCCGCCACGTATGACAGCGTCCTGTCCATGATCCGGCTGACGCGCGCGAGCTTGAACGGGGACGCGTCGGTCTCCACAACCATGAGCGCTCCCTTGGCCGGTCTTACTGGGCGCCGCGCACGAGCTGTCCGGCGAGCTTCTCGTAGAATTGGATGATCCCGCCGTGGTCGTCCTGCTGCTTGCCGTCGACGCGCAGCGCCTGCATGATCTCCATGATCTCGCTGGTCAAGGGCACGGGCACGCCGATCGCATGGGCCGTGTCCAGTGCATTCTGCAGATCCTTGATGTGCAGCTCGATGCGGAATCCCGGCTTGTAGTTGCCGCCGAGAACCATGGGCGCCTTGGCGTCCAGAACGGCGCTGCCGGCCAGCCCGCCGCGGATGGCTTGATACACCAGCTCCGGGTCCACGCCGGCCTTGGCCGCCAGAACCAGGGCCTCGGACATGGCCGCGATGTTCAGGGCCACGATGATCTGATTCGCGAGCTTGGTCACGTTGCCGCTGCCGATCGCGCCGCACAGCACGGCCGATGAGCCCATCTTGAGCAGGATCGGTTTGACTCTTTCGAACACTTCGGCCTTGCCGCCGACCATGATGGCGAGCGTGCCCTGTATGGCCTTGGGCTCGCCGCCGGAAACCGGCGCATCGAGCATGTCGATGCCCTTCTGCGCCAGGCCGGCCGACACTTCCTGCGCCACGAGCGGCGCAATGGAGCTCATGTCCACGACGACGCTGCCGGGCTTGACGCCAAGGATGACGCCGTTCGATCCTAGAACGGCTTCTTTGACGTGCGGCGAGTTGGGCAGCATGGTGATGACGATCTCGCTCCGAGCAGCCACGTCCTGCGGAGATGAGCCGGCCCGAGCGCCGGCGCTTGTGACGTCCTTGATACGCTCGGCCACGATGTCATGGACCGTGAGGTCGTGTCCGGCCTTGATCAGGTTTTTGGCCATGGGATTGCCCATGATTCCCAATCCGATGAAACCGATCCGCATGAGATCCTCCTGTCAAGATGGGCGTTCGGAAACGCCCGCGCAACTCAGTCCGCCGGGCCGGCCTCGATCAGTTGCATGGCGGCCTCGGAGATCGCTCGAGCGGTCAGCCCGAAGTGGTTCAAGATTTCTTCATAATCGGACGCGCTGAGTCCGAAGCGGTCCGCGATGCCGATCAATTCCACCGGCGCATGCGGCGCGGCCCGCAACGTTTCCAGAACGGCTGAGCCCAACCCGCCGATCATGTTGTGTTCCTCACTCACGACGATCGCCCTGACGCCGGCCACGGCCGCCATCAGCGCTTCCCGATCCAGGGGCTTGATCGTGCTCAAGTTGAAGACGCGGGCCGAGACGCCCTTTTCGGCCAGCAACGCGGCCGCCTTCAGCGAGCGGTCGACCATGACGCCGGCGGCCAGCAGGGCCACGTCGGATCCGTCGCGCAGGCGCGTGATCTTGCCGATGTGGTAGGGCTCGCTCGTCGGATAGAGAAAGGGAAGGTTGGAGCGATTGACGCGAATGTAGACAGGCCCCGGCCAGTCGATCAGACATTCCATCATGCGTGCCGCTTCGATGCCGTCCATTGGACTGAGCACGGTCATATTGGGCAGGGAGCGCATGAGGGCCACGTCTTCCACGGACTGGTGCGTCTTGCCGTCGCCGAAATCGGAGAGCCCGCAGCTCGATCCGCACACGCGGACCTTGAGCTTGGGGATGCACACCGCGTTTCGCAACTGGTCGAACGCTCTTCCGGCGGCAAAGACGGCAAAGGAGTGGATGAACGGGATCTTGCCGGTAAAAGCGAGTCCGGCGGCCGTGGCGGCCATGTTCTGCTCGGCGATGCCCATCTGGAAGTAGCGCTCGGGAAAGGCTTCCTGGAACAGCACCGAACGGGTGGATTTGCCCAGATCGGCCTCCAGGACCACGACGTCGGGATTGGCCTTGCCCAGCGCGAGCAACGCCATGCCATACGCCTCGCGCATGTTGGGATGGGGAGTCGTCATGATCGTTCCTTCGAGCTCATCAGTCCCCTAATCCGGCGCGCCGCGCCTCGAGCTCGGAGAGGGCCTGTCGATGCTGTTCGTCGGTCAGGATGCCGTTGTGAAAGGCGGCGTTGTTCTCGGCGAAAGAGAAGCCTTTGCCCTTGACCGTCTCGGCGATGATCACGGCCGGCCGCCCCTTGATTCGCCGCGCGCGATCCAGCGCGTCCAGAATCTGGACGATATCGTGGCCATCGATCGACAGAGCTTCCCAGCCGAAGGCCTCCCACTTTCTCGCGATATCGGGAATGTCGAGCACCTCGCGCGTCGGGCCGGTCGCCTGAACGTGATTGAGGTCGACGATCCCGGTGAGGGTGTCGACCTTGTAGGCCGCGACCGCCATGGCCGCTTCCCAGATCTGTCCTTCGGAGAGCTCGCCGTCGCCCATGATGACGTAGACGTGGCTCGATCGACGATCGAGACGCAGGCCGAGAGCCATGCCCAAGCCGATGGACAGGCCCATGCCCAAAGAGCCGGTGACCGCCTCGATGCCCGGCGTGTGATCGCAGTCCGGGTGTCCCTGGAGATGCCCCTGCAAGGTCTTGACCTTCTTCAGCTCGTCGCGGGGAACCACGCCCAACTCGACGAGAGCCGCGTATTGAATGAGCACGCAGTGGCCTTTGCTGAGCAGAAAGCGATCGCGGTCCGGATCCTTGGGGTTCCGGGGGTCGTAACGCATGGCCTGGAAATAGAGGCAGGCCACGATCTCGGCCAGGGAGCTTGAACCGCCCAGATGCCCGGCTTTTCCCACGCCCATCATCTCGATCAAGTCGAAACGCAGTTGCAGGGCGAGGCGTTCCAGTCGCTTGACGTTCGCGGCCTCAGTCATGCTCGATCCACCTGTATTGCATTTGATTTCATGATTCTTTAGCGTGGCGCGGCCGCCGCTCCTGCGCGACGGCCATCAGCTCAATTCATTCCGCGGTCGATCTTCTCCCGTGAAGGCCGACTGTCGAGTAGCGTACTTGCTCCCCGGCGGATGGTCAATCTGCAAGGCGATCTCTTGTCATAGACTTGCTTGGTCGCAAACGAGGCTTGCCTCCGGCGATCAGCGGCCACAACAGCCACTGGTTTTAGGGGCCGCGAGGATGGGATGGACGAGTCCTGATCATGATCGACGGCGATAAAGCAGAGCTGATGCGGCGTTTCGACGACATCGAGCGCGCCGCCACTATCGAGTGCGGTCGCTGCACGAGAACAACCGACCCGTGTGGATTTGTCGTGGACTGCGCGACCCGGTCGCCGAATACTGGGCGCGAATCAAGCGCTATGACTGGGGGGATGAATCGAGATGGCTGAAGTCAAGGCAAGCATGACCTGGAAAGGCGGGCTTAAATTCGAGGGAGTCAGCGCTTTCGGCAATAAGGTGGCGATCGATGCAGCCAAAGGCGCGGGTGGAGGCGAAGACGGAGTCAAGCCGACGGAGCTGCTGTTGTGGGGGATCGCCGGTTGCACGGGAATCGACGTGATCCGGATCCTGCGCAAGCAACGTCAGGAGATCGATTCGCTGGAGATCGAGGTGGTCGGTCGTCAGAATGACGATTACCCGAAGCCGTTTCATACGATTGAAGTCAAGTACCATGTCGTCGGCAGGAACGTCGATCCGGACAAGCTCGCCAAGGCGATCGAGCTTTCCGAGGGCAAGTATTGCGTTGTCAGTCAGACCGTGCAGAGAGAGACGACGATCACGACGAGCTTCGAGATCGAAACGAGCGGCGCGTCGTAGCTGACGGAGACGCCCCGAAGACTTGCACGCCGATCTGGGAATACGTCGTCAGCATCTACGAATTGCCGGCGAAACGTTAGTCCAAGCTGGAATCGCGGCGTGCCCGCGGCGGCTCCTGTGCTGTCGCCGTGGTTTGTCTAGAGCTGGAACGTTGCATGTCGAGGCCGTTGAAAACCCGTATCTCCTTATTGAGTCGCGATAAGAAGCAAGAGAAAGGGCAATGCATGCCACACGGGTCGGCTGTAAGCTCTCGATACGCCGCCTGGGAGAATGATGAGAGGTGGACCGAAGAGGATCAACCATGACAATGCGAAGCGCGTTGCTGATCGGCGCAACCGTTTTATCGTCTATGCAACTCGGGCAGAGCGCTTTAGCTCGTGACTGCGCGAATCCGAACCACGGGTATCTCGGCAGGATACCGACCGGACAGATACCAGAGGTGTTTCTGGAGATGCCGGGCAGATACGTGCAAGACGCTGACATCTCCCCCAACATGATGGAGATTTTCTTCACCGAATCGAACGCGACTTGGGACGATTTCACGCTTTATTCGATTCGGCGAAGAAAAAACGGCGCCTGGACGGAGCCTGTCAAGCCCTCCTTCCTGGGAGATCTGACCGGCGCTCTGAGACCGTATTCTTCGACCGACGGCATGCGGCTTTTCTTCATATCGGAATCACCGCGCGATCCTTGGGTGGCCTTTCGAAAGTGGTTCGGATGGTTCCCGGCCTTGAGACTGCCGGCGCCGATCGATTCGGATGCGATCGAGAATTCCATCCACGAGTCGGCCGATGGAACGTTATATTTCTGTTCCCATCGAACGACGGAAGTCAGCAAGGGCGGCTGCGACATCTATTACGCCAAGCTCCAGAATGGCTGCTACAAGGAGGCGGTCAATTTGGGACAACTGAACGCCGAATCCAACGACTGCGGTCCCGTAGTCTCGCCGAATGGCCGGTTCCTGGTTTTTCACTCGAATCGGACCGGTGGATACGGCACCGCCGATCTCTACGCGTCGTTCAAGCAAAACGACGGCGACTGGTCGCGGCCGGTCAATCTGGGGCCTGACGTGAACACGGACGCGCTCGAGGTGATCGCCCACTTCTCGCCGGACGGCAAGTACCTGTTGTTTACGAGGCGGGCGGGATTTCAAACCGAAGAGCCCTCCAAGGTCTACTGGGTTCGCGCGGACATCTTGAACGCGCTCAAGCCGTGAGTGATCGGAGACTGTCGGCGATGACAGGCTGACGGCCGCGCCGCGGGCGACTGCCCGCACGCCTCCACGATCGAATCGCGCGCCGACGCTGCGTACAACGCGGGCCTGGCCTACTACAACCTACGGAACCGACGTCCGTTCGTGTCTCCGGAACGCCTGTGCCCGCAGGTCCGTGCACGGTTCCTGCGCCGCGTGTTCCTACAGCGCATCAGGGCAACCAAGGGGACGGCATCGCTCAATGCAGGGCCGAGGATCGCGTCGTTCCACCGAGCCCTCGCCGCGCCGTGAGCTCCGAGGATGCCGTACTCGACTCCGCCGTGGCCACGC
>JAFGSN010000100.1 GCA_016934575.1 Vicinamibacteria bacterium
ATGCCGCGCGAGGCGATCATGCGCGGCGCTGTGGCAGCCGTCGTATCTTTGGGAGGGTTCGCGAATGCGATCCTTGATCTGACGGGCGCGCACACACGTCGGTGCATGGGTAGAATCCGCGGCCTCGTTCGACTCGCTGGCTTGACCGCCAGCGAGAAGCTGCCAGGGGCGAGCTCAGCGAGACCTGGCAGCAACGCCGTCCTTCCGGAATCGCCGATCGCGATCACCGGTCAGTCAACGTTTCCAAGGGCGACTCAAGAAGGGCCTGCTTTTCGTTATGCCGCTCCCTCGCGCGACACGGGTATCGCTAGCTTTTGCAGTCCGGCTGCAACTCGCACGTAGTGTCTGACAGTCAGTAGACCGAGGAGCCCACCGCCGAAGTCAACGCCGAATGCACCGATCGCGTATATAACATCCAGAACTGGAAATCCTGACAAGAGACGGTAGAGTGGCGCAATAGATTCTAGTAGCAATCCAAGCGCGAAGAAGGTGAGAGCTACAGCTCGATGATGGGGCGCGATGATAGCCGGGAAGGCCACCATCCACCAAGCGGAAACCAGCTTCTTGGTGTGGACAAAGAGAATACCTAGTAGAGTGACATCGGTGTTTGGTGAGCCAAGGAGTATGAAGCCGGCATTCAACGATCTCTCGAGGAGCACACCGCACCCGAGCCCGACCGGCAAGAAGAGTACCCAGCGAAGCCACTGCGGCCACTTCTCGATGCTATCCACAAGGAACTTCACAAATCCTCCCTACCTGAGCCTTGGTGACGCCGCCCTTCAATTGTCGCCGGACATAACCAGCGAAATGTGACTAAACGATGATAGTGCGCGAAGCGGGCTCACCCATAAGTAAATCACATTTCGCCTGGTTCGTGTCCTTGCGGCATGTGCTTGCTCGCTAACCGCGGGCGGCGCCGTTGAACCGCCGGCGAGCCATGCGCGCCGCCTCCACCATGTTGGCCAATGCCGTCTCGACCTCGGGCCAGCCGCGTGTCTTGAGGCCGCAGTCCGGGTTCACCCAGACCCGCATCTCCGGCAGCACTTGGCGCGCGCGATCCAAAAGCGCCAGCATCTCGTCACGCGACGGCACGCGCGGCGAGTGGATGTCGTACACTTCCGGCCCGATCTCGTTTGGGTAACCGACGCGCGCGAAGTCCGCCTGGACTTCCATCTTCGATCGCGAGGCTTCCGGCATGCCTTTCATGGGACGGGTCGTGAGCGCCTGCGCGAACGTCCACCAGGCAACGGTCATGGCCGCCGGACGCGCGACATCGCCGAACAGGACCGGCGGCTTGACGCACCGCGAGCCATAGCTCTGCACCCAGCCGTTCTCGGTGACGGCGAAGCCGGCGAGCTGATCGCCGAAGTGCTCGACCATGTCGTTGCGTTCGAACTCGCCATGGACGAGGACGTCCAGTCCGAGCGCCTCCTGTCTTTCCACGCAGCGCCGGGTCTCGCCTTTCAGGAAGACCTCATAGTCCTCGGCCGTCATGCGGCCGGCGCGTCAGGCGGAGCGCGCGGCTCGCACGTCTACGCTCTGCGGGAACGAGCCGATCGTCGTCGTCGGGTAAGCGGGGAGTCGGAAGCGTGCGCGCTGAATCCGCGCGCGTTTCGCGAAGGACGACGTCCGGCGCAGCATCTTTTCGCCGATCGAGCGCACGCGATCTCGAACGCCGGCGTTCCTGGTCCGAGGCGAGGCGCGCCGGCTCGCGAGCGCCGTCCGCGCCTCGGCGAAAAGAGCGCCGCTCGGCGCCGCGGATTCAGCCGCGTCCGCCAGAGCGCGGACCTCGTCCAGCTTCTGCGCCGCGAACGCGAGCCAGCTCTTGAGCTCATGATCGATTGCGCGCTCGGCCGAGAGATCGCTCGGAACGTGGAGCAGGGAGCACGAGGACGCCACGAGCACGCGTCCGCCGCCCAGTCTCTCGACGGCGCGGCGAACCATCGCGTGCGCGGCATCGAGATCGGTCCTCCAGACGTTACGGCCGTCGACCACGCCGAGCGAGAGGAGCATATCTTCGGGAATCGCGCCGAGCAGCGCGTCAAACTGCTCGGGCGCTCGCACAAGATCGACATGGAGGGCATCAAAGCCCGAACCCGCGGCTATTTGTAGATTGTCCCCAAGGGCCCCGAAATACGTCGCCAGGAGGAGGCGTGGGCGGCGTGGGCTTGTCGAGAGTCTGTCGAGTGCACGCAGGCAGGCCGACCGGCGGCGCTCGTCGAGATCCAGCACAAGATAGGGCTCGTCGATTTGAACCCAGTCGACGTCCTCCGCGGAAAGCCTGCTCAGAAGCTCCTCGTACACGGGAAGCAGCCTGTCGAGCAGATCCAGCGTGGCGGCGGCGCGTGGCGCCCACGGCGCCAACTTCGAGAGCAGCAAGAAGGTGACCGGCCCCGGTATCACCGGACGCGTTTTGACGCCGAGCGCCCGCGCCTCTCCGATCTCGGCCACGATCTTCGCCGCGTCGAGCTTGAATTCCTGGCCGGCTTCCAGCTCAGGCACGATGTAGTGGTAATTGGTGTCGAACCACTTGGTCATCTCAAGGGCCGCCACGTCGATTCCCGTCTCGCGATCCTGATGTCCGCGTGCCATCGCGAAGTAGCGAGCCAGCGGGTCTTCGATTTCGCGATACCGCGCCGGCACCGCTCCGACGGCGACCGCCATGTCCAGCACGTTGTCGTAGAGCGAGAAATCGTTGCTGGGGACGTGGTCGATGCCCTTATCCTTCATCAGCGTCAAATGACGCTGGCGCAGAGCGGATGCCACGCTCAGGAGATCCTTGGCGGACGTTTTGCTGGCCCAATAGGACTCGAGCGCTTTCTTGAGCTCCCGAGCGCCTCCGATACGAGGATGACCAAGACATGTGGCCTGAACAGTCATGGACGGATCGCCTCCTTAGGCTTTGGGTGCCGGCGACGCGGCGACATCGCTGGATGCGGCTCTTGAATTCGCATGCCAGGAGAGAAAGGGCATGGCTGAACCGCGCACCGAGACATCAAGACCGAGCTTATGACCGGCCTCCAGCGCGCGCGCCAGGGTCTCGTTCGCCGGCGGCGCAAGCGGATGCGCCCTGGCATCGAGCTGCACTTGCCGGACCGGTTGTAGGCGCCAGCTTTGTGCCCCTACCGACACGAGGGCCTCGGCGATGGTGGTCAGATCGGCGACGGAATGCCGTTCGCGGACGACTGTCGTGCGCGCTTCATGCGCAACCCGCGCGTGAACCAAGGCTTCGAGGGTCGCGAGCGCGTTTTCCCCCTGACACTCCGCGCCGCAGAGCCAGCGGGAGGATGCTCCGGGCGGCGCCTTCACGTCGACGGCGACGAAGTCCACGAGACGCCGGTCAACGATGCGGCGGACGACGGACGGACGCGTGCCGTTGGTATCGAGCTTCACGGCGAAACCGCGCTGACGAATGGAGCACAACAGATCCGGCAGGTCGTCGTGGAGGGTCGGCTCGCCGCCGCTCACCACGACGCCGGTCAACTTGTCCCGCCTAGAGTCGAGAAAACGCAAGACGTCCGCTATGTTGACGCCGCCAGGACACGACAGTGGAAGCAGCTCCGGATTGTGACAGTAGCGGCAGCGCAGATTGCAGCCCTGCGTGAAAACGACCGCGGCCAGACGGCCCGGGAAGTCGATGAACGAGCATGGCTGGAACCCGCCGATCATTCGAGCTTCCACTCAAACAAGGAGCGCCGAGAGAACTCGCGCCGCTTGCCTCGATTCCATTGCTTCAAGGGTCGCAGGTAGCCGACGATGCGCGAATAGACCTCCGTCTCGGAGCCGCATTCCGGACAGCTTGGCTGCTCGCCCACCAGGTAGCCGTGTTCCGGGCAGATCGAGAACGTCGGAGTCAGCGTGAAGTATGGGAGCCGGTAGCGCGCGCACACGGTGCGCACGAATGCCTTCACGGTCGCGGGATCGTCGATCCGTTCGCCTAGCCAGAAGTGCAGAACCGTGCCGCCGGTGTATTTCGTCTGGAATTCGTCCTGCTGGTCCAGCAGAGCGAATGGGTCCTCGAACGCGTCGATGGGCGGCTGCGATGAATTGGTGTACACGTCGTCTTCTTGGCCGCTCTCGTCGAACACGCGCATTCTTGGGAAGCGCTTCCGGTCGAGCAAAGCCAGGCGGTAGCTCGCGCCCTCGGCCGGAGTGGCCTCCAGATTGAACGACGCGCCGGTCTCCGCTTGGTAATCGAGAAGCCGCGCGCGGATGCGATCGAGCACATCGAGGGCAAATGCGCGTCCTTTGCCCTGCATCAATCCTTCGCCGAGCAGGTTACGGCCGGCCTCGTCCAATCCCACGAGGCCGATCGTCGAGAAGTGGTTTTGCCAGTACGCGCCGTGCCGTTCCTTGATGGCGCTCAGGTAGTGACGCGCGTAAGGGTAGAGGCCGGCCTCGGTGAATCGTTCGAGCACTTTGCGCTTCAGCGTCAGGCTGTCGCGCGCGATGTCCATGAGACGACCCAGGCGCTCGAAGAAATCGGCCTGATCGCGAGACACATGTCCCAGCCGGGGCAGGTTGAGCGTGACGACGCCGATCGAGCCCGTGAGCGGGTTGGCTCCGAACAGGCCGCCGCCGCGATGGCGCAACTCCCGCATGTCGAGACGCAGCCGGCAGCACATGCTGCGCGCTTCGTCCGGCGACAAATCCGAGTTCACGAAATTCGCGAAGTACGGGATGCCGTAACGCGCGGTCGCCAGCCACAAGGGCTCCAGGCGCGGATCGTCGAAGTCGAAATCTCTCGTGACGTTGTAGGTCGGGATCGGGAAGGTGAACACGCGCCCCTTGGCGTCGCCTTCGATCATCACCTCCAGAAACGCGCGATTGAAGACGTCCATCTCACGCTGGAAATCGCCGTAGGTCGTCTGCTGGATCTCGCCGCCGATGACGACCGGATCGTCTCGGAGACGCGCGGGCACGTTGAGGTCGAGCGTGACGTTGGTGAAGGGCGTCTGGAACCCGACGCGCGTCGCCACGTTCAGGTTGAAGACCCACTCCTGGAGGGCCTGCTTGACCTCGCCGTACGAGAGTCCATCGTGGGCGATGAAAGGCGCGAGCAGCGTGTCGATGCTGGAGAACGCCTGGGCGCCGGCCGCTTCGCCCTGCAGCGTGTAGAAGAAGTTGGCCGCCTGGCCGAGCGCCGTCCGAAAGTGCCGTGCCGGCTTGCTCTCGGCCTTGCCGCAGGCGCCGCGGAATCCTTGACGCAGCAGGTCAGCCAGATCCCAGCCGACGCAATAAACCGCGAGCAGGTTGAGATCGTGGATGTGCAGATCTCCCGACTCGTGAGCCGCGCGCACTTCAGGGGGATAGAGGTGTTCCAGCCAGTATCGGCGAGTAGCGTCGCTGGCGATGTGGTTGTTGAGCCCCTGCAGGCTGAACGCCATGTTGGCGTTCTCCGAGACGAGCCAATCGGTCTGCTCAATGTAGCCGTCCACGAGATCGCTTCGATCTGCCCGGCGGATGCTTCTCAGCGCGCGATGCTGGTCGCGATAGACAATATACGCGCGAGCCGATCGGCGGTGGGGCGAGGCGATGAGGACCTCCTCGACGATGTCCTGGATGGCTTCAACGCTCGGCTCGCCATGGCGGGCGTTCGCGGCAATAAGCAGCACACGACGAGCCAGCCGCTCGGCCTCGTTGCGGTCGAACTCGCCTGTTGCCTTCCCGGCTGCTTCGATCGCATGCGCGATTCGTGTGGAATCAAAAGGAACCCGAGACCCATCGCGTTTAATGATCGTGGAGAATACCTGAACCACGTCGGATGCAATCGCATCTGGCCGACCACCTCCAGCAAACGCATCGCAAGCGTCCAGTCGAACAGTCATGCCGCCCTCCTCATGCGTCGAGAACACGCACACACAACAAACCCGCACTGGGGGGAACGAATCATCGAATTCATGGCCCCCGCGGGCAGCCGGAACGCCTCAGTCAGTCTTGGGTTGAGAATGGGCGCGTGCCGGAACCGGCGCAACCCACAAGACCCACCCACCCTCCCGCGAGGCTTCCAGGTCGAGCCGGCTCCGGTTTTCTCTCCGGCGCCGGATGCTGGCAGGTTTTCGGGCTCGCGAGCGTCTCGGCTTCCGCCGCCTTTCTACCGCCCACCGCTTCCCAGCCGAATGGCCAGTGCAAATTGTGGGTGTCGTTCTCGCTGACCGCTGCGGGGCAGCCCCGGATTCACACCGGGTTCCCTCTTGAACCTGAGGATCATCTCAGGCACCAGCACATCCACTATATATAGAGTCTTCTGCTTCATGTCAAGCAAAATGTGGGGGATTCGCCATCTCTCTCTCCCAGATTACGCGCTGAGTCGCTGACTGACAGATGTCAAGCTCGATGGCACGGACGAAAGATCCGCCTCGGTTGTCCGGGCCGGCTGATTTAATGATAACGATATACCATTATCGTTTCATGATTCCCGGAAGAAGGAACGCGAGGCGTCCGCCCCCGCCCAAAACGACGGGCCGCGGAGCCCGCGCATCATTCATTCCGTCGCAAGCGCGCGGCGGCCGCAAGCCGCGCAGTGTCGCGAGTCGGAACACCCGCCAGCGGTCTGTCATCGAAGAGGTTTTCAATGCCGAGGAGCGACCGTTGAGCACGCATGAGGTTCGAGGTCTTGCTCAAGCGCGGGTCCCCGGCATCGGCATCGCGACCGTCTATCGAGCAGTCCGACGGATGCTGGAAAAGGGGCGACTGGTCATAGTCCGTCTTCCGTGCGGAAGCGTTGCTTACGAGTCCACCGGACGGCCGCACCACCATCATTTCCATTGCCATGTCTGCGGGCGCGCCTGGGACCTTCCCGGATGTCCGTTGACCGGACGGCTATGCGTCCCCCCGCGCTTTCGAATCGAAAGCCACGAGCTGGTCATTCACGGGCGGTGCGACGATTGCGAAGCCGCGAAGCTCCGGAATGGAGCCACCGCCCTTGTGAAAAAGCGGCGGTCCACATCGCGGTCGAATGCCCCGAGACGCGGCATAGCGCCAAGGACGCGATGATCAGTAGAACGCCGCGGACGATGGCCGCGAAGCGTTGCGCCTGTGCCACGATCATCGCATCAAGCCGTACCTGGGCGTGCTCAAGCGCCACCGTCTCGATCGCTTCCTGCTGTCGCATGCCGTCGACGGCTGGTCGCTGGCGCTCGACTTCCGCGTCACGGGGACGAATCGCGAGCGGCTGCGGCTTCTGACGATGGAGATCACGGAGCGCGTGATCGGCGCGGGCGGAAGGTTTTACCTCGCCAAGGACTCCGTCCTGACGCCGGATCAGACGCGGCGCGCGTACGGCGACGAGCGCGTCGGACGATTCCTCGCCCTCAAGAAACAGCTTGATCCCGACGGTCTCTTTGCGAGCGATCTCTCACGCAGAGCGCTCGGCGTCGGAGCGGACTCTCGATGAACATGACTCTTGACGGCGGTCGGTGAGCAGCGAGTTCGTTTGCCATGCCTTGGTTCACATACGAAGCATCGAGTATTGCCAGGGAAGAGATCGATGAGCTATGCCAGCGACTGCTGGATGAAGCGCGCGCGCGGCTGCAATGCGACTTCCTGTGGGTCTTGCTCCTGCCGCCGGACCTGACCCGCGCCCACGGCGGGGCCGGCTGGATCACGGAAGCGATCTATCGGAGGTTGCCGGACGGCTGCGACACGCACGTCATTCCAACCTTGGGACAGCATGTGCCCCATACCGAATCGGAGAGCCTTCGGATGTTCAGATGCATTCCCCGGGAGCGAATCCATGCCCACGACTGGCGCAACGGCGTCATGCGAGCGGGAGTCATCCCGGCGAGCCGTGTGGCCGAGAACACGGACGGCAGAGCCGACTGGGACATCCCCGTCGATCTCAACACGATTCTTCTCGGCGAGCGATGGGACCTGATCGTCAACGTCGGCCACGTCGTGCCGCACGAGGTTCTCGGCTTTGCCGGTCACAACAAGAACTACTTCATCGGGCTCGGAGGGAAGGAGACGATCTGCGCCTCTCACATGGCCGCCGCAGTATTCGGGATCGAGAAAAACCTCGGCCGACTCATGACCCCGATGCGCGCCTGCTACAACTGGGCAGAGGAGCGCTTCCTTGGACGACTGCCGGACGTCTATTTCCTAGTTGTGATGGGCCGTGACGCGCTAGGCCGGCTCGTTCACACCGGCGTCTATGTCGGCGACGATCTGGAAACCCATCTCATGGCCGCGCGTGCCAGTCTCGTGCGGAACGTCATCATCCTTGGCGAACCGGCACGAAAGATCGTGGCCGTGATGCAGGCCGATGAGTACCGCAGCACTTGGGTCGCCAACAAGGCCGTCTATCGCACGCGCATGGCTCTCGCCGACGGCGGCGAGCTGATCGTCATCGCCCCCGGCGTCGAACGCTTTGGGGAACAGTCAGAAGTCGACGCGCTCATCCGCAAATACGGCTACTGCGGAGCGACTCGAGCCTTGGAGCGTTATCGCACGAACGCGGATTTGCGGGACCTCGCCCATGGCACGGCGCATCTCATCCACGGCTCGCCGGACGAGCGCTTCACGATTCGTTATGCGACGGGCAAGCTGTCACGGGAAGATATCGAATCAGTCCACTATGCCTACGCCGACCTTGGCGACGCGCTCGGCAGATACGACCCGGCGAGCATGAGGGAGGGCTGGAACACGCTTCCCGACGGCGAGCGCGTCTATTTCATCAATACGCCGGCCGCCGGATTGTGGACCACGCGCGAGAAGCTCCAGTTGGCGGAATCGCCGGGGTGATTGCTCATGTACATGAAATGCATTGGCCGGAGTCGCCTTCTTCCGAGCGATCTCCCCCGCGGAGCGCACGGCGTCGTCAGACACCTGTGATTATCGTCACCGGAGGCGCGGGATTCATCGGCAGCGCCCTCGTTTGGGGGATGAACAACCGCGGGCGCGAAGATGTCCTCGTTGTGGATCGCCTTGGCCACGGCGAGAAGTGGCGGAATCTCGTGGGACTCCGCTTCCTGGACTACCGCGACAAGCAGGCATTCATCGAGGAGCTGGAGCGCGGCGCTTACGACGGGCGCGTCGAGGCCGTCCTTCACATGGGCGCCTGTTCTTGCACAACCGAACGGGACGTCGATTATCTGATGGAGAATAACTATCGCTATAGCGTGCGACTCGCGGATTGGTGCGCGCGGCGGAATGGCGTGCGTCTCATCTACGCGTCTAGCGCGGCGACATATGGCGACGGAAGCCATGGCTATGCCGATGACGAGCGACGCCTGGCGGATCTACGCCCGCTCAACGCCTACGGTTTCTCGAAGCATCTCTTTGACCTTCACGCCCTGCGTCAAGGCTGGTTGCGGAGAATGGTCGGTCTCAAGTTCTTCAACGTCTTCGGTCCGAACGAGGGCCACAAGGGGGAGATGCGCAGCGTGATCGCGAAAGCCTTCCCGGACGTACGGGATGGCGGCTCCATGCGGCTCTTCAAGTCATATCGCGTTGACTGCGCGAATGGCGAGCAGCGCCGTGACTTCGTATATATCAAGGACGTCGTCGAGTGCATCCTTTTTTTTCTTGATCACGCTGAGGCGAGCGGCATCTACAATGTTGGGACAGGCGAGTCCCGGACCTGGAATGATCTCGCACATGCGCTCTTCGCCTCCCTCGGCCGCGATGCGGCGATCGAGTATATCTCCATGCCGGAATCGATCCGTGACCGCTATCAATACGAGACGCGGGCCGAAATCTCGAAGTTGCGCGGAGTGGGCTTTTCACTAACGTTCTCCGCCCTGGAAAAAGCCATGCGCGATTACGTCGTCCATCATTTGCTCCCAGGACGATACCTTGCGCCTGCTGCCGCGAACGAAAGCCGGTCTCTCGCGCCGAGTCTGAAAACATGCACCCCAACAAGCAGGACATCGCGCTTGGGGTATGCGCGAGTCCGTGATTCGTCGCGTGATCGTCAGCCGTGACGGGGATGACCGCCGAGCATAGCGACGTCCAGACCCGCGTGACGTCTGGACTGGAGAAGGAGCCGCTGCATGATTGAAGAAAAATATTCGTCACTCGTGCGCGGCGACTTTCCGTGCTGGAAAGACGTCACAATCGAAGAAACGGAGCGGGGTCGTTGCGTCCGCATTTCAAGGAGGAATGTCATGCGTCACGGGAAAAGTGCGAGTTTCTTTGGATTTTTGGCGCTTCTGAGTCTACTGGCGCCGACTCGGTCGGCGATCGGCGGAGAAAGCCGGGAGGCCCGAAGAATTTTCATGATCGGGGACGGGGGCGGGTTCCTTGGCGTCCAGTTGGACGAGGTCGATCAAAAGACAGTGGAACGGTTGCGGCTCGCCGAGGAGCGGGGAGCGCTTGTTCGCAAGGTCGAGCCGGATTCACCCGCCGGGCAGGCCGGGCTTCAAGCCGACGACGTCATCGTTCGGTATCAGGGAGTGACCGTGGAGAGCGCGCTGCAACTCTCCAGGTTGGTGCGCGAAACCCCAGCCGGCCGAAAGGTGGCGCTAGAGGTCGTGCGTGAAGGCGCTGTCCGGGAGGTCACGGCCGCGCTCGATGAGCGGCCGTCGTCCTTCGGGCCGGGGCCGTTTCACTTCGCTCTTCCCGACATTGATGTGGACGTTCCGGACTTCGACGTTACAGACGCCGGCGTGGACATGCCTCGCCTCAAGATGACGCATAAGTGGCAGGAACATGGTTTTCCCGGCATCCGGCGTTGGACCGATCCGCCGAAACTCGGCATCAAGTATCAGCGGATCTCCGGTCAGCTCGCGCGCTACTTCGGACTCGAATCGGAAAAGGGCATCCTCGTGTCGAGCGTCGATGCGGACGGTCCGGCCGGCAAGGCGGGCATGAAGGCGGGGGACGTGCTCGTGAACATCTCAGGCGAGAAGATTCGCTCCGCCTCCGGTCTTCATGAGGCGCTCGAGGACGTGGAGCCGGGCCAGGAGATTTCCGTGACCGTGCTGCGCAACGGAAAGACGATGGATCTCATGGTGGTGGCGGGCGGCGCTCGGGCCGAGAAAGACAAGACGACGCTCAAGGATTCCAAGACCGACAAGGATGCGCGCATCAGAATCCGGGAAACCATCTCCCGCGACAAGTCGATTTGAGCCCGCAACCTTGCCGGTAAAGCGGAGCTTGCCTCCGCCCGTTGCGACATGTCGGGCGCAGGCAAGCTGCTCGCCTACCAGGACTTCTCGTTGTGACGATCGGTTGCGCGGAGCGGCTCGATATGCATCCGCCGGAATGTGAACGAATCGCGTTTTCCCAAGAGGCGCAGCTCGATGAGCGTCGAGAGTCGACGAACTGCGCTCGCCGGCACTCGGATGTCGTGGGTAGAAAGCCGTGCGTCGCCCCGCAGCTCCAATCGATCGAGCAGGCGATCGCCTGATCGGACCTCGGCTATCGCGGCGTCACCGTGGGCGGGCAGACCGACGGTCAACGCCAGGCGATGATCAGCGCCTGGCGTGAAGGGCGCGCGGAGGATCGCGACTCGCCCTTGCGATATGCGAACGACCTTGCCGCTCACGATGCGGTTCTCGCCCCATCCCGACGCCAGGAAGAAACGGCCGCGCGGTTCCGACTCGACGTCGACCTCAAGCGGCATGCCGGCTCTCAGGGCGTCGATGGCGCGCAGATAAGCGATGCCGGGCAGCAACAGCGTCGTCAGGATGGCCAGAAAAACAGCGGCCGCAACGCCGTAAATCGCGTCGCGACGATGGCGCCGCGCCATGCGCCCCAGGTCCCGTCTCCGTAATGCGGCGCCGAAGCGGACCGCCGTGGCGGCGATCAATCCGACGGCCGACAAGTAAAAAGGATAAGCGAACAGAGTGAATCGCCATTCCGAACCGCCTCGGATGTTCCAGGTGAATGCAAATGGAATGAGGGCGGTCGTGAGGATGAGCATCAGTAAACGGCCCGACGGGAAGACGAAGGCGCACGCTAGACCGCAGACGGCGACGATGCGCAGGGCATGGCCGGCGAATGGACTCCAATCCTCGAAGCCTCGCCATTTGTTCTCGAAGGGATAGATCGTCAATCCGACGGCCAGCGTCTCGAGGCGATCGAGAACGCGGCGTTCGCCTATGACGTACTCATCCCAGCTCGCGGGACTCTCGCCGGTCAGGCCTTCTCGATCGTGATAGAAGGACGCATGCGTATTGATCGCGATCAGCGGGTCGCCGAACGTTCTCCAACAGGCCGCAAGATAGGGCGCGACCAGCAGGAGAAGGGTCCCGGAAGCGATCGCGACGCAGACCAGCCGGTCACGGCGCTCCCGTCGCGTTCCTGAAAACCCGATCCAGAGCAAGGCCGGCGCCAGGAAGGAGACGGCGGTGATGCGCGTGAGCATCGCGGACGCGCCCATGACTCCGGCGATCACGGCGCCGCGTCCGTTAGGCCGCGCACGAAGGCGCAGCAGCGCCCAGGCCGCGAGCGCGACCATGCAGGCGAAGGCGTCGTCACGCCAGCCGTCCGCGGCCAGGCCGACGGCCTGGCGCTCGATCGCGATCGCGAAAGAAGCGACGAGCCCGGCGGCCGGACCGAAAGCCGCGGATGCAAGAAGGTAGGTCGCTCCGACCGCGGCAGTGGAGAAAAAACAAGACGCGAAGTTCACGGCCATGTTTTCCGGATTGGCCAGCGGAAGAAAGGCGCGCGTGGTGAAAACGAAGACGGGCTCCCGGCCCGAGCCCTCGTAAAAGCGCCTCATGTTTCGGGCATAGTGCAGGTATCCCGCCGCGTCGCCGTCATAGGGATGTGGATCCGGCGCCCATTGAACCGTATGCGGACGCAGATAAGACGCGAGCGCCTCGAGTCGATGCGCCCCGGGCGGCGCGTCGTCCAGCCAGTAGCGGCCCACCAGCGCTTCGAAGCGCAGGATCCCGCCATAGATAAGGATGAGAACGGGGAACAGCCGGCGGGCTCGCGGTCCGATGGCTTGATATACGAGGGTCAGCGCCAGCAGCCAGGCCAGAGCGGACAGGTAGGCCAATACAACGCGAATCCAATCGAGAATGTCGGAGAATCGACCCGGCCGGTTCACGAAGAGATCGCGCTCGGAGACCGGCCGCTGGGGCTCGCCCGGCCGCGCGACGAGCAGCAACAGCTTGAACGGGCGCGTTCCGGGCGCGTACTCGATCGCGACCCGATGCAGGCCAGCGTCCAGCCGGATCCTTTGCCAGCTCCGGCGCGTCGTCGCGTCGCTCGACCGTTCGATGACCGGATCGCCGTCCAGGATCAATGAAGCCTCTCCCTTGGATTGCAGGGAGATCTCGTGAACGCCGCTCTCACGGACGCGCCAGAGTCCCAGGTATCGCATGTGCACGGGGCGCCGCAAGACGTGCGGCTCGCGCAGGAGCGCGGCCGGATCGAGACGGCGCGCCACGCCGCGCCGCTCGCTCTGACCGTCGTTGACGACGTAAGCGAGCCCGCGGTCGTTGTCGCACATGGATACCAGCAAGTGGATTGCGGTCAGAGCCACAGCGACCGCGAGGGAGACTCGGATCCGGCGACGGACTCGCGCGGACCGGATCCTTCCGTCGTTGCCCCGCTCGTTCATCTCCATTCGTGATTGCGTCAAACGGCTTCGCCGTCCTTTTCCGCTCCGGATCCCTGCACGCTCGGCCGTCCGAATCCGCGAGAAGGCACACTAACCAGCGCGCACCCGCACGTCAACTCGGAGGACTCATGTGCGAAGCCGAGCGGGACGGTCGTGGGAATGCGGCATGCCGTGCCGGAATGAATGACGGAACGTCAATGAAGGCGGCGCCCGAGTGAATCGCCATCCGTGTGTCGATTGGATATCATCGGCTTTCATGAGGCCCATCCCGATCTTTCGCCTGTTCCCCGAGCTGACGAGCAAGCTGCCGTATCGCGATCTGGCGACGCTGCCGACGCCGGTGGAACGTGTCGAGAAGCTCGTCGACGGAAACGCCGACGTATTCGTCAAGCGCGACGACCTCACCGGCACATCTTACGGCGGCAACAAAGTCCGCAAGCTCGAGTTTCTGATCGGCCGGGCGCTTGCGGAAGGGCGCAGGCGCGTCATCACTGTAGGCGGAGCCGGCTCGAATCACGCTCTTTGCACCGCGGTCTACGCTCGCAAGGCGGGGCTTTCGGCGTCGCTGCTGCTGTTCCCGCAACTGAACGCGCAAAGCGTCCGCGAGAACCTTCTCATGGACGTGTACGTCGGAGCGGACGTGCATTTCTGCGACGAGTACGCAAGGCTCCAGGACAAGGTCGAAGCCCTGATGGCGCATTACGCGCGCGCGGACGGCGTCGAGCCGCTGTATATACCCGGAGGCGGATCGTCGGCTCTGGGAGCGATCGGTTACGTCAATGCGGCGCTCGAGCTGGCCGAGCAAGTGAAGGAAGGCGATCTGCCGTGTCCGTCGAGCATCTACGTGGCCCTGGGCACGATGGGCACCGTGGCGGGACTCATCATCGGACTGAAGCTCGCCGGACTGCCGACGGAGGTGATCGGCGTTCGCGTGGTGCCGGCCGCTGTCGGATCCGAGTCGCGTTTGCTGTGCCTGCTTGACGAGACAATTCGTCTGCTGCATGAGGCGGATCCGTCCATTCCGAAGCTGACGTTTCGTGTGGACGACTTTCATGTCGAGCACGATTACTTCGGCGGAGAGTATGGTCGCTACACGCCCGAGTCCCAGGACGCCATGGCGCGGATGGCCGCGGCGGCCGGGATCCGATTGGACGGCACTTATACCGGCAAGGCCGCGGCGGCGATGCTGGCGCATCTCGAGGGCCCGAAGGCGGCTGAGGCGGTGCTTTTTTGGAACACTAAGAACAGCCGATCGATTCCTGGCGAGGCCCTGGCGCGCGACTACCATGAGTTGCCCGAGCCCTTATATGAATACTTCGA
>JAFGSN010000101.1 GCA_016934575.1 Vicinamibacteria bacterium
ATGGACGTGATGGTCGATTCTGTCCCATGCCGGCGAACAAGAAACATGTTCTGAATTTTAGACAAGCCATAACGCAAGAAGGTTGAACGCCGACAAATGACGGGTTTACGTTCCAGGCTCGCTCTATTGAAAAGCGCGGGATGCTTGCCGCCGTGTTCAGCCTCCGACTACAATCCTCGGGACGGCGGCTCATGAGGATCAACGACAGCCTCGCCTTCAGGCCTGGAGGAATGAGATGAGAGGAATCGTGCTGGCCGGCGGCGTCGGAACACGGCTGGCGCCCCTGACGAACGTCGTGAGCAAGCAGCTTCTGCCCGTGTACGACAAGCCCATGATCTATTATCCGCTCTCGACGCTGATGCTGGCGGGCATACGCGAGATTCTGATCATCTCGACTCCCCGTGATCTGCCCAGATTTCAGGAGCTCCTCGGCGACGGCGGCGATCTCGGCCTGCGCCTTCAGTACGCCGAGCAGCCGCGCCCGGAAGGCATCGCGCAAGCCTTTCTGATCGGACGCGATTTCACCGCCAGGCAACCGGTGGCGCTCATCCTTGGAGACAACATTTTCTATGGACTCGGCCTGGCGGAGCAATTACGCGGCGCCTCGCAACTCACGCACGGCGCCACGGTTTTCGCATACCGAGTGCGGGATCCCGAGCGATATGGAGTCGTCGAATTCGACGGCAGCGGCGCCGTCACCAGCATCGAGGAGAAGCCTCGAGAGCCGCGTTCGCGCTATGCCGTAACGGGTCTTTATTTCTACGACGGACGGGTGAGCGAGCTGAGCGCCGCGTTAAAACCCTCGGCGCGCAACGAGTTGGAAATCACGGACCTGAACCGCAAGTATCTTGAAGAGGGTTCGTTGCGCGTCGAGAGACTCGGCCGTGGAGCGGCATGGCTCGATACCGGCACTCACGAATCGCTGCAGCAGGCGGCGAACTACATCCAGGCCATCGAAACGCGACAGGGACTCAAGGTCGCCTGTGTCGAGGAGGTGGCGTTTCAAATGGGATTCATCGACCGCCGGCAGTTGGCGCGCCTCGCCGACCGCGTGGGATACGAGTATGGCGACTATCTGCGCGACGTGATCGCGCATCCCGATTCTTGACGCGCGCTCGTCGATGAACGTTCCCGAGCAGGCCGGACCCACCCAGGGTCCGATGAGCAACGATCGCGCCTGAGCGTTCCAATCCACTGCCTATGAAGCGTACAGGAAACGAAACGAACGTACCGCACGAAAAACGGTGAACGCCTTTCCGGGGAGCGACATCATGCGCCCGCGGTCCGTGTAGCGCCCGGCGGAGACTGATACAATGTTGTTAAGAGTCGTATGGCCAACGAACCGATAAAGCGTCTCGTGGTTTGTCTTGTCCTGCTTTCGTTTGCGGTTGAGCCCGGTTGCGCCTTCAAGCGCCGTCCGCCGCGATCCGGCATTGATCTCATGGCGGCGCAATCCCTGATCGCGCGAGCCAGGGAGCTCGGCGCCGCCAAGCGAGCGCCGAACGTGCTGGCCCGCGCCGAGACGCTTCTCGAAGACGCGACAAAGGAGCGTCGCGCCGATCGCAAACGATGGTTGGAGAGTATGGCCGCGGCTGAGGCCGCGCATGCGCTTTCCGTGACCGAGCTGATGCGTGAAATCGAGGGCCTCTCCGAAGAGATGGCGGGAGTCAGGCTGCGGCAAATCGACGAGCTTGAAGAATCAAGGCGGGAGAACCGGCGGCTTGAGGATCGCATCGACGTTCTGATTCGAGATCTTGAACTGACCGAGAACGAGATCATCCGCATCCGGGCGCGATTCAAGGGTCTGGAAACCCGGGCCGAGGCGTCATCGGCGATCGCCGAGGCGCGTATTCTAATCCGCCGCGCGAGCCGCGAGCGTTGCTCCGCCTCGGCTCTGGCGCGGTGTCAGGAATTGCTCGCGCGCGCCGAGGAACAGCTACGGACGGGCAATTATGGCGCGGCCGCCTTCTTCGCTCTCAAAACTCAGGAGCTGCTCCGGAGCGCGCTACGCGCCGCGCCGTCTCGTTCCGAGCACGAGCGCTCCGGCCCTTTCCGCGCCCCCCTGAGCGTCACATCGACTCGATGCTCTTGCGCGCTTCCTCGATCCGGCGACCCGCGGCGATGACACGGTTACGGCCGTCCTCCTTGGCCTTGTAGAGCGCCGCATCCGCGGCGTCCATCAAACCGCGCGCGACTCGACCATCGTCCGGAGTCGCGGCAACGCCGATCGAGACCGTGACCCGCCCGCCGCCGCGATCCATTCGCGCCGTCGCGGTCTCGACCGCTTCGCGGATCTTGTCGGCCACGTCGAACGCCTGGTCCTTGGTGCATCCTGGAAGCAAAACGGCGAGCTCCTCTCCCCCGTATCGAAACGCCGTGTCGGTCGTGCGAATCGTCTTGAGAATCTGGCCCGCGACGCGCCGCAACGCCGCGTCGCCCTCGACATGTCCATAACGGTCGTTGTACATCTTGAAGTGATCGAGATCGAGCAGAAGCAGGCTCAATGGACGTCCCTCGCGCTGACTGCGACGCATTTCCCGCTCGATCATGTCCTGGAAGTGACGATGGTTGTAAAGCCCGGTGAGCCCGTCCGTGATCGCGAGGGTTTCCAAAGCCTGATTGGCCGCGCGCAGGTCGTCGTTGGCGCGGGCCAACTCGTCTCGCGTTTGTTCGAGATGATCGCGGCCTACGCGCAATCGGCGCGTCATCTCATTGAAAGCCATCGTGAGTTGCGCAATCTCATCCCGCCCTCGGACCGGCAGAAAGACGCTGAGATCGCCGGCGCTGATGCGTCTCGCGCCTTCGGACAGGATCAGGATCGGGCGTAAGACGCCGATCGTCATGACGATCAAGATGAATAAAACGACCGCCGCAAACGGAATCCCAAGACGGAGCAGCGCCCGGCGGGATTCCCGAAAAGAACGATAGGCCTCCTCCTCGGTGACCATCGCCACGAGGAATCCGCGCGCCGGAGCGCTGAGACGCCTGAAACCCAGGACGACGCGGCCGACATCGGGTAGCTGGACCTCGTTCACAGGCGCCGACAGCGCCGAGATGTCGGGCGGGTCGATGCCAAGACGCTGCTGGCCGGGGCGCTTCGCGATCTCGCCCGCGCGCACGAGGATATTGCCCTTCTCATCCAAGAGCCAGTATTCAGGATGCAGTCCTTCCTCCGTCTTTTTGAGCAGGGATTCGAGCTCGCGAACGTCGATGCGCTCGACAAGATAACCAACTGTCGCGCCCCTGCGGCCTTGAATCGGTTGAAGCACGAGCAGCGTCGGATGTCCCAGGTTCTCAGACCGAAAAATGGGGCTCATGATGCCTTTTTTAGGAGGGGCGCCGCCCGCCAGCAGGTCCCTTCCCCAACGCTCAAGGCTCTCCGTACGGGTGCCAGAAAGCACGTTTCCGGCGAGGTCCACGACGAAGAGCGACTCGTAGACGCGATAGTGACCAAGCTCCAGAACGGAATCAAGGTATTCGCGCATATCGCGTCGGGCGCGCTCCAGGTCGCCTTGCCCGCGCATAATCGTCTCGACCCCTTCGAAAACGACAAAGGAGGCGGACCAGGGCAGCGCTTCTCGCAGCCGTATGCTCGTCCAGTTGTCGATCTCGTTTCCTTTGCTTAGCAAATTGATCTTCAGCGCTTCCCGGACTCGAAGCGCCAGCAGATCCTCCTGTTTTTCGAGGAGGTGAACGCCCAGGGCCAGCACGGGCAGAACGCTGCAGAGAGATCCAACGACCAGTATCTTGACGGCCAGTCGCGAAAGAAACGGAAATGGAGATCCAGGCAATCGCATCGGTTCAGGTTCCCATGCGACAGACGATTCATGATAGACCGTTTCGCGCCAATCGCCCACTCCGCATCCACGACAACTGCGGATTCCGAGACGACAGGTACGAGACGACGGATGCTGGAAGCCGAGACGAGCCTGCATTGAGCATGCCGGGTCGTCTCGCCCGTTGCAGCCGGCGTGGTGCTATGCTTCGATCAAACGGAGGCATAGAAGGAGGGTGTCCGCATGGGGCAAAAAACAAGCACGACGCCTCGATGCGTCGAATGCCGGGCGGAGATCCCGGTGCCCGACGACTACGCTCATGGAGATCACATCAAGTGCGGCGTCTGCGGCACGAGTCACCGAGTGCATCGCGGCGAAGCGTTGCGTCTCGTGCTTGCCGATGTCGCGCCGCTTCAGGACGCCGAACGATCCATGCGGGGCCGCATCGAGCGTCTCGAGGACGAGCTGATCGGCGCCCGGCGCAGTATCGGCCTGGGCGTCAACGGCCTTTTCATCGGCATTGCTTTTTTGATCTGGCAGATCGCCTATGGAGAACAGGGGCTGAGCGTATGGACCGTGGTCAAAGCCCTGGCGATCGCCGTATTCTTCGGCGTCGTTCTGGAACTGCTGAATTACTTGTTCTTGGCCAAGCGCCACCGTATCCTTCAGCTCACGAACGAGATCGAACAGCTCCGCCACGACCTCGCGGAGGTCCGCATGAAACTGCGTGATGCGATGCGCCGCTGATCAACTGCTCGGCGTCGATACAACGGCGGGTGCGAGCCGGACGTCGATCACCGCACTTGACCTGCGTCGATCATCATCACGAGCACGCGGTACAGTTGATATGTACAACGAGGAATCTCGCGCTGCAGATCGTTGACGCTGGCCCCCTTCTTGAGACGCGCCCAGACCGCGGCGGCGAGATCGACCGAGTCGGTCTCGTCCCAGTGAAGCTGGCCCGCTTTCTGGCGATAAACGCGCTCCGGATCGGGCAGCCGCGCCCGCAGCAACTGCAGCTCGTCCTGCAAGCGCACGGACTCCATCAACAAGGAAATGGCCGGCATCGTGATGTCCGCCTGAACTTCGTCCTCGGCGACGCTTCTTCCGATAAAAGAAAACTCTCCGTCAAGGGGCGACTGGAACAACTGAAAGATGGCGTCGTCTCCGCTCACCTGTCTCAGCTTGGCGCGCGCGATGTTCCCTTTCAAGAACAAGATTTCAGCAATCCGTTGCTGGCCGCCTTCCCGAGCGACAGTCAGCATCCCGGTCTGATGGGAACCGACCAGGGTCTGGATCACCGTGGCAAGGTCGAAATAGCGCAGATTCCCCTGGAGCTGCTTGGCCGCGGATCGAGGCGCTTTGAGCGTCGTCGTCTCGAGACGTCGCGCCAGAACGACGCAC
Source organism: Vicinamibacteria bacterium (assembly GCA_016934575.1). Lineage (GTDB taxonomy): Bacteria > Acidobacteriota > Vicinamibacteria > Fen-336 > Fen-336 > JAFGSN01. The sequence continues at coordinate 5,181 of JAFGSN010000101.1, forward strand.
AGATTCCGCGCGAAATGCGGCATTGTCACCATGAGATCGAGAAACACCGGTTTGGCGAGCGTGAACAGCTCCGCTCGTTCCGGCGCGCGTGCCGCCGCCGATCGAGGAGATCCGGTGAGGAGGGCCAGCTCCCCCAGCACTTCGCCCCGTCCGAGATACGCTACTGGAATCGGACCTGGAGCGTCCGAGCGCGTGGCCAAGATCTCCAGCACTCCGCTTTTCACGATGAAGAGATCGTTTCCCGGCTCGCCCTGATGAAAGAGGAAATCTCCCGCGCTCAACGCACGAAAACAGCCCTGCGCCGTGATGGCGCGGAGCATCTCGCGCGATTGATTCTCGAAAAGCTCGGAGCTTTTCAGGAATTCGATCTCGTCCGTGTCGGACACGTTCCTCTCCGCTCATGATTATATCCTCGGCCCGAGCGGCAGACATGGCGCAATGCATCTGCGATCGGGAGAATGCGATATACTTCTAACACTTGCTTTCGGGGAGGCGCATGTTGATGCAAGGCCTCTGGGCGGCGGGTTTTCTGCCGCGATTGCTGTGGGACGTCCATGTCAATCGGAAAACCGGCGCATTGCGACTAAGACGCGGCGACGAGCGCCATGGTTTTCACTTCCACTCGGGCCGGATCGTCGACGGCGAGACGAGCCTTGAAGAACAGAGCCTGACCGGCTTTCTCGAGAGAGAAAATCGCATCACGCCATCCGATCTCCGGAAAGCGGCGGAGACGGCTCGTTCGAACGGCCGTGGTTTGCCTCTCGTGCTGATCGAGCAGGGCGTGGCCGACGTCCAACAAGTCGGCCGGGCGCTGACGGAAGCTGTGCGCGCCGCTTTCCGGCGCGTCATGCAGTGGAACGACGGCCTGTACGCCTTCGACGCTCAAGCAGCGACGGAACACGGCGGCGACTCGACGATCGACGTTCCGACCGCCGAGATTATTCTTGATATCGTTCGTGACCTACCCGGCGAGGAGACGCTTCGTTCCATCGTCGAGGATCTCGACGTGGTACTGATCCCTTCGACCGATCCGCTGCTCCGCTTCCAGCCGCTGCAGCTCAACCCGGCCGAGGGATACGCGCTCTCCCGCGTCGACGGGACGACGAGCGCGAGAGAGATCCTGCAGATCATCCCGAACGACGCGGCGGAAGCGGCGCGCACGCTCGCGGCCCTGGTGTGTCTGGGTTTCGTCGAGTGTCTGTCGGGCGTACGACGGAATGCGAAAACCGCCGCCACGGCGCGGCCGCATGGGCGTCCCAACGCGTCTCCCGCCCATACGAACTCCTCTTCCGCGGCGCGGAGCGCTTCGCCCCCTCTCAAGCATAAGGTGAACATACGAAACGAGATTTCCTCGCTTTTCAAAGCGCTCGACGACAAGAATCACTTCGAGCTTCTCGACCTGTCGCATAACGCGACCGAGCCCCAGATCAAGGACGCCTATTTTCGCCTTGCGAAAAAGTACCATCCCGACACCCACAGCGATCCCGAATTCGCCGAATTGCGCGATATGATCGAGGCGATATTCATGCGTCTGGGCGTGGCCTATGAAACGCTTCGCGATCCCAACAAACGAGCGGCCTACGAGACGAAGATCGGAGTCCAGAAAAAGACGCCGGTCGCCGTCGTTGCCCCTCCGCCTCCGCCGGATCCCGCTCAACTCCTGAAGACCGCACGCAAGCATTTCGACAAGGAAAAATACTGGGACGCGATTCAGGCGCTCGAAAGCCTGATTCCGTTGGCTGCCGGCGAAACGAAGGTCGAAGGGCTTCTGCTTCTCGGCAAGGCCTACCTCAAGAATCCCCACTGGTTGAAGCAGGCCGAGGCTCAACTACTCTTGGCCGTGGAGGCGGATCCACGGCACGCCGAGGCGCACTTTCTTCTTGGAACGATCTATCACGACAAGGGCCTCCGCGCGCGTGCGAGCGGTCGTTTCAAGAGAGTGCTCGAAATCAATCCCCAGCACGAGGAGGCCGCCGCGCGCTTGATCGCCCTCGAGCCGGAGACGCCCGAATCCCAGGCTTCCGAAGGCGGCCTGTTGCGTAAAATCCTCAAGAAAGAATGAATCGGACGTTCGAAGCGTGAAAGTCAGGCGCTTTTCACGAGCGGTTGAACGCTCCTTTGGGGATTCGTTCCTTCATTCGCATGCACGACGACACGGCGCGCTCCCAGCGCCCGAGCTCGCCCCACGGTGGCTTGAAGCAAAGCGCGATTGACTCCCTTCTCGTCGGTTTCGAGCCCTGAATCAATGACCAGTTCGTCCAGGCAGGCAAGGAGACCGCCGATGCCCAACTGGTTACGCAGCGACAGAGTAGCCATCCCGACAATCCGGCCCTCAATCTCGGCGACTCGCACCAGAAAACGAGGGTCTCCAATGGTTTTTCGATAGGTCTTCGCGTATGAGATGGGCTCCGGGAAATATCCCACCGATTCCAGGAGAGAGAGGATACTCACTCCATCCTGAAGAGACGCGGGTCGCACAAACACTCTCATGAGGTCCTCCTGATCTGTGGCAGCCGGGCAACACCCTGTGTCGCCTGGACCACCCGCTTCCTCTTGAACCGGATCCGCAATCACTGGATCCTAAGAGATGCAGGTTGCCGGGATCCCTGTTCCTACGCCCACTGAGTTTTATGCAAGAATCGAGCCGCGAGCGAATGCCGCGGCCGTAGACACCCACTCCTACGCACTGGCGTCGTTCATTCGAACCGTATCTCTTGATTGCGCCTTGCGGCGATGACGGGCCCGCGTTTGACGATCTGAGAAAGAAGATGATCGAAATCCTCGCGCCGGCTTCGATGGTTCGTGATCGCCGCGCGCAAGCTGACACGACCACGCAAACGTGTTTGGGAAAGCACGGCGACGCCGTCTTCTTGAAGCTCGAAGAGCAATGCCGTGTTGAGGCGATCAAGCTCGCCCGCGGACAATGCCGCATCCACGAAACGGAAACAGACGACGTTGAGGCTGAGGGGGGCCATCATCTCGAGTCTTGGATCGGCGTCGATCCGCTCGCAGAGATATCGCGCCTGCCCGAGGTTCTGATCGATCATGCGCGCCAACCGACCGCGCCCGAAAGCCTTGAGGGTCATCCAGACTTTCAAGGCGCGAAAACCACGCGAGAGCTGCGGTCCGAACTCGGCGAAGGGAACGCCTCCGGCGCTTGGGCCGCGTCGAACCGGCGGCAGATACTCCGCGGTAAAAGCGAACGCTTCCCGATGCCGGTCCGGCTTCTGCACGAGACAGCATCCCGCCTCATAGGGCACAAACAGCCACTTGTGAAGATCGAACGCCAGCGAATCCGCCCGTGACAGCCCACTCACTCTTTCGCGATCGGTCGTCGAGAGCTTCGCCCAAACGCCGAAGGCTCCGTCGACATGCAGCCACAACATCTCGTCCTCGCACAGACTTGCCAGCGCATCAAGATCGTCAATGGCGCCCGTGTTGACCGTGCCGGCATTGCCCACGACGGCAATCGGCGAAAGGCCGCGGCGTCGATCCTCGACGATGGCAGAGCGAAGCGCGGAGACGTCGATCTCGAAGCGCTCATTCACGGCGATCCGCCTCAAAGAAGACCGTCCTAAGCCGAGCAGCTCCATGGCCTTGTCGATCGAGGCGTGCATCTCCTGCGAGCCATAAACGACCATCTTCCCGAGCAAGTCGCTCCGTTCGCGCGCGTTCATGTCGCGTGACGTCTTCGTGTTTCTGGCGACGGCCAGGCCGATCAGGTTCGCCATCGACGCGCCGCTCACGAAGAGTCCGCTCGCTTCGATGGGATAGTCCAGCAATTGCTTGAGCCAGTCGATCGCTTGCCTCTCCACGAGAGTGGCGGCGTCGTCAAAGCCGGAGACGTTGCAGTTCATGCCGGCGGCGAGCATCTCGGCCAGCATGCCCTCTACCGTGCCCGAGCCCTTGACCCAGCCCCAAAAACGCGGATGAAGGTTGCCCGTCGGGTAAGGCAGCACGTTCTCGATGAAATCAAGGTATGCGCGATCGAGGCCCTGAGGCTCCTCCGGAAGCGGTTCGCGCAGTTTTTGCTTCACCTCCTCGGGGACCGATCGCCACACGGGACGCTCACGCAAGCGCGCGAGGAAATCGATCATGTCGTCGATCATTCGATGGCCAAGCGCCCGCAGTTCATTCCAGTCCGCCGGATCGAGGGTCTCATCGGCTTTTGTTTCATGCTCGTTCATGGCCCCCTGTCCTGAATCTCGCGACATAGGCTCATTTTAACCGGGAGCGCGGCGCGGCGCATGAGCGTCGGGAGCGGCCGGAAGCCACGCCCACAAGTGCTATCATTCGATGTATACAACACGACTGGGGGTTTTTCATGAAAACGATGACGACCGATTTACTCAAAACGGCTTTCGCCGGCGAAAGTCAGGCGCACATGAAGTACCTCGCATTCGCCGAGCAGGCCGAAAAGGAGGGCAAGCCGCGAATCGCCAATCTCTTCCGCGCCGTCGCGTACGCCGAACAGGTGCATGCCTTCAATCACCTCCGGGCGCTCGCGCGCATCGGCAAGACGGCGGACAACCTCATGACGGCGAAGGAAGGCGAAGATTTCGAGGCGCTGGAGATGTATCCGGCCTATCTTGCAGTGGCCGAGATGCAGGAAGAAACGCATGCGCAGCGCAGCTTCGGATACGCTCTCGACGCGGAGAAGATACACTCCGAGCTTTACGCGGCCGCCGTCTCGGCCGTCGAGGCCGGCTCCGACTGCGCGGCCGGCAAAATATGGGTCTGCCCGATCTGCGGCTGGACGACGACCGAAGAGCTTCCTGATCGTTGTCCCGTATGTCAAGCCCTCGCCACGGCCTTCAAGCATTTCGCCGTGTGAGCGACGATCCTGTCGCGTTCATTCGCCGACTCGGCTTACGGAGGCCGTCATGAGACAGGTCGTCATCACGCGCCACGGATCGCCGCGCGTCCTGCGCGTGCGTGAGACCGCGGAGCCTCGCGCCGGATCGGGACAGGTTCGCATCCGCGTCATCGCCGCCGGCGTCAACTTCGCCGACCTGCTCGCGCGCATGGGTTTGTATCCGGACGCGCCGCGCCCTCCATGCGTCACTGGGTTCGAGGTCGCGGGCGTCATCGACGCGACCGGCGACGACGTCTTTCACCTCCAGATCGGCACGCGCGTCGCGGCCATCCTCCCCCACGGCGGTCACAGCGAGATCGTCGTCGCCCCCTCCGGCGCGGTCTTCCCCCTTCCGGAAAGCCTGCCCTTCGAGACGGCAGCCGCGTTGCCCGTGAACTACCTCACGGCCTGGATCATGCTCATTCATATCGGCAGCCTTCAAAAAGGCCGGCACGTTTTGATTCACTCGGCGGGCGGCGGCGTGGGACTGGCCGCGATCCAGCTCTGTCGCTGGCGCGGGGCTTCGGTCATCGGCGTCGCTTCCGCACACAAGCACGAACGCCTCCGGGCGTTGGGCGTCCGTCATTGCGTCGATTCCCTCACGGACGACTTCGAGCACGAAGTCCGGCGCCTCACGGACGGCCGCGGAGTCGACGTCGTCATCGACGCCGTCGGCGGAGAGTCATTCAGAAAAAGTTATCGCTGCCTTGCGCCCTTGGGACGCTTGTTCGTCTACGGCGCATCGAGCCTGGCGCCGGGAAGAAAACGCCGGCCCTTGAGCGTCCTCCTGCGTCTCTTCCGCATGCCACGCTTCAATCCCCTCACGCTCATGAACCAGAATCGAGGCGTTTTCGGCGTCCATCTCGGCCATCTTGGAAGCCAACCGGCATTGCTCCGCGACGCGATGGAGCGCCTCCTCATGCTCACGGCCAACGGCACGCTCGCGCCCATCGTCGACCGTGTTTTCCCGTTTGAAGAGGCGGCCGCGGCGCACGCCTACATCCACGAGAGAAAAAACTTCGGAAAAATCCTGCTTTCTCCCTGAATTCACGAAGGTTGCGAACCGGGTCTACGGGAGCTGCCTGAGCGACAGGGGACGGCGGACCTCGTCACGTCCCGAGCGGCTGATGACGTAGTGGCGTGAAAAGTCATGCTCCGGCACGCGGACAGTGACCTCGAAAATACCCGTTGAAGTGCAGCGATAGCGCTCTTCAATCTCGTATCCATGGTCTCGAACGACGGAGACGCCGGCCAGATCTTTCATGTCGCGCAGCGACGGATCGAATGGAAAACGGATTTCCTCCCAAGGAACGACGTCGCCGTCGGGCCGTCCTTCGCGGATACGATCGCACTCGACGAACCGAAAATGTCCCAGGTTGTGAGCCGAGCGATATCGGCGCACCGCCTCGAGCGGCGCCGCTCCGTGCTTCGGCAAACGCGCATCCTTCTGAAATATGGGGTCAAAGATGACCTCGGCTCCGGTATCCGCCTCGCGCCATACGCCGAAATGGCGCGTCAGGCAATCCGCCAGCTCGAAGCCCTTTCCCTCGTCGAGAAACGTCGCGAGACCGATGGCGGTCGCGGCGAAAGGATGAGGTGAACGCCGCACGCGATGAGCGCCGAAGCGTTCCTTGAGTCTCCGAGGAACGAGCGGGAAACCGCTCGCGCCGCCGACGACGTAAATGCTGGCAATCTCGCTCCAGCCGACCGCTTCGCGCTGATCGCGGCGCGGATCGCGCAGCGCCTCCTCCATCGTCTCGAGCGACTGCTCGACGAGCGGCTTGCAGGCCGTGTACGCCTCCTCAATCGGGAGCACGACCGGCTCGCGTCCGATGACTTCGAGATCGATGACCATGCGTCGCGTCTGGGGGCCGACCGCCTCTTTCTGAATCCTGCACTCTTGCAGGAGACGACCTCGCCGGGCCGAGTCGATCGCGGGCCGTCCAGTCTTTTCGAGCACCAGCGAGAGGATGGCCTCGTCCATGTCATTGCCGCCCAGTCGCGACACGCCGGCGCTCGTCACCACTTCGTTGAGCGGGCCGGCCATGTGAATGAGCGAGGAATCGAACGTGCCGCCGCCGAGGTCGTAGACGAGCACGTACTCTCGGCGGCTCGTCACCGTGCCGCGGAATCGATGCGCGTACTCGAAGCCCGCGGCCGAGGGTTCGTTGAGAAGCGCGACAACCTCGAAACCGGCGCGACGGAAGGCATCCAGCGTCATGAATCGCTGGTTGTTCGAGGCGTTGGCCGGAATGCTCGCGGCCACGGAAAACGTCGCTTTCCTTCGAGCGCCGGCATTTGAGCGCGCGATCAAGTCGCGGCGAAGCTGAAGGAAGTGTCCCGCCAGCAGATCGGGGAGAGCGTATCTATGCGGCCCGATCGCAATCTCTGTCAACGGACCGGAGCGAGCCAACAGGCGTTTCAGGGAGCGCACGACGATCCAATCCGGATCATGATCGACGAGCGCCGCGTCGTGGCCGAAACGCAGATCGCCGCCTTCGGCGCGCGCCGCGATCATTGATGGAAACACGTCGCCCCACTCGAAACCGACGACTGGGTAGTTGCCGCGGTCAACAAGCGAAACGACCGTGTGAGTCGTGCCAAAATCGATGCCAAGTCGCATTGGTAGAAATCAGGCGCGGTGCTCATGCGAGCCCGGGCTCCTGAATCCCCCTTTCAAACCGTGCGTGCGGATTTCCCGCA
>JAFGSN010000102.1 GCA_016934575.1 Vicinamibacteria bacterium
AACAGCGCGCGCCGTGGTCCGCGCTTTCCGACGAGGACGCAGTCCTCGCGGAAATGAAGCGCCTCGATCCGCAGGTGACGCAAGGCGCGCTCGTTTACATACCGCATCTGCGACAGGGCCTTTCCGGCCGCTTCGGGGACAGATCGGCCTTTGATCGCGTTGTCCTGGCGCTGGCGGCGCAGCGTCGCGTCCAGGTGCAGACGCACCCAGTCCCATCACAGCTCACTGAAGCGGAACGCGAAGCCATGGTGCCGAACGGCACCGGCGGTTATTACATCGCCATCGGGCTCCGGGCCGAATGAGACGATGAGCGAGCGCATCCTCGGACTTCTCGAAACGGTGCCCAATCCGTTCGCCCATGTCCGCGTCGATTCCGCCTGGGAAACGCTCGCGATCGACGTGCCTTCGATCAACGACTCCGCCTTTCGCCACTGCCAGCGACTGGTCGACGACGTGCGCGCCACGCGGCAATCGCACGGCCTGCTTCTTTCCGGTCTTCCGGGCGCGGGGAAAACGCACATGCTTTCACGATTGAGGCGCTGGCTGTACGGCGAGCAGCACGGCTCCTTTGTCTACATCTACCCCGTCACGACGCCCGACCGCTTCTATCGGCATGTCCTCTACGCCTTGGCGGGCGACGTTCTGCGACAGCCGCCCGAGGACTCGGGTTTTGGCCAGATGGAGATCGCCATCGCCCGTCACGTCATGGGCGACGATCGCGCTTCGCTCGACGCGATCAGCGGCTGGTGGGACGACGTGCGCATGAAGCATCAGCCGGGCCTGCTCCTTTTCGACTTTCTGCGGCGCTCGATGGAGCCTTTCATCGAGGATCTTGCGCTCAACGAGGCCGTCGTCATGGTCGTCATTCAGTTCGTCGCCCGGCTCCACCGCGCGGAGGCGCGCGCCTGGCTGCTCGGCCGTCCGGTGACCGAGGAACAGAGCGCGATTCTCGGCGTCAGCGGAACTCTCGACGAGGAAACGCTCGCCGCGGATGCGCTCTTCACGCTGGCGCGCTTTCTGGGCGACCGCTCGACGCTCGTCCTCGCCTTTGATCAGATCGAGGGTTTGCAGGTCGAGCGCGGCGACACGGCGGCGATCATGAGCTGGGCGAACGGTCTCGCCGATCTTCTGGCCAGGACGCAGAACATGGCGATCGTCACGTGCGCGCAGATCTCGTACCTGAACGACTTGAGAGCGGCCGTCGGCGAGGCGCTTTACGACGGCCGCATCGCCGAGCGCAAGGCCAGTCTGGCGCCATTGACGCCGGCCGAGGCCGCGACTCTCGTGATCCGACGTCTGAAACGTTCGGACGATCTTCAGGTGGTGCGCATGGCGTATCGCGCCTGGCTTTCGGGCACGACGACGGATGACGACTTCTGGCCCTTCAAGAGCGCGGAAATCGAAGCGCAGTCCGCGCTTCCCGAGATCTCGGCGCGCCGCCTCTTGCTCGTTTGCCGGGAGCTTTTCGAGGCGCGCCGCGCATCGCTGATCGGCGCCGTCAGGCCCGGCGAACCGAAGCCCGACGGCGCGGGAGCGCCGCGCGAGCGGCTTGTCGACGTTTTTGAGCGGGCGCGCGCGGAGGAAAACGAACGCGTTCTCGACAAGATCGACGAGGGCGTCTACATCGACGGCCTGATGCGCGTGATCGATCTGGCGCGGTCCAAGGATTTCGTCGCGTCGCGCTCGCGTCTGCGGGACGTCGATCTGAGCCTCGATCATCAGGGGCGAAGCATCGACCTCGCCGTCTGCCACGCGGAGGACATGAGAAGCCTGGCGGCGCGACTGCGGCGGCTGCTGGACAGACAACGCCAGAACGAGCTACGACGTCTCGTCATCGTCCGCGATCAGCGCTTGCCCATTGGAACGCGCGCCATCGCGACGCAGGGCTATCTCGGCGATCTCCAGCGCGCCGGCGCCGTCTTGCTGCATCCTTCGGCCGAGGTTTACGCGGCGCTGGCCGCGATCCGCCACCTGCTCGCCGACGCCGCGGCCGGAGACCTCACGGTCGACGGAAAAGAAGTGCCGCCCGAAGATCTGAAAACATGGCTCGCGGAAAGGCTGCCAACGTGCGTCGGCGACCTGATCGACGAGGTCGTGTCCGGGACGACGCCCGAAACGGGCGGAGATCTCGAAAGGCTTCAGTGCGCGCTCCGAGAGAGCTGTATCATGGAGCTGGCGGCCGCCGCCCAGTCGGCCCAACTGCCCGCCGATTGGGCCCGCGTCCTGGCCGAGCGCAACCCGAACGTCATCGGACGCATAGAAGGCGCGCCGGAACTGCTCTTCCTGCATCCCGAGGCCATGGACCGATCATGAGGACGAGATGGCGCGGCGCATCCTGAGCGTCTCGGACATCCGGCGCGAGCTCTATTGGGCCGCGGGCGGCCCGCATGCCGCAGGCGCCGGCGAGCCGTCGCATGCGATTCTGGGAAAGTTGTTTCACGGCGTCTATGGCGCGTTGACGGGAAACGACGAACGACTGAGCTTCATGCGTCCGCTCGAGCGCGTCGACGCTTCGCTGGAGCTGTGGAAGTCGGAGCTGATACGTCACACGTACGCCTGGATCGTCGGACCCTCGCTGGCCGAGAACCGCGCCGCGCTGCGCGAGAAAACGCAGGAAGTCCTGTCGTTCTGGGCGTCGGCGCGGGAGCTGTGCGACTGGTTGGCCGACGTCATCTGGGCTCAGCGCGCGGCGGGCCGATCGATCGCGGCGATGCGTTCGGCGCTTTTCCGCGGACACGAACAGGACGTGGCCGTCGAGATCAACGATCCCGCCTGGAGCGACGTGGTCGTCGTCGAGGGACGCATCGACGCGGTTCTCGTCCAGCCCGCGACCGGGACTCCCTGCGTGGTCGAGCTGAAGACCGGCCGCGCCGCGCCCGAGGCCGACTTGTGTCAGGCCGCGCTTTACCATGCGCTTTTGAGCGAAGTCGAGCGCCGCCCCGACACGCGCCTGGCGCTTCTGACGTTCTCGCCCAAACGCGTCGAGCGCCTCTTCAGCGCCGCGCAACTCAGTGAAGCGCAACTGGCGCTGAAAGCGCTCGTCGGCCGTCTGGCGGGAGTCTCGCCCGCGACGTCGAAGAAGGCCGCCGCGCCGAAGAAACCCGGCGCGTCAGGGCGTCAGGCGCCGCCGGCTTCCGCCGCGGCTCATCACGTCGAGCTGGGACGGCGACTCATCAACGCCTTTTCCGAGTTCGGAGTGCGCCTGCGTCTCGAAGGCGACCCGCTCGTCGGTCCGCGATTCATCAGATTTTTCGCCGAACCGGAACGCGGCGTGAGGATGAAGGAAATCGCGGGGCTGGCGACGAGCGTCTGGATGCGACTCAGGACGGAGCAACCTCCGCAGATCTCGCTTCAGAGCGGGCGCGTCGCCATCGACGTCGCGCGTCCCGATCCTCAACCCATCGACTGGCGCGATCTGCACGCGCAGTTGCCGGCCGTGACGCGTGAGGGCGCAAGCCGATTTCCCGTGGGCGTCGCCATCGACGGGAGCCTGCGCTGGGCCGATCTGGCCGAGCCGCAGAACGCCCATTTTCTCGTGGCGGGCACGACGGGCAGCGGCAAGAGCGAATGGCTGCGCGCCATGACGGCCAGCCTGCTGGCCGTGAACCGGCCGGAAACGCTTCAACTCGTTCTTATCGATCCCAAACGCACGGCGTTCGGCCCTTTCGCCGTGTCGCGGTTTCTCAGACGCGAGATCGTCTATCCCTCGGACGATGACGTGACCTTGGTCTTGAGCGACTTGATTGAAGAAATGGAGCGGCGATATCGCGTCATGAGCGAGGCCGGCGCCTCGGATCTCACGGCCTTCAATCGTGACGCGCTTCATCCGTGCTCACGCATCGTCTGCCTGTGCGACGAGTACGCCGACCTGATTCTGCGCGATCGCCGGCAGCGGCAAACGCTGGAGGATCAGGTCGCTCGCCTGGGCTCCAAGGCGCGCGCGGCCGGCATTCATCTCGTGTTCGCCACGCAACGCGCCAGCCGCGAAGTCGTGCGCGGCGTGATCGACACCAACTTTTCGGCGAGGGTGGCGCTCCGAGTCGCGAAGGAGATCGATTCGCGGCTCATCATCGAGCATCCCGGCGCGGCGACTCTCCTGGGCAACGGCGACCTGCTCTTCAAGGATCTGGGCGAGCCGGTGCGCCTGCAGTCGCCCCTCGTCTCCGAGAACGACCTGCAGTCGATCCTGTAGCGACCCACGCGCGCCGGCGGCAGCCTCTCCGCCTCGAATTCCTCGCCCGGCGAGTCGATCCGGAGAATCGATAAACGCACCGTAATCGCGCGGCCTGGAAGCGAGCACTCCGGTTGGATTTTCAACTCCGGCTCTGCTACGAATAACACGGCGCCGAGGAGCGCATCCAATGAGCATCCATCCCAAGGTCGAGACTCTGCTGAAGCACGGCGTGGTGATTCCCTGCCCCGCGTCCGTCGAGGTGAACGACGGGTTCGATCCTCGGCGCGTCGCGCCCGGGGTCGTGATCCACGCCGGCTGCCGAATCCTGGGCGCAACGACGTCGATCGGTCCCGAATGCGTGCTCGGCCAGGAAGCGCCGGCGACGGTCGAAGACTGCCAGCTCGGCCGGAAGGTGGCCCTGAAAGGCGGCTACTTTTGCGGGGCCACGTTTCTCGACGGGGCAAACATGGGAAGCGCGGCCCACATCCGGCCGGGAACGCTGTTGGAGGAGGAGGCGAGTGGCGCGCACGCCGTGGGCCTCAAGCAGACCATCTTCCTGCCTTTCGTCACGGCCGGCAGCCTGATCAATTTCTGCGACGCGCTGATCGCGGGAGGCACAAGCCGAAAGAACCATAGCGAGATCGGTTCGTCCTATATCCACTTCAACTACACGCCGCACCAGGACAAGGCGACGCCGTCTCTGGTCGGCGACGTGCCCCGCGGCGTGATGCTCGACCAGCCGGCGATCTTCCTGGGCGGACAGGGCGGGCTGGTGGGACCGGCGCGCATCGGATTCGGATCGGTGATTCCGGCGGGCCTCGTCATGCGCGAGGACGCACCCGAAGGCGAGCGGCTCCTGTACCCGGCGGCCAGGGTCGGCACGACGAAACCATACAAGGCCGGCGCGTACCGGAGCATCCGGCGCGTCGTGTGGAACAACCTGGTCTATATCGGCAACATACGCGCGCTACAGGCCTGGTATAGGTTCATCCGTCAAATCTTCGTGCGCGACGACTTCGAGCGCGCCTGCCACGAGGGCGCCTTGAGCCGGCTCGACTCGGTGCTCGGCGAGCGTATCAAGCGGCTCAGGGAGCTCGCGGAGAAAATGCCGCGATCCCTGGAGATCGCCCGGGCCGAATCGCACGGCGCGACTCCGTCCTGGCAAGTCGAGCAGGAAAAACTGGCGAAGGAGTGGCCGGCGATGGCGGATGCGCTCGATAAAGGTCCGGCGGAATCGGTCGGGGCCAAAAACCGCGATCGTTTCCTGGAAGGCGTTGAGAGCGCGAAAGGCGCGAATCCCATCGAAACGGTCCGCGCCGTGAGCGCGCCGGCCAGGCAGGCCGGCACGGCCTGGCTACAGGCCATTGTCGACGAAGTGTCCGCCGCGGGCGGGTTTCATTCCTGAGGAGATCATATATGGGTCGATTGTTCGGTACCGACGGCGTTCGGGGCGTGGCGAACATTCCGCCGATGACGGCGGAGATGGCGCTGGAAATTGGGCGCGCGACCGCCCATGTCTGCAAGCACCACCCCGCGAAACGCCACCAGGTCCTGATCGGCAAGGATACGCGCGTGAGCGGCTACATGATCGAGACGGCGCTGACGGCCGGCATTTGTTCGATGGGGGTCGACGTGCTGCTGGTGGGCCCCATGCCGACGCCCGGAGTCGCTTTTCTGACGCGCAGCATGCGCGCGGACGCCGGGATGGTCATCTCCGCCTCGCATAATCCCTATCAGGACAACGGGATCAAGATCTTCTCCCGGGACGGATACAAGCTGCCGGACGCGGAAGAGAACCAGATCGAGGACCTCATCGCCACAGGCCGCATCAAGGACATCCGGCCCACCGCGCACGACATCGGCAAGGCGAAGCGCATCGATGACGCGAACGGCCGCTATATCGTGTTCTGCAAGGACACGTTCCCCGAGGATCTGAGCCTCGAGGGAATGAAGATCGTGCTCGATTGCGCGAACGGAGCGACGTACAAGGTGGCGCCCGACATCTTCTCCGAACTGGGGGCGGAGGTGACGACCATCCACTGCGAACCGGACGGCGTGAACATCAACGAGCGCTGCGGATCGCAGCACACGCAAGACCTCATCGTACGCGTTCGCGAGCTGAGCGCGGACGCGGGGCTGGCGTTCGACGGCGACGGCGACCGCCTGATCGCGGTGGACGAGCAGGGGCGGGAGATCACCGGCGATCACGTGATGGTCATCTGCGGAAAGATGTACAAGGATCGCGGTCGGCTGGCGAAAAACCTGATCATCCCGACCGTCATGAGCAACTTCGGCTTCTTGGCGGCCCTCAAGGCACAGGGGATTCAGCACGCCGCCGCCAAGGTGGGAGATCGCTACGTCCTGGAGCTGATGAAAGAGAAGGGCGCCGTCCTGGGCGGAGAAGCGTCGGGTCACGTGATCTTCCTGGACCATCACACCACCGGCGACGGCATTCTCACCGCTCTCCAACTCCTGGCCGCCATGCGCCTGTACGGCCAGCCGTTGTCCGAGCTAGCCGGACTCATGAAACTGGCGCCGCAGAAGATCATCAATGTGGACGTGAAAAACAAGCCCCCGCTCGAAGAGATCCAGGAAATGCGGCAGGCCGTCGAAGCGGCCGAACGCGAGTTGCGCGACGGCGGTCGTGTGTTGATCCGCTACTCCGGCACGCAGTCCATGTGCCGGGTCATGGTCGAAGGTCCCACGGTGGAGATGACGGAACGGCTGGCCCAGTCGCTGGCCGACACCGTCCGGAAATGCGTCGGTTGACCGGGCGGTTCCCGATGATCAGACCGCCGTCAAGCAGACCGCGAGCGCCGAGAGTGATCGTCACGCGCGACTTCGATCACATGAGCGAGGTCGCGGCCGGAATCGTCCGGGATCGCATCTCCCGGACGCTTGCCGCGCGCGGTTCGTTCGTCATCGGCCTTGCCACCGGCAACTCTCCGACGGGCCTCTACAAGATTCTGGCCAAAGCGGCCAACGCCGGGGACCTGGATGTCTCGCGAATCGTAAGCTTCAACCTGGACGAATACGTCGGTCTTCCGGGGGAAAACGCTCAGGCGCGAGCGTTGCATCGCGAGAGTTACAGCTTCTTCATGATTCAGGAGCTGTTCGGATTGCTGCGCACGAAGTTCCGCGAGGTGAACGTGCCTTGGGGCTGCCTGATCGAACAGAGCCGGCTGATTCGAGAGCTGGAGGCGCATCCGCGTGACTGGCAGGAGCAAGGATCGGACAAGGGCAAGGCCGTCGTCATCGGCCGAAAGGCGAGATCGCAGTACCTCAGGTGGGTGAAATCCGACATTCTCGACGCGTACGAAAGGAAGATCAGGCGGCGCGGCGGAATCGATCTCCACGTCATCGGCGTGGGAGAGAGGGGACACGTCGCCTTTCACGAGGCCGGCGTCCCATTCGCCCGCAATCGAATGCTGCTGGTTCGCCTCGACGACAACACGGTGGCGAATGCGATTGCCGACGGACACTTCGCCACGAAGAGCGAGAGCCCAAGATACGCGATTTCGATGGGCGCGGAGCTGGTCTTCAAGGCGCGCTGCGTCGTGATGCTGGCTTCAGGGAAACGCAAGGCCGAGCCGGTGGCGGCATCGCTGGCGGAAAAGCCGACGGACGCCGTGCCGATCTCGTACGGCCAGATCTACGCGAAGCGCGGCGGGGACCTAATCTATGTCCTCGATCGCGAGGCCGCCGCCGCCGTCCTTGCCGCGCGGACCGCGATCGAGGGGCGGGGCGTCATCATCGAAAATGTCAGCGCTCGTTCGGCCGTCAGGCGGCTTGCGGACCTCGGCTTCTCGCGCGATCCGGCCACCGGCCTCTTGGGATAATCCGCCGGTCTCAGTAGATCTCGTCGCCCTCTTCCCGGGTGTAGAAGAGGTTGAAGTGCTCGCCCGTGCGCGTGTCCGCCGACGAGTCCAGAAGATGAGCTTCGGCGGCGAGGCGATGGCGCGCGGCCATCTCTTCCATCGCCATGAGTTTCCGTGTCACGCCGTGTTCATTCACGAGGTCCTTGATCGTCCGGAACAGCTCCGCGCTGCCGTACAGTATCCGGCCCTCGTGGAGAATCTTCGAGGCCACCATGTGCTTGAAAGCGTCGAAACGCAACTGCTCGCGGACCTTGGCCAACCGTTTGACGACGTAGTCGATCTCCTCGTGATAATCCGGGTGGACGAGAAGGTAGTGCTTCCTTCGGAAGATCGCGTTATCGAGCGCCGCAAGCGCCTCGGCGGGAAGGTCGTCGGCGGCCACGACGATGATGTCCAGGTCGGAGCCGCGGACCATGCGTCCGGTGCTCTTCTCGGGACGCGGCACGGCATGTGACATCCCATAGATGATGTCGCCGGCGATGATGAACACGACTCCCGTCGCCAGATATTCATGCGAGCCGAGCTCCGTGACGATCGAAGCCATGCTCTCGCGCGCCAGATCGAGCTTGAGCCGGCTGATTCGTTCGATCTCGCTCCGCAGCTTCTTTGCCCGTCCCGCGATGGCGGTCTCGTGGCTTCTCAGGCCGAGAAGCGTATAGGTGAGAAACTCCCGCCGAATGGAAGGGGACAGGCGGGCAAAGCCGTCCACGGCGCGATCAAGGCGGAGAAAGCGCCGTCCGATGACCTCGAAGCGGATCTCCGGGCAGCGACGGCAGAGACGCCACAGCGGCAGCGGCTCCATGTGCGTTCGATCGAGAAGCTCAGCGCCGGTCAAGGGACCGTCATGACCCACGACTGCGGCGATCTCCTTCTCGGCGCGTGAGCGTATCGACGAAATCATGCGTTCAGCGGGCGTTCAACACGATCGTGGCGAAGCTCTGCGCGGGCATTTCCACGCCGTATGTGGCGCCGCGAGCGCGCACGCTGATCCGCTCCGCCGCGGTTTTGGGATTATAGAGCACGATGATGATGCGTCCATCCGAGTCCAGGAAAGCGAGGGCGTTCTCGAAGCTCCCTTCGGTCTCCACCATCTTCGAACCGGGCGGCACGAACTTGGAGAAGCTGCCGACCGCGCGGAACATCGGCGTGTAGCGGACGGCGCGCGTCTTGGCGTCGACAGTGATCGGGCAGTTCTGAGGCCAGGGCATATCGGCGTCGATGCTCTTCCCGAAGGGATCGAGCACCATGTTCCACAATTCATACACGGTGACGCCGGCCTTGAGCCAGTCGCGGATTTTCTCCCAGGTGAAGCCGGCATAGACGATGTCGTTCTGCGGCTTTTCCGGATCGAAGCCCGGAAGCCAGGGCCAGTTGCCGCAATCGGTTTCGGTCTGCCAGATCGTGAGGCCGGGGGCGGCCCGTTTGACTTGATCAATGAAACTGATCGCGTACCACTGCATTCCAGCCAGGGAGACGAACTGACGGGCCTCGGAATCGGTCAAGACCGTCAGAGCGTGGCTCGCCAGATTCGGCT
Organism: Vicinamibacteria bacterium; assembly: GCA_016934575.1. Classification (GTDB taxonomy): domain Bacteria; phylum Acidobacteriota; class Vicinamibacteria; order Fen-336; family Fen-336; genus JAFGSN01. Next base: position 9,587 of record JAFGSN010000102.1, read on the forward strand.
GATTGAAGGTGCCCAGCATGATCGCGTCGGCCAAGCCTTCGGAGCGGAAAAGAGGTCCCAGATGTTCTTTGATGAAGGTGAGGTACTGGGCGGCCGTCCAGCCGCAGGAAGGATAATTCGTGAGAGTCCCGGGCTCGTTCTGCACGGCCACGGCATCCACGGGCAGACCCTCGGCGCGGTAGGCCTGGATGAACTTGAGGAGGTAGAGCGCATAGGCGTCATACATCTTCGGGTCGTCGAGGAAAGCGCCCGAGTCGAAGGTCTGGTTGTCCTTCATCCAGGTGGGCGGCGTCCAGACCGAGGCCCAGAGCCTGAGCTTTGGCTGGACAACCATCGCCGCCTTGACGTACGGGATGAGACCGGCGCGGTCACGCTCTATAGAAAAGCGCCTCATCGTGTAATCGCCCGGGTTTTCGTTCAGGGTATAGCGATCAAGGGCATAATCGCTCGCACCGATGGGCACGCGGCAGATCGTGAATCCAATGCCCTCGACCGGGTCGAACAGGCGACTTAGAACGTCGCGGCGCCCGGCATCGCTCAATGCCGAGAGCGCCTGCCAGCCTTTCTCATTGAATGCGCCGCCAAATCCCTCGATCGTCTGACGGGTCTTTTCGGGATAAACCGCGACGTCCGGGATCGCGGCGGATACGTCGGCGACCGGCCGCTCCTCGAATAGCGTGGCCGCGGTCGATATATAGGCGACGGCGGACGCGGTCGCGCCAGCTTTCGTGCTCATCGAAAACCTCCTTCCGCTTCGCGATGTGGAAAAGCGCCAAGGCGTCGATCATCGGCTTCCCCTGACGTTCATCGTCATGCGCGCCGCTCTCGATGTCGGCGCCCGCGGCCTTCATGCATGATCGCTAAACGAAGACCCGGCC
>JAFGSN010000103.1 GCA_016934575.1 Vicinamibacteria bacterium
AACGGTTTTCATACGGAGCATCAACGCATTTACTGCTATTCTTACAAGGCGCTTTCAAGGCATGCAACCGCCCCACGGCCGCGAAGACCTCATGGAGGCTATCGAATGACCTTTAAGAAACGAACGGCGATCTTCTTGCTCCTGGCAACGAGCATGATGCCGCTATCTGCCTTTCTGCCATTGTCCTCTCGACCTGACCCCGCGGATTCGACCGTCAAGAACTTGATCGTCCTCGTCGCCGACGGAATGTCCCTGAGCCAGTGCACGATGGCGCGCTGGTACACCGGGGCGCCTCTCGCGCTAGATGAGATCCGAAGCGGTTCGGTGTGGACCTATTCGGCCGATTCGATGGTCACCGATTCCGCGGCCTCCGCCACGGCTTTCGCCACGGGACGCCGCACCTGCAACGGAATGCTCTCCATTACCGCCACGCCTCCGATCCTCTCCACCTTGTCCGTTCCTGAGCCGGACTTTCGCATGCGACCGGTCGCGACAGTTCTGGAGGGCGCCAGGCTTACCGGCAAATCCACCGGCATAGTGATCACGTGTCCGTTCACGCATGCAACGCCCGGCGCCTATGTTGCGCATGCCGAATCAAGGCATCTCCAACATGACATCGCCGAACAGGCGGTCCATGGCGGCGTCGACGTCCTGCTCGGCGGAGGGCTGAGCGCATTGCTTCCGCGAGATGCGGCCGGAAGCCGCGAGGATGACGAAAATCTCGTTCAAGTGCTGCGTGATCGAGGATTTCAAATCATCCAGAACGCGACGGAGCTATCGCGAATCAAGCACGGTCGCGTTTGGGGCCTTTTCAGCGCAGAGGCAATGGCGGCCGATCTCGATCGACCCGTTCTCGCTCCGGAGCAGCCAACGCTCGCTCAAATGACAGCAAAAGCCATTGATCTCCTGTCGCGGAACGATCGCGGCTTCTTCCTCATGGTCGAAGGCAGTCAGATCGACTGGGGCAATCATGCTCACGATCCGGCGCATGCGATCGTCGATCTCGTGGCGTTCGATCACGCCGTTCGAGTCGCTCTCGATTTCGCCAAACGAGACGGCCAGACGCTGCTTCTCGCCATCTCCGACCACGAAACGGGCGGTTTCTCGATCGGCAACATGCAAAGCGGCTATTCCCTGTCTCCCGAGACCCTCAACGAGCAAATCAAGAAAATGAAGACGACGCTGCAGGGCATGATCCAACGCCTCGCCCCTGAGCCGGAGAACTGGACAGCGAAGGATCTCATGACGGTTCTCGAAGAACGCGGAATCGACGTCACGGAGCCTGTCGTTCGTCTCATGCGCGATCGAATCAGAGCACGCAAGCCCAATCCAAATCAATCCGCCGGCAGGTTGCTTCTCGAAGTCGTCAATGACGTCGTCGGCTCGCAGGACGGCTCCTTCGGTTGGACGACATACGGCCACGCAGGAGGCGACACTCCGCTGCACGCCTTTGGCCCGGGGCGGCCGACCGGGATGCTGGACATGCCGGACGTCGGACGCCTGTGCGCCCGAGCCCTCGGGATCGATCTCGACGCTCTCTCGGAACGTCTCTTTGTCGACGCCTCAAGCGTCTTCTCCGACGGCGAGTTGGATGTGGTTCCGACGCGTTTCGTGGAACGTCGAGACAAGAATGGCGCGGTTCAAAACCATCCTGTCGACTGGACGATTCGCATCAACGCCGGCCGTCACGTCGCCGAGCTGCCGGTCAACCAGAACATCCTCCGGTTGGGCGGCCGGGAGATCCTGCTCGAGGGCGTCGTCGTTCATATTCCCAAAACGAAGAAGGTTTACCTTCCAGTCCAGGCCGTTCGACTGATCAAGCAGTGAGTCGCCGCGACTGCACTGAATCGGAATCCATTGTCGGTTAGACTAATCCAAGGAAGTTGTGGCTTCCTGTAGAGTTACTGGCGAACGTCGCGGAGAGGGGCTCCTACCGTGATGGATCGAATATTACCGGCCACGATCGCGATCTTCTGGCTCTGTTCGTTTGATCCGTCTTTCGCGGCGACTCGACTCAAGTTCGGCCGCCTCGCCGTCGAGGACGGCCTCTCGAACAACTGGGTTCAGGCCGTGCACAGGGACAGCCATGGTTTTCTGTGGATCGGCACTCATGACGGACTGAACCGCTATGACGGCCGCTCCTTCATCCACTATCGTCACTCCCGCGAAGACTCGCACAGCTTGCCCGGCCCCCAGGTCAGCGTCATCTACGAAGACAGTCGCCAACGACTCTGGTTGGGCAGCGGCTGGGAGCAAGGAGGACTGGCCCTCTATGACCGCGCGATGGATCGTTTCATCCGTGTCCCGCTGAGTCCGGAATCGGGCGGCGCGACGAGTCGCCGGGTCTTTGACATTATCGAGGATCGCCGGGGGCGGCTGTGGGTTGGGACTGAAAACGGGATCGAGCTGGTCGATCCGGACAAGGGCTTGGTCACGAGATATGACGTCGTTGGACGCGTTGGACGAGGACAACCGAGATCCGCATCTTCCACGGTCTTCGCGATTCTCCAGGACGATCACGATGGTTTCTGGGTCGGCACGTTTTCCGGCCTCTTCCGCTTTGACTCTCGGCGCGGCAAGTCGGATCACTGGTCCGATCGCGCCGGCGAATCCACGGGCCTCGATCGCGAAGTGGTCGGCTCTCTTCTCAGGGACATCGAGGGAGACGTCTGGATCGGCACTTTCGGCCGAGGCGTATGCCGCTTGAATCCGCAATCAAGGCAAGTGACGCAGTATCTGCCGCGCGTCGGCGATCCCACGAGCATCAGTCATCGGCGCATTCTGAACCTGGCCGCCGACAAGGAAGGCCGGATCTGGATCGGTACGGACAACGGCGGCCTCAATGTCTTCGATCGCCGGAGCGGACGCTTCCAGCGATATGCTCCGGATCCGGATGACGAAGAAAGCCTGAACGCATGGTCCATCCATGCGCTCCACGTGGACGACCAGAAGATCGTCTGGATCGGCACTTACGACGGCGGCCTGAATTTCGTCTCGCCCTTTGGGCAGGGTTTTTCGCACGTCAAGGCGCGGCGCGACAGCCTGAATGATCCACACGTCATTTCATTGCTGGAAGATCGCGCGGGCAACCTCTGGATCGGAACCGACGGCGGGGGCCTCAATCGAAAAGACGCGCGAACGGGTCGTTACAGGTACTATCGACATGATCCCAGAGACGATAGGACCATCGCCGCGAATAACGTCAATGCGCTTCATGAAGACAGCGCCGGGATGATCTGGTTGGGCGGCTGGGCCGCCGGCCTGGGACGTCTTGATCCGCGAACCGGCCGCGTGACGCGTTACCGCCGTCATCCGCGGAATCCGAAGACGATCGTGAGCGACTTCGTCTGGAAGATCCTCGAGTTGCGGAGTGGCGAGCTGCTCATCGCGACGCAGGGCGGCGCCGATCTGCTCGATCGTAAGACAGCCGTCTGCACTCGCCTCTGGAAACGATATCCGGATCTCGGACGTGGATCGATCTTCTCCGCCGTCGAGGATCGCCATGGCAACCTGTGGCTCGGCGGTTCGAATCGCGCCCAGTATTTCAACCTCGCCGAACGCAAGACGACGACCTACAGACACGACCCGAAAGACCCTGAAGGCCTGGGACGCGGCGTCGTCTCCACGATCTTCATCGACAGTCGTGAGAACGTCTGGCTCGGCACGGAGACGGGGCTGAACTGCCTGCCGGCTACGACCCGCCGGATGAGACGCTACACGATTGACAACGGTCTGCCGCACGAAACGGTCACCAATATCATCGAGGACGCCTCCGGCAATCTCTGGCTGACCACGAACCGTGGACTGTCTAAATTCGTCAACGCCGTCAACGAACCGGAACAGACTCGATTCCTCAACTTCGACGTGCATGACGGGCTGCAGGGTCTGGGATTCGCGCGTGGCACGGCGCTGCGGAGCCGCGACGGCCGGCTGTATTTCGGCGGACCACACGGATTGAACTCCTTCTTCCCCAGTGAGATTGTCACCAATCATGTGCCGCCGCCGTTGGTGCTCACCGACCTGAAGATCTTCAACCGTTCCGTCGTTCCGGGCGCTCCCGGCTCTCCGCTTGACAGATCGATCGCCAACACCGACGAGCTGACGTTGTCCTACAAACACACAGTGGTGACTTTTGAGTTCGCCGCTCTCAATCTCGCTCTGCCCCAGAAGAACCGCTACATGTACATGCTCGAGGGCCTTGATCCGGCATGGAACGAGGTGAGCGCCCAAAACACCGCGACATATACGCAATTACTGCCGGGGCGCTACACGTTTCGCGTGCGCGCCTCGAACAACGACGACATATGGAACGAAGAAGGCGTCGCATTGCGCCTGCGCGTGACTCCCCCTTTCTGGCGAACGCCATGGTTCCAGATCCTGATCGCCGCGGCGCTGATCACGGCGCTGGCCGCCGTCTATCGCCGGCGAGTGCGGCGCATTCAGGCGTATGCCCGCGATCTGGCCGCCAAAATCGATGAGCGTACAAGGGATTTGCATCGGCTCAACGAGGAGTTGGAGGAGCGCGTCACGGACCGCACCAGCGAGCTCGAGGAGGAAAAGGAACGCCTGGCGGTCACGCTGCGGAGCATCGGCGACGGAGTGATCGCCACCGACGTCAAAGGTCGCGTCGTTCTCATGAATCGCGTTGCGGAGATGCTCACCGGATGGGCTTTGTCCGAGGCCGAGGGACGGCCGTTGAAAGAAGTGTTCCCGGCCGTGGACCGCGAGAATCGCACGCCGCAACCCGACTCGGTGCGGGCCGTGCTCAACGGACAGTCCACGCTGAACCTTCCTTCCGAAAGCCTGCTCATACGCCGCGACGGAAGCGAGGTGCTGGTCACCGACAGCGTGGCGCCGATTCGCGACCGTGAAAGCCGCGTCGTGGGAGTGGTTCTCGTGTTTCGCGACGTCACCGAGAGGCGCCGAGTCGAGGAACAGCTCCAGACCGCCCAGAAACTCGAAGCGCTCGGCATTCTGGCCGGCGGCATCGCGCACGACTTCAACAACCTTCTGACCGGAGTCTTCGGCTATATCGATCTCGCGCATCGACGCAGCGATGATCCGGACAAGGCTCGCGACAGTCTGTCCAAGGCGCTGTCCGTCCTTCAGAAAACACGGGGATTGACGGGTCAGTTGCTGACTTTTTCACGTGCGGGCCAACCGGTCGTCGCCCCGTTCGCCCTTCCGGAGCTGCTCAGGAGCAGCGCGCGCTTCGCATTGAGCGGATCGAACGTGGGTTGTGAGATGGAGATTCCTGAAGATCTCTGGTCATGCCAGGGAGACGAGCAGCAGATCGATCAGGTCATCGACAACCTCCTGCTCAACGCCCGTCAATCCATGCCCCAGGGCGGCACGATCCGTATAAGAGCGAAAAACCTCGTCGTTCCCGACGACGCCGCGATTCCGGTCAAGGACGGACGATACATCCGATTGACGATACGTGACGAGGGAACGGGCGTCCCTCCGGAGCTGCGCGCGCGGATTTTCGAGCCGTTTTTCACCACCAAAGCCAGCGGCAGCGGCCTGGGGTTGACGACCTCCTACTCCATCGTCCGCAAGCATGGCGGGCATATCGATCTGGAATCCAGACCGGGCAAGGGAACCAGTTTTTCAGTGTACCTGCCGGCATCCACGGATCCTGCCAGAGCCGCGCGTTCCTCCACGACGGAGATGATCAAGGGACAGGGACGGATCCTTCTGCTGGACGACGAGGAATACGTTCGTGACGTGGCGAACGAGGCGCTCGGCGACCTGGGTTATGCGGTCGAAGCCGTTTCCACCGGAGAGGAGGCGGTCGACGCCTATCGGAAAGCTCACGACTCGTCGCTGCCTTTCGATCTGGTGATCCTGGACCTCACGATACCGGGCGGCATGGGCGGCGCGGCCGTTCTGTCACGCTTGCAGGCGATCGATCCTTCCGTTCGCGCGGTGGCGTCGAGCGGTTACTCCGGAGATCCGGTCATGGCGAATCCCGAAGCTTACGGTTTTCTGGCCCGCTTGACCAAACCCTACACGGCGATCGAGCTCAGTGACATCCTCGCGCACGCCTTTCGCGGGCAAAAGCGTTGAACAGCGCCGTTTGGCTGCGGCCGGCTACGGCGCTCGATGACGCCTTCTCATTCTTCGTGTTGTATGATGGCCGCGTCATGAATACAAAACGGGAAAACCTGCCGCCACGCTTCATGCGCTTCGCCATGCTCTTGGCCGTATCCCTGACGCCGGTCGTTGCCGCTGAATCGCCGGAATCCAGAACGCCGGCTCCTGGCAAAGGCGCCGTCGCGCCGACTTCCGGCGCCTCCGAGGCTCCTTCCGGCCTTCCCGTCGTCGTCAAGAACGTCGAGGCGATCCACGCACTCGTCATATCGAAAAAGGGCTCATATCAACAACACATCGAGGCTTTCATGCGACTCCACGGTCATCTGGAGTCGCTGTCGAAAAGCCCTCTCGGGCCGCCCTTCAGCCGCTATTTCAACAACACGATCGAGGTCGAGGAGCCCGATCTGCTCTGGGAAGTCGGCTTTCCTGTCGATTCCAGCGTGACAGCCGCCGCTCCTTTCGAGATCAAGGACATTCCCGCCGGCCTGACCGCGACGCTCGTCTATGAAGGCCCTCCCGACGACCTGCAAGCGCCCTGGCCGGGATTCATCCAATGGACTGCGGCAAACGGTTATCGAACGTCGGGTCCGCCGATGATGCTCTTTCTCGGCGCGCCCGGGTCCGATGGGACGATGATCGTCGAGCTGCGCATTCCCGTCGAGACAATCGACCGGCCTTGATGGACCGCATCGATTAATCTAAGCCATATCGACTCATCTTGTCATACAGCGTACGGCGACTGATCCCCAGACGGCGAGCGGCTTCCTGGCGATTGCCGTTTGTCGCGGCCAGGGCCTGGCGAATCGCCTCGCGCTCGAGGTCCTTCAGGCTTCCGACTGCGCGTCGGTGCGCGCCTTCTCCTCTGGTCGTATAAGTCTTGAAGTGCTCGATCCGCAAAACCCGATCCTCGGCAAGAATGGCGGCGCGTTCGAGCGCGTTGCGCAGCTCGCGGATGTTGCCGGGCCAGGACGCATCGGCGATGAGTTTCGCCGCCCGTTCATCGAGCCGCAATCCGGACCGCCCGAGCTCCCGGCCAATTCGCGCAAGGAGACATTCGGCCAGCGGCGGAATGTCCTCTCGCCTTTCCCTGAGCGGAGGAATCTCGATCGGGAAAACGGCCAGGCGGTGATAAAGATCGACGCGAAATCGGCCGTTTTCGACCAGCGACTCGACGTCGCGATTCGTGGCCGCGACCAGACGAACGTCGGCCACGATCGTCTGCGAGCCTCCGAGTCGCTCGAAGCGACGGTCCTGAAGAACGCGCAGTAGCTTGGCCTGGATCTCGGGTTTCAGCTCCGCGACCTCGTCGAGAAACAGAGTTCCGCCGTCGGCCAGCTCGAGACGTCCCCGGCGGCGCGCGCTGGCGCCGGTGAAGGCGCCTTTCTCGTGGCCGAAAATCTCGCTCTCGATAAGGCTCTCCGACAACGCGGCGCAATTGACGGGCACGAAAGGCCCTCCGGCTCGCGCGCTCAGACGACGGATGGTTTGCGCGGCCACCTCCTTGCCGGAGCCGCTTTCTCCCAGCAAGAGCACCGTGGCTTCCGTGCGCGCCACTTTCTCGATCGCCTGAACGATGGGCGCCATGGCGGGCGCGCCGTACGTGAGCGGCGGTTCGCTCTCTCCGGCGATCGCCGCGCGCTCCTCGAGCGCGTGCAGGCTGTAGCGCTCCACGGCGCGGGCCGCCAGCAGACGCACCTCGTCGGGACCGCTGATCGGCTTTTGAAGATAGTCCATCGCGCCGAGCTTCATGGCTTCGACTGCGCCTTCGACCGTGCCGAAAGCCGTGAGGACGATGATTTCCATCTCGGGCCGCTCGGACCGGACGCGCCGCAGGAGCGACATGCCGTCGAGGCCGGGCATGCGCAGATCGGTGATCATGAGATGAAAGCTGTTTTGTGAGAGTCGTCGCAGAGCGTCTTCACCGTCCTCGGCCTGGCTCACCTCGTGGCCGACGGTCTCGAGCGACTCAGCCAGGAAAGACCGGATGCCCTCTTCGTCGTCGACCACCAGCACGCGCGCCATGGCAGTCACCCTCGCGGAAGCTCGACACGGAAAACCGCACCGCCTTCGGGATGGTTCTCGGCCGAAATCGTTCCGCCGTGCAGCTCCGCGACGCGGCGCGCCACGGCAAGCCCCAAACCGGTGCCGCGCACGCGCGTCGTATGAAACGGCTCGAAAACCAACTCCGCTTCGCCCGACTGCAGTCCCGAGCCGAAATCGCGCACGACGTAAACCAGCCGATCGCGCACGACGGCGGCCGTCGCCTCGGCTGGACGGCCCTCGGGAGCGGCCTGACAAGCGTTGCGCAGAAGATTCGAGAGCATCTGTCGTACGAGATTCGGATCCAGTGGCCATCGCGGCGGCGCGCCGTCGGTTCTCAAAATGAACGCCTTTGCGTCCGCAGTCTCAGCCGCCTCGCGCAGAATGGCAGCCGGGTCGACATCCGAGCGCTCGATACGGTTGGCCCGGACGAAGCGCAACAGGTCTTCGGTCAGATCGCGCATCCGGATCGTCTCGCTCACGACACGATCGGCCTTGGCGCGTGGCGCGCCGCCTTCTGCGAGACTCTCGGCCAGCAACTGGGTGTGGCCGATCATCGACGTCAGCGGATTACGCAGCTCGTGGGAGAGCACCGCCGCCATCTCGCCCAGCGCGGCCAGACGCCGATCGCGCTCGAGCTGCGCGTGCAGTCGATCGGCGCGCGCCCAGATCCGGCCGGCGACGAGCGCGATGACGATGAGCGCCAGTGACGCCGCTCCTCCGATGCCGAGCGTGCGCATCGCTCCGGCTTCCAGATCGGCGATCAGGCGCGGTTCGAACTCGATCAAAGTGCAGATCTCCGGCGACTGTTCCACGGCGCCTGGTTCGCGACGGGAAGGCCGGCGCCGGATGATCCGGGCCCGGTCGCCAAGATCGACGACTTCGCTCGCTGCGGACTCCTTCACAATGCGCCGCATCTCGACGGTCGTGGCGTAACAATCGCCGGCGGCCGCCAGCGCCGGAGCGTCGCCGGCGCATGTGAAGAATGCGAGACACAAGACGCCCTCGCCGCGCAACTCTTCCGAGAAACCCTTGACGCTCTCGACGTTCAGCCGGCCGCGCGTGAAGAGCTGACGCCGCACCATCGAGAGAATAGCATCGCTCTGATGACGAAGGAGCGCCGCGCGGACCGCGCGCTGATGCAAAAATCCGGAGAGCGCCGTCGCCACGAGGGCCAGTCCCATGGCGACGGGCAGGATCAGAAGCAGGCGGCGCGTTTTCTGCATCGCGGACATCGCCGTATCATCGCGCGTGACGCGCATTCCGCGCCGTCATCACGCGCCCCATCATCTCATCACTCATGACGCAACGCTTCGATGGGATTGAGCGCGGCCGCGCTCCGTGCCGGGAAGAAGCCGAAGAAGACGCCCACAGCGCTCGAGAAACCGAGCGCCAGCGCGACGGCGCTCGGCGTGACCGCCGTGCTCCAGCCGGTGATCCCGCCGAGCACGATCGCTCCCGCGAAACCGAAAGCGACGCCTAGCACTCCCCCGAAAGCGCTCATGACGACGCTTTCGATCAGGAACTGGACCATGACATCCGATCCCCGCGCGCCAAGCGCCAGTCGAAGCCCGATCTCGGAAGTGCGCTCGCTCACGGAGACAAGCATGATGTTCATGATGCCGATGCCGCCCACCAGCAACGAGATGCTGGCGATGGCGGCCAGCAGCATCGTCATCACCTCGGTCGTGCCCTCGGCCGCTTCGGCCAACTGCGTCTGATCCCGGATGGTAAAGTCGTTCTCGTCTCCGTTGATAAGGCCGTGCGCCTCGCGCAGGATATCCGACAGATCCTGCTGCGCGGCCGGCACGTCGGCCGGGGAGAACGTGCTGGCGAGGATCTGCGAAACGAACATCCGGCCCGAAAGACGCGACTGAACCGTGGTATAGGGCGCCAAAATAACGTCGTCCTGATCGTTGCCGTCGGGCGTCTGTCCTTTCCTGGCCAGGACGCCGATGATCTTGAACGGCACGTTGCGGACGCGGATCTCGCGACCGATCGGGTCGTCGTCGCCGAAAAGTTGCGCCGCCACCGTCTGACCGAGCACGGCGACCTTGGACTTCGCGTTCTGCTCGCGTTGATCGAAGAACGTTCCATTCACGGTCGGCCAGTCACGGATGATCGGGTACTCGACGGACACGCCGAGGACCGAGCTGCGCCAATTGCCCTGCGGACCGACCGTCTGAGTGAAAGTCATCACCACGGGCGACACGGCCGAGACGAGCAGACTCTCGCGCCGAATCTTGTCGGCGTCCTCGACTTTGATGCTGTTCATCGAGCCCGCGCCGCGGCTGATGCCGCCCTGCGCGCTCGATCCCGGCGTGACGACGATGAGGTTCGTTCCGAGGTTGTCGATCTGGGAGCGAATCTGCGCCTGCGCGCCTTGCCCAACGGCCACGAGCACGATCACGGCGCCCACGCCGATGATGATTCCGAGCATCGTGAGCAGCGAGCGCATCTTGTTGCGCAAAATGCTCTGCACGGCCACCTTGACGAGCTTGGCGATCATCACGCCACCTCCTTGATCTGCGCGAGATCATACGCGGCGTTCCCTCGTTCCACGGCCCTCTCGTCACGCGCCACGCGACCGTCACGAATCTCGATGAAGCGACGGGCGTAGCGCGCCACGTCGGGCTCATGGGTCACCAGCAGGATCGTGAGTCCCTCGTCGTTGAGCCGCTGGAACAGCGCCATGACCTCGATCGACGTGCGCGTGTCGAGATTGCCGGTCGGTTCGTCGGCCAGAAGCAGCGTTGGGCGCGTGACGAGAGCGCGCGCGATGGCGACGCGCTGTTGCTGGCCGCCGGACAGCTCCGTCGGATGATGATGGAGACGATCGCCAAGCCCGACGCGCTCCAGGGCTTCGCGCGCGGCGCGACGCGTGTCGTGCACGCGGCCGCTGCGGTCGTAGAGAAACGGCAGCTCCACGTTGTCGAGCGCCGACGTTCTCGGCAAGAGATGAAAGCTCTGGAAAACGAACCCGATCTTCAGATTGCGAAGGTCGGCCAGCCGATTAGGGCTCATTCGGTCGACACGCACGCCGTCGAGCTCCAGCTCGCCGGCGTCCGGCCGGTCGAGGCATCCAAGCAGGTGCATCAACGTCGACTTGCCCGATCCCGACGGGCCCATGATCGCGACCATCTCGCCCGCGTTCACGTCCAGATCGACGCCGCGCAGCGCATGGACTTCCGTCTTGCCCAACGAGTACGTTTTCGTGAGAGCTCGAGCGCGGATGACGTTGGTCTTTGACATCGCCGTCTCCTGTCTCAGAAGCCGCCGCGGCGCGGGCCGCGCGTATTGCCGCGAGGCTGTTGAAAGGGATTCGCGCTCGCTGTCGCGGCCTCGCCCTGGGTGATCCCCACGATCACCCGCTGGCCGGCCGCGACTCGCGAATCCTCGATCATCGTCGTCTGACCGTCGGTGATTCCGACGCGGACAGGCAGTCGCATGAGCGCGCCCTTGTCGTCCAAGCTCCAGAGAACGGCGCGCGTACTGGATCCGCTTCTCTTTTGAGCGGATTCGACGCGAGCCGGATCCACGGCCTTCCCGTCGTTTCGCGAACGGCTCCGCGCCGCGTTCGATGCGCTCAACTTCGCGAGCGCCGCGTCGGTCGGCCGAAATCGGAGCGCCGCGTTCGAAACCTTGAGAACGTCATGAGCCGTGTTGACGACGAACTCGACGCTCGCCGTCATGCCGGGAAGAAGCCGGCCGTCGACATTATCGACGTCGATCACCACGGGATAGCTCACGACATTTTCCTGAATCGCCGCCTGCATTCGAACCTGACGCGTCTCTCCCGAGAACGTCTCGTCCGGATAGGCCTCGACGTTGAAACGAACGGGCTGTTCCGGCGCAATGCGGCCGATGTCGCTTTCATCGACCGACGCCACGATCTGCATATGCGCCAGATCGGCCGCGATTCGGAACAGCTCGGGCGCCGTGAGCGAGGCCGCCACGGTCTGTCCGGCGTCAACCGAGCGTCCAATGACGATGCCGGAGATCGGCGCGCGGATCTCGGCGTAACCCAGGTTCTGGCGCGCGCGCGTGAGCGCCGTATGGGCGGAGGTCACGTTCGCTCGCGCCGTTTCGAGGGCGCGCCTCTTCATATCGAAATCCGCTGGAGCCAGGACTCCCTGATCCCGCAGCGCGGTCGCGCGCTCCATATCGGCCGTGGCCAGCCGCTCGTCGGCCTGCGCGCGGATGAGCGACGTGCGCGCATCCTCGACGGCGTTCTCGAGCAGCATCGTGTCCAGGCGCGCGATCAACTGGCCGGCCTTCACCTGCGCGTTGAAATCCGCATAAAGTTCCGCGACAATGCCGGAGATCTGAGTCCCGACCGATACCGTCGTCACGGCTTCCAGGGTGCCGGTGGCCGTGATCACCGACTCGATGTCGCCCCGCTCGATCGTAACGAATCGATAGCCGGCCCGATCCTCCGTTCTCGCGGCCCACAGCCCAATGGCGGTTGCGAAAACGACGAGAACGATGATGATCATCCCGATTTTCTTCTGGTGTTTGATCCGCATCGTCTTGCTCCTTCATGCGGCCTATATGCCGCTATCATCGAATAAAGCAAAATCCATTCCGAACCTGTTATCAGAGTCATAATATCTTAAATATGAATGAAATACAGGCTTTCATCCGACCATCTCGAGCAACGAAGTGTGCAGAATCCGCACATGCTCACTGTGCGAATTCCGCACACGAAGAGCTGGAGAAACGATCAAACCGTCGAGTGCGCATCGACAGGCGTGTGTGCGTCAGAATATCAGTGGATTCACGCAACAAATGAGACCAGAATGTGCCGAGCGGATGCGTCGGATACTCGAGCGAGGTCGATCCACGACTCTTGACAGCTCCTTTACAAACCAAGCATGGTTTGCAAGCGTAACGAAAAAGAGAAGTTATGCAAGCAAGGCGATTACGAGCCGCGCGAAGGATCGTATCAAGCTTTGATGATGAACTCGCTCTAAAGGATCGCGCCCTGGACATCGCGTCCGAGGGCGTGGTGATCGTTGATCTCCAGCAGCCCGGCAGTCCGATCATCTACGTGAATGAGGGCTTCGAGCGTCTCACGGGCTATTCACGCGCCGAGGCCATGGGCCTCAACTGCCGCTTTCTCCAAGGCGACAAGACGGACCCGGAAGCGCGCGAGGAGATTCGGCGCGCCATTCACGAGCGGACGCCTTGCGTTGTCGAAATCCTCAACTACCGCAAAGATGGCGCGCCTTTCTGGAACCGGCTCTCTCTGACGCCCGTCCGCAACTCGCGAGGCGAGGCGACGCACTATATCGGCATCCAGTCCGACGTATCCGTCAGACGTTACGCCGAGGACGCCCTGCGCGCTGCAAACCATGAGCTGGGATTGGCAGCGGAACGTTTGCGTCTGGATCTTGACGCCGCCGCGCACATCCAGCGCGCGTTGCTGCCCGAGACCGTGCCGCGTCTTACCGCCGCCAGCTTCGCCTGGAGCTTGCGCCCCTCGGAGCGTCTCGCCGGCGATTTGCTCGGCATCATCCCGTTGGACGAAGAATGCGTCGGTCTTTACGTGGCTGACGTCTCCGGTCACGGCGTCCCGGCGGCGCTCCTCGCCGTGACTCTCAGCCACTGGCTCGAGCCGGCGCGGGGGCAGTCGCCGCTCCTCAACGCGGACGACGGGAACGCGACTCACTCACGGATCACGCCGCCGGCGACCGTCGCCGAGCGTCTATCAGCGCAGTTCCCGTTCGACGTGCGAACGGCGCAGTACTTCACGATGATTTATGGCGTCCTTGACACTCGATCACGTCTTTTCCGTTTCGTATGCGCGGGCCATCCGGCTCCGATCCATGTTCCACGCGACGGCGCGGCGCGTTGGCTGGATGCGGGTGGCTTCCCCGTCGGACTCGTTCCGAATCCAAGTTACGATGAAGAAAGGATCGCGCTGGCGGAAGGCGATCGTGTTTTCCTCTTTTCGGACGGCCTTGTCGAGATGGAAAACGCCGCGGGGGAGGCTTTCGGCATCGGCCGTTTCATGGACGCTTTCGTGAATACGCGCGGTTCGCCGCTTGACGCAACTCTTGACTCCGTCATGGCCACGGTCGAATCCTGGTCCGGCGGAAGCGGCCGCCGCGACGACCTCTCGATCGTGGCCTTCGAGATGTCGAAATAGGACAGGACGATCGAAAAGCGCCGTCATGCACGTGAGACACGTCACCGACCCTTGTGACGAATCCAAGATATGTTCCGATTCGATATCATGAAAAGAGGTGATTCGTGACACGCGGCCCGGCATGCTTTCTGACGGTAATCCTGGCGTTCGGCGCTCCATGGCGGGCAGGCGCGACGGAAGCGTCCCATCGACTCATCGTCGAAGGCACGCGAGTCAACGTGAGAGCCGAACCTTCGCTAAAATCCCGCGTGCTCTTCAAGGTAAGCCGTGGCGACATGCTGAAGTCGCTTGGACGAAGCGACGACTGGCACTGGATCGAAGATTCGCACGGTCGACGAGGCCACGTTCATTCCGCGCTTGTCTCTCTGATCGAGGCGCCAACAACGTCCGGCGCCGGCGCGCGGCCGGAAGAGTACCGGGACATTCAGGCCCTGGATGAAGACGGCGTCAAGATCGTGCAGCCCGGTCCTTCGAGCAAGGCCTTGCTGATCGGCGGCGCCGTGCTGGTCGGCGTCACGGCGCTCTTGCTATCATCAGGCGGCGGCGACTCGAAAGCGACCGACGCTGACGGCGACGGTTTCGCGCCGAATCAGGGTGACTGCGACGACGGCGACTTCATGGTCAATCCGAACGGTTTCGTTAAGGCCATGGCGGCCAGCGACGTCGCCGAGCAATCGGTGGATTGCGCGGACAACTCGACATGGCGGATTGTCGTCGCCAACAATTCGTGCGCTGAAGTGACGATCAGCGGCCTGCGAATCGATCGATCCGTTCTCGATCGGAGCCGGGGCTGTGATTGCGCCCCGCATGAATCCATGCGTTTGACGCCGCACCGAAGCGTCGTGCCGCCGGGATCCGCCGTGACCGTTTTCGAGACAAACGCGACCGCGGGATGCGATGCTCTCTGCGCGCGCTCGGGGTATTGCCGTTTTAGAAGCGTATATACGGTCGACACAAGCGCGGGCGCCCTCATGACTCCGCCGATTCGGCACCAGGTCCGATATGGCTCACAGTGCCCGCTTTGCTCGTTGGAAGTCCACTGAGTCGCCGGCACGCCCACGACGACGCTCGACGCACGAGCCTTTTCCTTACTCAACAATGGGCCACGGTCGCCGTTCCTGTCTTGTGCAAGAGACGCGTTGTCTAATATATGGGACACGTCAATGCCCGCCAGACGAGTCTCTGCAATGATTCTCCTTATTCAGTTCAACACAAACCATACGTCAGTGCGTCTAAGACAATGGAGTTCGGACTTTGTCCGTTGAGTCATATGCCAACCGGCATCGGGCTTGCATGAAGAAAACAGCGTCATCATGCGCCATAGCGCCGTATATGGCCTAGATAATGATCGCCGTGTTTGGCCGTCTCGGGATCGAATGCCGATCGCGCCGCGTCATGCCGGCGGCGTGATAATGGCATGGAGGTGCCTCATGTCACGAAACCGGATGATTCCGCTTCTGGCGTCGCTCGCGATTTTTACGTTGACTATCGAGAGCGCCCGCGCCCAGTACTTCGGTCAGAACCAAGTGCGCCGTAAAAGCTTCGATTTCCGTGTGCTCAAGACCGCGCACTTCGACATTCACTACTATCCGGAGGCGGAGCAAATGGTGCCTGTTGCCGCTCGCATGGCCGAACGCTGGTACATGCGGTTGTCGAAGCTCCTCGAGTTCGAGCTCACCGCGCGACAGCCCTTGATTCTCTACGCCTCGCATCCCGAGTTCCAGCAGACGAACACGATCGGAGGATCGCCCGGCGAGGGCACCGGCGGCGTGACCGAAGCCTACAAGCGGAGAATCATTCTGCCTTTCGGCGGATCGCTCGATGAAACGGACCATGTCATCGGGCATGAGCTGGTGCACGCCTTCCAGTTCGCCATAACGGGCCAGGGGCGTCCGGGCGTCGGATTCCGCGAGCCCGCCTTGCTCAGCCTCCCTCTCTGGTTTATCGAAGGCATGGCGGAGTATCTGTCGATCGGCCCCGTGGACTCGAACACCGCCATGTGGATGCGCGACGCCGTCGCGCGCGACAAGCTCCCGCCGATCAAGAAGCTCGACGATCCGCGGCTTTTCCCTTACCGCTGGGGGCATGCGTTCTGGGCCTACGTAGCGGGCCGCTACGGCGACCCCGTCGTCGGGAAGATACTGAAAGCGACCGGTCGCTCAAAGAGCCTGGCTCAGGCAATCGAGTCCGTCCTGGAGATCAAGATCGACGATCTGTCAAAAGACTGGCATCAAGCGTTGCGCGACGCTTACCTCGAGCCGTCGCGTTCCAAGCCGGAGCTGGCTTCTCTGTCGCGCCCGCTGATTCAGCGCAAGGAAGGAGATACGCGCTATTACATCGGCCCTTCCGTGAGCCCGGACGGCGATCACGTCGTCTTTTTTTCCGAACGCGATCTGTTTTCAATCGAAGCATTCATGGCCGATGCTCGCTCTGGCGAGGTCGTGGAGCGATTATCGAGGACCGCCGTCGACACGCACTTCGACAGCCTGCAATTCATCAAGTCCGCCGGAGCGTGGGACGCCGCCGGCCGCCGGCTGGTGTTCGCGGCGGTGAGTCAGGGCGTGCCGGTGCTGACGCTTCGCGACATGTCCCGCAAGGCTTCTTCGCGTGAGATCCGTTTTCCGCAACTGGGGGAGATCATGACGCCGAGCTTCTCGCCCGCCGGAAACGCCATCGTCTTTACGGGCTTCGTCGGAGGAGCGACCGATCTCTACGTGTACGATCTGGACTCCGATCAGCTCAAACGACTCACGAACGATCCTTTCGCCGCGCTTCATCCGGTCTGGTCCCCAGACGGGAAGAGCATCGCTTTCGTCACCGATCGCTTCACATCCGACCTGAAAAACCTCAGCTTCGGCGATTTTCGCCTGGCGCTTTTCGATCTCGCCTCGGCGTCCATTATCGAGCTGCCGGGATTCTCGCACGGCCGGCATTCCAATCCTCAATGGAACAAGGAGGGATCAAGCCTTTATTTTCTTTCGGATCGGAACGGCGCTTCGAACGTCTATCGGCTCGATATCGAGAAGCGGCGCCTCTACCAGGTCACCGATCTGTTCCTGGGAGTCGGCGGCATCACTCCGCTGAGTCCGGCGATCTCGCTTTCTTCGAAGTCCGGCACGCTGACGTTCAGCGCCTTCCAGAACAACTACTATACGATTCATCTCATCGACGACGCCGACGTGCTGGCGGGCGTCGCCGTGTCGAACGAGGCGACTAGGGCCGACTCCTCCGCCGCGCTTCTTCCTCCCCATGAACGATCGAATGATCTCGTTCGTTCCATGCGCGACGATCCGCTGTACGGCTTGCCTCCGGAGATCGAACCATCTTCCCTTCCATACAAGCCGTCCCTGTCGCTGGACTACATCGCGCAGCCCTATATCGGCATCGGCACCGATCGTTTCGGAACGTACATCGGCGGCGGCACATCGCTCTTCTTCAGCGACATGCTCGGCGATCACAACCTCGGACTGACGTTTCAGGCGCAGGGCGGCTTCAACGACATCGCGCTCGTCGGAGCGTACACGAATCTATCGTCCCGGTGGGACTGGGGCATAAGCGCCGGCCAGATACCCTACGTCACCGGCGGATACGGCAATTACTACGACAGGAGCAACGACGCCTATGTCGAGCGATCGGTCATATATCGACAAATCAGTCGAAGCGTCGCGACTTATGCCGCCTATCCGTTCAATCGCGCCAAGCGGCTGGAGTTCACGACCGGCTATCACAATATTTCCTTCGACAATGAGATCCGCGACGACTATTATGATCGCCTTACCGGGACATATCTCGGCGAACAGAAGGAGGATCTGCCTCGCTCGAACGCGCTCAACCTCTCCGAAACTTCGGCGGCCTTCGTGCACGACACGTCGATCTTCGGCGCCACCGGGCCCCTGCTCGGAAGTCGCTATCGCTTCGAGGTCGGGCAGTCTCTGGGATCTCTGAACATTACCAGTCTTCTCGCGGATTACCGTCGCTACTTCATGCCGGTCCGTCCCTTCACCTTCGCCGCTCGCGTGATGCACTACGGACGTTACGGGCCGGGCGCTGGCGATGAGCGCCTCGTTCCTCTCTTCGTCGGTTACTCGACGCTGGTTCACGGTTACGATACGGATTCCTTTTCCGCGTCCGAATGCCGCGCGAACGACGGAACGTGCCCGGTGTTCGATCAGCTCCTCGGCGAGCGCATGATCGTCGCCAATGTCGAGCTGCGTTTCCCGCCTTTCGGTCTTCTAGGCGAGCGCCGCTTCTACGGTCCTGTTCCGATCGACTTCGCGGTCTTCTTCGACGCCGGCGTGGCATGGCGGAGCGGAGAAAAACCCAGCCTGATCGGAGGCGAGCGCGAATTCGTGAAAAGCGTCGGCGTCGCGGCCCGACTCAACCTGTTCGGGTTCGCCGTGGTCGAGGCGGCCTACGTCAATCCGCTCGACCGGCCCGACAAGAAGCCTTTCTGGCAATTCGGTTTCGCTCCGTCGTTCTGAGGAATCGATCCCGTCTTCGCTCGCGCGCGATCGTTTCCGTCCTTTTTCGCGTTCGGTCGAATTCGAGAAACCATGAGTTGCGCTGGCTTTGCATTCATGACAAAAGGTCCTGTCGTCGGCGGGTCCGATTGATGCGGAAAAGAAAATGGACAACGATCAGCGTCGGCGCCGTCATGGTCGCGGCCGGCGGCTTTCTTCTGCTTCGGCAGCATCACCCACGACTGTCTTTTAAAGGCTACAACGTGGTGATGGTTTCCGTCGACACGCTGCGCGCCGATCATCTCGGCTGCTATGGATATCCGCGCGACACGTCTCCGACGATCGACGCCCTGGCTGCCCGAAGTCTGCGCTTCCACAACGCCTATTCCACGGCGCCATGG
This sequence comes from Vicinamibacteria bacterium, assembly GCA_016934575.1. Taxonomy (GTDB): domain Bacteria; phylum Acidobacteriota; class Vicinamibacteria; order Fen-336; family Fen-336; genus JAFGSN01. The sequence goes on from JAFGSN010000103.1 coordinate 19,149, forward strand.
ACCTTTCCCGCGCACTTTTCCCTGTTCACCGGGCGCTATCCCACGCGTCGTGAGTTTTTCACATATCCGGCCGATCCTCATTCAAGGGCCGGCTGGGATCATCTCATCACGCTCGCGGAGGTGCTTCAAAAAGCGGGCTATCAGACGATCGGCGCGACCGGCGGCGCCTGGGTCAGCGGTCATCTCGGCTTCTCCCAGGGATTTGACGCCTATTACACGCATGGCGTGCGTTTTGAAGACAACGCTCCGGCGCTCCATGGCTGGATCGACCGTCAGGAAGACTCCCGGCCCTTTTTTCTGTTCGTGCACGGATACAACGTTCACCGTCCCTACGACCCGCCTGACGATCTCAAACTGCGATTCATCGACAAAATCCCCGAAGATTGCGAGGGGGTGGTCTTCGAGAACATCGAGCCCGACAAAGGCCGTTGCCTTCGCGCTCGAGCGGGAGAGAAATACGCGATTTCTCAGTATGACGCTGAAATACTCGGAGTCGACCGTTTTCTCTCCGATCTCCTGACCCGGCTCGATCGCCGCAATCTGCTCGACCGGACGATCCTTGTCGTGCTTTCGGATCACGGCGAGGAGTTCTGGGATCATGGGAGCGTCGACCACATCAATACGCTGTATGAGGAGCTGATACGGATACCGATCATCCTTCATATCCCGGGCGTTTCTCCGCGCATCATTCAGGATCCGGTGTCCATCTTGGATCTCATGCCCACATTGATCGATCTTCTCGATCTCGAAGGCGTCTCGCCGTCGATGGAAGGCCAATCATGGCTTCCCCTGATCGAGGGACGTTCCCAAGAACGCGTCATTCATGCCTTGACGGCTCGCGATGATGAATGGGCTGCTCAGAATGGCGGAGCATTCGCTCTTCTGGGAGCACGTTGGGACGACCAGATGCTCATCCGTAGGCTTTCAAAAGGCTCGCTCGTGACGACCGAGCTCTACGACCTGAACGTTGATCCGCAGGAAAGGAACGACGTCGCCGAAGTCTTGCGGTATCGAACGCGAAGAAAGACGATCGATGAAAGGCTGGACCGTTGGATCGCGACTTCGCGCATCGGTCTGTTCGATGATACGGAACGCGAGCACGGAGCGATTCTGAGCGGCGAGATTCAAGAGAGCCTTCGCGCGCTCGGATACATCGATTGACCGCTTGCAACGCCGGAACGTCGGACTGGCTTGCGCGGTCTGCTATGCTAATCCGATCATCCGTTCCGCATCCGTGCGTGACGAGACGCCCGGACGAGGAGCAGACAACCGACGGGAGGCGGAACGTCACATGCCCACCTATCGAGTTCGCGTGACCTGGCAAGCCGTGACCGAGATGGTCGTCGAGGCGGACAACGTCGTCGACGCGCAGAACCGCGCGAGAGAGAAAGCGTCCGGCGACAAGCCGAAGGCGACGACGATCGCCAACATCCAGGTGCTCAGCGTCGGCCAGTCTCGAGACTGATGAAGCCTGCGTTGTCGAACGAGACATGCGTATCCAGCGACGTTCCGGAGCAACCGAGGCTATAATCCGCCCGCTTCATGGATTGGAGGCCGCGAATAGACCGCGCTCCACGCAGACAGATTGACTGATGATCAAACGCGCCCTCATTGGACTGACGTTCCTGCTGCTAGTCGTTGCTTCTCCGCCGCTTCTCGAAAGCCTCGTCGCACTCGATCCCGTTCTGCCCAGTCTGCTCTTCACGCTGGGACTTTTAGGCGCGGCGTCACGATGGCATGCGCGCACGCGCCGGCGCCACATGGCATCGCGAGCGCTGCGCCGTCTCGAGGCGCGCGCGGGACGCGCGCTCGGCGCCTGGGGATGGGCGCCCGCCATCTTGCTATTCCTTCTGCCGATTTACAGTCATTGGTCGGGGCGACCGCCCAGCGGCGTAACCGCCTTTTCCGCTCTTTTGGGCCGCGTTCCCTGGGGCGACGCGCAGGGTCATGCCGAAGGCGGATACCGCTTGCTCGCCGAAGGCGAGTTCGGACCCTACAGCGAACGACGTCCTCTCAACGCATCGTGGCTCGCGGTGCGACTGGCTGCGTGCCGCGGACGGCTTGATCACTCGCTTCTCGCGCAAGCCGCGCTCTTCGGCTTTTCAGCATATCTGCTCTGCAATCTTGTCGGGACACGATTCGGACTATCGCCGGCGCTCGGCTCCTTCGGATTGCTCCTTGGTCTTGCCCGCGCCCACCTACCCACGGCCGACACCGAGCCGCTGGGCGAAACGCTCGGCTGTTTCGGCCTAGTCCTCCTGCTCAGTTTCGCCGCCCGCCAGCGTCTCTCGATCTATGCCTTGGGCTTGTTTGTCGTCGATGCCGCTCTCCAGGCCCGGCCAGGCCCGCAGCTCCTCTTGCCATTGCTCATCGTCTTTGGTGTCTCGCGCTTCAAACATCAAGCGCTTCGCGCTGCGGCCTTGTTGCTAGCCGCCGCCGCCGCCAGTAGCATCCTGACGCAGTCGCTGAATTCTTTCTATGGATCAGGTCAAGCGTCATTCACCACCTATCCCGCGTACACGTTTTATGGGTTGACGCACGGCGGTAATTACAAGACGGCGGAGCTCGATCTCGCAGCCGAAATCGGCGCCGCTCCATCCGAGCATCATGTGGCTCGATTGCTCTATTCACGCGCCTGGAAGCGCTTCATGAGCGAGCCGCTGATTCTATTCGAGAGTCTCGGACGCAACAGTCTCAGGTTCATCCTCAAGATCCCGACCAATCTCGGCTCCATCGTGAACCTGCGAGCGTTCGTCGTTCAGAGCGACGTCCGGGCGCGACCTCCGGAGAAAGAGCGATTCTACAACCGGATGCTGGGATTACCGCCTCTGCTTTTCGCGTGCTTGGCCTTGATCGCGCGGCTGATACGCTCCCGAGATCGAGACGGCCGTCGTTTCTGGACGGCGGTTGCGTTGGGCGTGCTTTGCTCCGTGCCTTTCGTGTATGGCGACGCCGGCTTTCGCGGCCTGGCGGCGGCGTATCCGTTTCTGAGCGTGGGGTTGTGTCTCGGCCTCTCGCACCGTCTCGGCCGAGAACCGCGCCGGACCTCGACCAAGTCACGAGATGCGGCCTCGGTCTCGGTCGCGATTGTACTGAGCCTCTCGCTGCTATTCGCGTCTCTCGTCGGTCCCATGATCGCGCATCGCTTCTGGCCTCGGCCGGATCGGCGCGCGCTTGCGGAGTCTCATCCCGGCACGACGATGATCGTGTCCCGAGAAACGACGACGTCCGTGCTCGTGGCCAATTTCCGAGGACGCAACCTGAACGTCCCGGTGATGGAGCTGGACGACTTTCTGCGCGTCCTGGCGCTTGCGGATCTCGGAGAAAGCGCCGCGGCCTTTCGCGACAATCGCCTGCCCTTCGCGATTCTATCCGTCTACGACTTCGTCAGCCGCGCTCAACAAACCGTCATCGCGCCGCTCGCCGTTCTCCACGAGGAAGCGGGCTTTATCCGCCTCAAGGTCCGGCCGATCCAAGCATCGGCGCCTCTCTTCGAAGCGATCGGCTTTGAACGAATTCAGGATGACCGCTCCGCAACGAGGACCGACTCTCACAAATGAGTCGCTTCAGGCGGATTTCCCGAACGATCAGCGGCCCCCCTTCCTTGAGAGCAAGCGTGACCGCAACCTCGTCCGTCATCACCTCGAACGACCATCTGTTTCCATGAAGCGATGCGGCGATTCTTCTCGCCGGCGGCCTCCGCGGCGTTTCCGTTCTCAGCTCGATTCGCGGATCGACTGATCCGCTCGGACCTTCCGCTTTCAGTTCGAGCAGGTAGCGCCCCGGCGGAAGAGGGAGGCGCCCGCCGATTACGGCGCCAGAAGGAAAACGATGGGGCTCGTAGGTCGGCCCCCATAGAAGAGAATCGGTCCCCCATCGCGCCGTGTTCGCCAACATCGCTCGCCCGCTCGTAAAGACATCGTTACGTTCAATGAGACGGACAGCGTCGCGACCCTCGGACCTGCCCGTGGAAAGACACGATGACGCTCCGGCCGCGATCACTGACAGTATTACGGCGGCGGCCGTCCTGATTTCTTCCGGCAGTCTCGGCCGGCGGCGCAGAGACGTCAAGGTCCCAATCAGCAACGCCGCGCCCCAGACCAGCGACAGTCGATCACGATCGTTCCATGCTCGGTCATATGCCCGTTCATCCGGCGGCGCGACGTAGCTCGGCAAGAGCATCGTCCACTCCAAGGCGCCGGATGAAGCTCGGAAAAATGGCGCCGTTCCGTCGCGATCACGATGAACAAGACGCGGCTCGAACATTCCGCCGATCCCTGTCCAGAGGCTCCAGCCCGCGAACAGTGCGACAGCGACGCGCGGCCCCCGACCGATGATTTCCGACAGCGCCAGCGCCAGAATCGCGACGAGCGGCACGATGAAGCGCGCCGGCGGATTCCATCCGCCGCGCCACATGTGCCACGGAGCCACGGTGATGAGGACCGAGAGCGACAGAAGCGCGCTCGTCATCGCCAGGCGGAAATGGCGGCGAAAAAGCAGGATCATGCCGGCCATCGCCATGGCGAAAACGGGCGCATAGATCAGAAGTCCGAATTCCTGATCAAAGAAGATCCCAGGCAAGCCTTCCGAGACGTTCGTGAAGGAGTGTTCCGGACGCCGTCCGTAAATCCGCCGGGGGTCGAAAAAGCCATAGAGAACATGGTGATAGACGCCCACGAGCAAACCCGAGATGACGCTTGGCGCGGCAAGCGCGGCTCCAGAGCGGATCTTCAACTCGCCGCTCAGTCCATAGAGCAGAAGTATCGGAACGAACACCGCATACCTCACGTTGAGCCATGGCAGAAAAGCGATCGCGCAACCCACGGCGATCCGCCGCACAAGGCTGATCCCGCGCGTGTCACGAAGCGAACGCATGGACCAGCACACGATCAAGGCGGCCGGCGCCTCGGTGAAAATCAGGCCGGCATAATGGCAGAGCGGCGGAGAAAGCGCGACGAGACCGCCGACTCCCGTCGCTAGACCCGGCCGGCTGGTATGTCGTCTGATCATCTCGCGGATCTCCCAGGCCAGAAGCGCCGCAAGAAACGCCATGAAAAACGATGCCGCCGGGTAGCCGCCGATGGCGTACGCGGGGAGAATGAGCAGCGAGAGTCCGATCGCATGAACCGAATAGATCTCGCCTTCTCGACCGCGCACAATATAGTGCGGCTCGATGTCGCGCGACGTGAAGCGACGATACCGCCGCTCCCGGAATTCCCGCTCGACTTCGAGATCGCCATCGTGAAGCAGGCTGTCCGCCACGATCAAGTAGTGCGGCTCGTCGCCCTCCGGACCCGCTTTCTTCTGTGCTCGCGCCGCAACGACGAGATAAACGGCCAGTATGCAGAGAAAGAATGCGCGACCGCTGATTCGAACCTGAGCTCGCCAGAGCGCGAGCACGACGACGCTCCCGCTCAGCGCAAGCAGCGGAAAGCCCGTAAAGGCTGCGAAGCCCGAAACCTGGCGGCAGAACATGAGCGCCAGCGGTATGGGAAGCAGCCCCAGACCCCAGGCGATCTTGTTGCGACGCGTCCATACAGACAACGCCACGCCACAGACGATTGCGGCCGCCGCCGCGAGAGGGCGAGGCGTCCCAATCGATATTCCCTCCGGCTGCGACGCCGCTCCTCCAAGAGCTATGAGCGCCACGGCTGTCCAGGCGACCCAACCCGTCCAGTAGAACAGCGTTTTTCGATCAATCATGGCCGGCGGCATTCTATCCGGACCGGACGGCTTGCGGACAATCCCACGATCTGCGCACGATGCCATGAACGGCAATTCAACGCTCGCCATCAGGGCGCCGGCGCGCACAAGCCGACCGGACCTTGCACGGATCGCTCCGATGAATGCAAGTTGAATCGCCTCCTGATATGGTCAATCACGCAAACATGCCGGCTGGATGCGTTCAAGCCGTTCACGACCATCGCGGAAGTCAGACGCGTCGTTTCGGGCCGCCGGCAACGGATCACATATGATTGGCGGCGCGACTGACCGCCCGCGCTGGCCATGAAGGCGATAATGTGAGTGAACATGTGACGGCCCGACCAGAATCCGCGCTCGGCGACTCCGCCGCCCGCGCGTCGGATGCGCGTGAGCGCCGCGCATCCGGACGAGCATGGAAAGACGCGCTGATTGTCTTCATCCTCACCCTGACGATCTCACTCGTTGTTTTCTTCCCTTCGTTGACATGGCCGATGGTATTCGACGACGTGCACCTGCTGCGGCCGATGAGTCTGGAGGAGGTCGCTCGTTCCTTCGCGTCGACCTGGGATATCGCGATGACGCGCGGATATCGGCCGCTGAGCGTCGTGTTCAATTGCCTGAGATACAAGGTTTTCGGTGAAAACGTGGCCGCGCACCGCATCTTCCTCATCGTCTTGCTCGCTCTTTACTGGACAAGCCTGACGATGACGTTGAAGTCGCGTCTCATCGTGATCGTCCCCGCCGTCATGATCTTCATTGGTGGCACTTACAGCGTTTTTCATGTCGTCTGGATCACTGACGGAAACCACATGTTGCAGGGCCTGATATTCGTGACGGCGCTCTGGTGCGTCATGCGATTTGCGGCCGAGACTCGCGGCGGAACATGGATGTGGTTTTGGGCCGCGCTCTTTTGCGCATTACTGGCGCTCCTGGTACGCGAGGACAGCCTCGCGGCATTTCCGGCCCTCGTGCTCATCCCTCTGGCTCGCCGCGGGCGTCGGCCGCGCGTCATCGCGTTCACGGCATCGCTCGCCGCCCTGGTCCTTGGATTCCTGTCGCTGCGTCATTGGCTGGAGCCGCGCGCGGATCATCCGGGACTCAATCTGACCGGATATCTGGCGACAACAGTGCGCGCGCTCATGACGCCGACCGGATTGAACGCCTTCGATGGCCTGAGTCGTGCTCTCCTTTTGATTTGGGTTGGTTGCTCGATTGCATCGATCGTCATCGTTTGCGTTCAGAAGCGTCGTGGGGCGCTGGCATGGCTCCTGTGCGCCGTTCTAGCGTCCAGTTCCGGACTCAACGTCAGCCGCGAGGATCTGTTGTTCTTTCCTGCGACTTTCGCGGCCCTCTATTACGCCAATGCGGCGTCGGGGTTATTCAAGCCATACGGGACGATTCTGTTTGTCGCCGTCGCTCTCATCAACGGAATGCACACCGGCCGGGCCTACGCCGAGAATTTCCACCCGCAAAGCTTGAGATCGATATGGTGGAACGGTCGCTATGTGTATGGCGCGTACGCGCGGCATGCGCGCATCCCGGAGGAGCGCCGCGCCGGACTGATCGCCCAACTGGCCGAGGCTCGAGTGAACGACAAGGAAAGCCACGAGCGACGCAACCGAAAGATGGTGAAATGGGCGATCCGCGACAAACGGCGCCGGCCGGGAAAAGGTTTCTTCTACCCTGCAATGCCGTGGATGGAAGACTAACAAGCATATTCGGTTGTCCGGCCTTCGATCGGCATCGACAAGCGACACATGGGGAATGATTCGTTGTTCAACATGGTTTCACTTCGGCCTGGACGAGGCGCTGCCGCATCATTGCGTCGTCTTCTCTTCGTCCTATCGCGCCGAAATGGACGCCGTCTTCAGCGGCGGCATGACGACGACGGCATAGAATCATGAGGTGGGCGGGGATTGTGATCCATGTACAATCGTTCATGCTCGTGTTCACGTTGCTCTTCCTGGCCGCCCAGGGTTTCGCAATGACGGCAAACGCGGAAAAGCTCCGGTCCGCCGCGCCCGTCTACATCAAGCTCGAAGCCGAGGACTTCAACGGCTTCGACACGAAGGCCTGGGACTGGAACATGGCGTGGAAGCCGCAATGGGATCGCGGCGGCAATTCCGGCTGGTGGGCGGCCAAGGGCGCGGCCGATGCGTCGGCAGGCGAGATCCATCTCGACGCTTTCATACCGCGGAGCGGCGCCTACTGCGCATGGGCGCGTTACGAGGACTATACCGGCGAACCCGAGCCCTTCGACTTGATCGTCTCCATGCCCGCCGCCGAAGTCAGAGCACGCTATGGTCTCGGAGACGTCGTGATCACGCCATCTCCCTATCGGTGGAGCTTCGCCTGGGAATGCCGGAAGCTCGATCTTCGAAAAGGCCCCGCGAAAGTACGGATCGCCCTCGCGGGCGGGGCACGCGTGCGTCGTGGAGTGGACGCCGTCGTATTGACGACGGATGCCTCGTGGAAACCCTCGCACCGCGGCTTCCCTCCCTACGCATATGCGACGTATCTCTCGAAATGGGCCGAGACGCGCAGACCGTTGAAGCCGCTCGTGGCCGACGGTA
>JAFGSN010000104.1 GCA_016934575.1 Vicinamibacteria bacterium
TAGGGGAATGCCATAATGCGGTCATGCGCCGCGTGTCGCCGGGCCTATCCGAGGAGTCGGGATGAGCGAGAAAAGGGGCAAGGTGCTCGCTGTCGACGACGATCCTCCCGTGCTCGAATCAATCGTGGATGCGCTCACCACTCTTGGCTACGAGGTCTCCCCCGCGCTCGATGGGACGATTGCCGTCGGGAAGGCCCGTGCGGAGCATCCCGACATCGTCCTGCTCGACGTCGTGATGCCCGGGCTCGACGGTTTCGAAGTGTGTCGCCGCTTGAAGAGCGATCCAGTGACGCGTCTTATTCCCGTCGTGTTCCTGACCGGCGAAGGAACGCGCGACGCCCGGCTTGCAGGGCTCGAAGCGGGCGCGACGGATTTTTTATCAAAGGGATGCGACCTGACCGAGTTGGATATCCGCGTCCGGAACCTTGTGAGCTTTCGACGTCTGATCCTGGAATTGGACTCGGCCGAGGCGATTCTTTTCGCGGTGGGCCGGATGATCGAGGCGCGGGATGAGGGGACGGGAGAGCACTGTGATCGCGTCGCCATGATGGCGGAGCGTTTCGGCGCCGTTCTGGATTTGTCCGAAGAAGACCGACACGCGTTGCATCGCGGCGGATATCTACACGATCTCGGCAAGATCGGCGTGCCGGACGCCGTGCTGCTCAAGCCGGGGCCGCTTAACGAGGATGAGTGGGCGATTATGCGCCAGCACGTCGAGATCGGCGCGCGAATCTGCGCGCCGCTGCGCACTCTGCGGCCGGTGCTGCCGATCATCCGTCATCACCATGAGCGATTCGACGGTTCGGGATATCCAGACGGCCTGGCCGGCGAGAAAATACCCTTCCTGGCGCGCGTCTTCCAAGTCGTCGACGTTTTTCATGCCCTGACGAGCAATCGACACTATCACAAGGCGCTCTCGATTGATCAGGCTGTCGCCACACTCAGAAATGAAACGAAACGAGGATTTTGGGATCCGAAAATCGTGGACGTTTTCATTCGGTGGGCGCTCGATTCGCTTTGATCCGCGATCGTTATGACTCGGGACTTCGGCCCTGACGTCGGGCGATTTTACCTCGCGGCGGTCTGGGAAGACGGCGTTTCCCGGCGGAAGGCCACGTCTGTGAATGTGTACGACTCTTGCATCACGGTCGGATGAGACTCTGATGAAGGGCGGGGCACGGTGAACAGAAAACGACGGTGCGGCGGAAAGCGTGAAGGAGGAGAATCCGGTTGGCGAGCTTTCGTCCTTCGCCATCCCTTGCTGGTGGGCGGCACGATTAGCGCAACGCTCACCATGCTGGTCTTGATCATGTGAGGGTTTGAGGGCTGCCTGACCCGTCCGAATCCGACGTCGTCGATTCGATGAAGGCGGCGAGACGCTTTTAATAGCCGTCGCCATGAATCGTGAGGAATTCGACTCCGCTGTGATGGCCCTTTTCACACGGCGCGTTACGCACGACCTGATCGCGGATTTCCCCATGACCGCTTGTAAGATCGAAGCGAGGCGCGAGATGCGTGCCTGTCGCGAGCGGCGCTTCGGTCTCAAGCATGTCCTCGTCGCGTACGTTCCGTCCCCAGATTTCGAAACGAACGGCCAAGCGTACGGCGCTTCTCGATGCGACGCCGAGAAGCCGATCGATGGGCGTATTTTATTTCTCCGGAGAGACGTCCAGGGGAGAAGACGGCGCTTGTCCCGGCGCGCATGAAATTGACGTCTCTACATCCGTCCGTCTTGTATTTTTTTTGGCGAAGAATCCGGCCGGCCTGCGGGAGCGACGCGCCGGAAACGCTTCTCCCGGCATTCCGGGCAGATGCCGTGCGAGAACTTGGCGTGCGTGTGTTTGCTCACGTATTCCTCGATCCGGTTCCAGTATCCGCCGTCATCGCGGACCTTTCCGCACCAGGCGCAGATCGGGAGCAGCCCGCGAAGGGTCTTGATATGCGCGACCGCGTCGGCGATGCGCGACCGTAGCTCCCGCTCCCGGCGGACGTGATGGCGCACGCGCAGCCGGTAGGCTCCGGCGGCGCCGACGACAAGGAACGCGGCGAGGATCAAGCGGAACCACGCTGTCTCATGGAAGCGGGGGATCCGCTGGAATCCAAGCGACGCGCCGACGTCGTTCCAGACGCCGTCGTTGTTCGAAGCGATCACGCGGAAACGATAGTGTCCGGGACGCAATCTCGTGTAGTGCGCCGACCGCCGTTCTCCCGCGTCGATCCAATCGTCGTCGAAACCCAACAGGCGATGCTTGAAGCGGACCTTCTCGGGGGCCAACAGGCTGAGCGCCGTATACTGGACTTCAAGGCGCGTCGCGTCCGCCTCAATATGGACGCCTCCTGCAACGCCGCGCGAGAGCCCGTCGACCAATACGTCCTCGATCACAACGGTCGGCGCAAGCGTGTTGCGACTCACGTCGGCCGGATCCACGACGACAGCTCCCTTCGCGGTCGCGAACCAAAGCCGGCCGTCGCGCGCGGCGCATCCGGCGGGCTGCGCTTCACCGAGCGACTGCGGCGAGCGCATGCCGTCGGCGATGCCGAACTCCTCGGGCGCTACGCGGTTCCGGCGCCCAGAGGCGACCTCCTCCAACTCGCGCCTATTGATCCTGAAAACGCCGCGCGGCGAACTGAGCCAGAAGTCACCCTTGTGATCTTCGAGCAGATGAGAGATCTGATTGTGCGGTAGCCCTTCCCGCGTCGTTATCGCCGCGACCGTCCCGTTCTTGAGACGATAAAGCCCCTCCCAGGTGGCGAGCCACACCGCGCCGCCGTCATCCTCGTGTATACACGACACGATCGGAAGGCCTTCGGGGAGATTCCAGACTCGCTTTAACTCTCCGTTGCGCAGGGTCCAGGCGCCGACACGCGTCCCCAGCCACAGGGTTCCGTCCCGTGTTCTTCGCGCCATGAAGGGCATCGGGAATTGATCGAGCGTCGAATCGTCTCCCGAATGAAACGTCCTGGGTTGAAAAGGCGTCACCCGGCCGCCCCGAAAACGAACCAGTCCTATTCCAAACACGTACGTCAATAGCCCTTCCTCGTCTTCGGCGAAGAACGGAACGTATGTCGTGCCGAGGACCCCATCCCTGTAAGTCGTAGCGCGTCCGTCCTTGAATCGACTTGCGCCGCGGTCATGGCCGATCCAGATTCCACCGTCGTGATCCTCGAAAAGCGGGCCTCCAAAGTCGGACGCAAGGCCGTCCCTGGCGGTGTAGACGCGCATGCTCCCGTCCTTGAAACGGCCCAGACCGCCGCCGTCCGACCACATCCAGATGCTCCCGTCGCGGGCTTCGATCATGGAAACGACCTTGTCGTTTCCCAACCCCTCGGCCGTTCCGAAAGGAGTAAAACGTCCCTTCTTGAAACGAGACAATCCGCCCTTCGTCGCGACCCAGAGGCTGCCCTCACGATCCTCATGGAAGCGCGCTACCGTGCAGTCCGGAAGGCCGTCCTTCTCCCCGAAAGACTCGATGCGACCGCGCCACATCCGGGCGACGCCTTTCGAGCCCGTGCCGATCCACACCACGCCGTGCCGGTCTTCGAACACGGCCGTCAAATCGTCGCTCGGCAAACCGTCATGACGCGTGACCAGTTGAACGACGCGTCCGTTCCGTATCCGGTTGAGGCCGCCTCGAGTTGCGACCCAGAGGTCGCCGTTCCGGCCGAGGTGAAGCGACGTGACGTTGACGTCGCCCAGGCCTTCTTTCTTGGTGAGCGTCATGATCATGTTTTCTCGGACGCGCGACAGTCCGCCGTTCGGTCCAGCGACCCAGATCTCGCCATTGCGGCCCGCTGAGACTCGCGTGCATAATCCAGGGATCCGAACCGTCTCGGAACGTCCGTCTCGCCAGCGGATGAGACCGCTCGCCGGACTCGCGATCAGCAGATCGCCGTCGCTCGTCAGTTCGATATCCAGCGCATAGATCCGGCCGACGATAATTTTCCACCGGCCCTGCTTCCGACGCGCGACTCCGTGCGGCGTGGCCGCCCAGAGCGTGCCGCCCGCGCCGGCGACGACGTCATAAACCACGTTTCCGCCCTGGCCGAACACGCGGCCGAGATCGGCGTCACGAACGAACCTCACGCCGTCAAACCGATAGACGCCCTCTGATGCGGTGCCGATCCAGATATAACCGTCCGGAGTTTGCGTGACGGCATTGATCGCGCCGAATGGGACGCCATGACGAGGAGTCCATACGTCGTGCATGTACTGCGTGATGGATCGATGCGGATCAAGAGCCGAAACCGGCCCAGCCTGCAGGAAAAGCGCGCCGATCACGCCGATGGCGGTTCGCATTCGCGATGTTCCCCGGCGCCTGCGGCGCCATGTTCATGGGTTTCGGAGGCTGCGACAAGACCATGGCGCGTCTGTTTTCTCTTGGAATCCTCATTCATGGCGTAATCCCGACCTGTGTGATGCCATGACCGGCGCCGCAGGCGGAAACAGGGCCGCGCATCGAACATCCTTCTGTAAACGTCGAAATGTTCTAGAAAATGTCATGAAGGGCGCGATACTTTCAATTCGCCGACGGAACACTTTGTAAGACCTCCTCCCCAACACTGTCCCAGCAACGGGCATGCCAGGCTGAAACCGCAAACGTCGCTTCGACGTGTATGATTGATTTCTTCAGAGTTAATAAAGAGCATCCCGCCAGTGCGGACGTCGATCAGGCCGAATATTCCGAGTCGTCATGATCGCCGGAGTCGGGCCGATATGCCGAATGCATGGAAAATCTCCCGACGAGCCACGCATACATTCATGTCGAGCGACCAAAGGAAATTCCGAGGAGGGAGAGATTTCCGGCGAGCACGCGAATCCGGCATGCTTGCTGCACCGTCCCAGGATCGGGAGGAGACAGGAATGACAACGAAGCGAAACGCCATCTCGGCGAAATCGATCTGGAATCGCAGGGGCGCCGTCGAATCGACGCTCCTGCTTGGCATGACGATCATGCTCGTTTTCGTGGCCTGGCTGTTCCAACTTGCTGAATGACGAATGACTCCAACGCCGGAAGCAGCCTCCCGGGGCCGCTAGCTGGCTGGCCTAGTCTTTCTTTCCGCGCCCTCGTTTGCGACCTGTTTGGCGAAGTCGTACTGATTCCATGCTTATGCGTCGCCGGGCTTCTCAAGGATGGAACGTTTGGCGATAGTAGCCATAACGACTCTTGCTGGACTCTTCTGTCATCATAATTAAGAATTGCGACACTCTGCGCGGTCGTGCACAGCGTTTAGAAAATTCAGCGTGCCGCGTGTGCTTGCTTGCGGTTGGTTGACAGATCAACAATGATAGTTGTATTCTAAAAACAACAAGGGTTCGCAAACAACTTGCCGTCAGGCTGTGGATGCTCTATGAGATGTCATCTCAGCGGTTGTCGCCGGAAAGAGCCGAGGCCGTTGACGGCTCTTAAAGCATTTGTCATTGCTACAGCAGCGCATAGGATGACGACGGGAAGTCGACGCGCGCCGACCTTGTATCTAAAAGACAGCAGGCGCCAATTATTCGACCGCGGTCCGCAACGGCCTCACGCGGGCAAAAGGTATTGCGTCATCATGGTCACGACGCGGGGCGAGGCCCGGAACATGTCAGCGGGCCTTTTGGCTGGCTGTAACGACTACGTCACGAAGCCGATCAACGGGATCGAGCTGATGACGAAGATCAGGCGGTGCCTGGGTGGCGGACGCTAGCGAGCCCCTGCAGCCGAGAGGGGTGAAGCCCTCCGCCAGCGATCCGGGACCGGAGTCGCCATCGTCGGCGCGCCTGATGAATAAGGAAAACGCCGGCCCGGCGGAGTCATCCAAGACACGGGCAACCAGCGAGCTTTTTAAGGAGATCGAACAGCTTCGCTCACGCATCGAGGAATTGCATGCGACAGTCAGTCGGCAAGCTCTAGCCGACGTCCTTCCCGCCGGAGGATATGGCGCCCTTGTCTGTCGCGTCGGCAGCGAGCGTTATGCGCTGCCGCTCGAACTCGTGGAGCACGCCGAAATGATGTGCGCCCTGGTTTCCTTTCCCGAGGCGCCCGCCTGGGCGCCGGGCCTGCTCAACCTCCATGGCGTGCTCATCCCCGTGCTGGACATCGGCGCCCGAATGGCGCGATGCGTTCGAGAGCCGGATCCGGCGGATCTCATCATCGTGTGTCGCCACTCCGAAGGCCGCATCGGAATGATCGTGCAAGAGGTCGTCCGTGTGGCGCAATTCTACTCCGAGAGGATCAAGCCCGCGCCGTCTGGCCTGCAACAGGCGCCCTACGTGCTCGGGGTCGTGGAGGGCGAGGACGTTCCCGTTTTTCTTCTCAGCGTCGCTTATCTCGTCAACGTCTCCGATCTGCCGGAGCTTCATGCATGACGGACCGGGCGTCCATCACTGAACGTCTCGTGATCGAGTACGGCCTTGCGGTTCGTCCCCAATGGAGCGCCGATCTTGAACGCGCCGTGAACGAGTTGGCGCGCGAGTCGGGAATGGGGTCGCGCGACGTCGAGGCTCTCGCGCTGAAGAATCCCGGACTCCTTCGTGTGCTTGCGGGCAAACTAACGATCGACGAGTCCCACTTCTTCCGTCACCCGGAGCAATTCGAGATCCTCAAACGCCACGTTACGCCGCGACTTGATGCAGGCCAAGTCGTAACCATCTGGTCCGCCGGCTGCTCGCGCGGCGAAGAGCCCTACTCGATCGTCATGTCGCTCATCGACCAATGCGGAACAACGGCGCTCGACCGCCTGACAATACTTGCCAGCGATCTCAGTCCCGAGGCGATCGCGCTTGCCACGGCCGGCGTCTATCATCCATGGTCCGGACGCGGCCTTTCCGAGGCGCGCAGCGTTCGTTTCTTTCGACGTCGCGAAGGGGGCGAGATTGAAGTGAGCGAGGATATCCGCTCTCGCGTGCGTTTCTTGGCGCTGTCGACGCAGGAACACGTTCGCTCGATTCCTCCCGGCTCAATCGACGCGATCTTCTTTCGTAACGTCGCCATCTACCTGAAGAGCGCAGCCTTCTTGGTCTTGCTCGAACAACTAACCTTGACCTTGAGAGACGACGGCCTGTTGTTCATGGCGCCAAGCGATCCGAGGCCGCCCGGCGATCTATTTGAAGCAAGCGATCCGGAATCGGCCGCCGTATATCGCAAGCACAAGCGCGCGGTGATCGCGAGGAGGCGTGTTTCGCAGGATCCGTCTATCGAAAACGTCGCCGCGTGTGAACGAGAGGAGGCGGCCTGTCGGGCTGGAAGCCAACGACGACAAGCGCGGCCTGACGAGTCGTCGCGCGGCTCGGCCGCTCACACGGACACGGAGTCGTTAACGCCGGCGAGACGAGACGCTCATGACCAGTCCGGCCTCGTGAATGAACTGGCGCGAGCCGTTCTTCGCGATCCTGACGATCTGATCGCACGTTTCAACTACGCCCAGGCCCTGTCGCGATGCGGCGCGCGGCGCCGCGCTTTGTTCCACGCCAACCAAATCATCGCGCGCCGACGATCGTATGTTGATGAGCGACGGCAAGACGACGGCGGCTGGCCTGCTCCAAACGACGTTTAGTCTAAAGGAGCGACTCGCATGACGCCGCCCGTTGATTCCAAGTCGGCGATACTGGCCCGTCGCGCCGGACGAACGGCTCGGGTCCGGCAGGACACCGCAACTCAAGAAGTCGTGGAGATCGTGTTATGCGTGGGCGTCAACGACGCGCAGATTGGCATTCCACGCGAGGCGGTCGCGCAGATCGTCCCGCTTCAGCCCACGACGCGTATCCCTGGCGCTCCAGGCGCCGTCGTGGGCATCATTCAGCTTAAAGGAGAAATCATCGCCGTCGTGGATACGGCGTTATGCCTTGGTTTTCGGGGAGGCGGCCAGAGTCGTCTTATTGTAATCGTCGATGGCAAGCCGGGGAAACTCGGGCTTCTTGTTGACGTTTTGTACGGACTCAGGGAAATCAAAATGCAAGATGTCGCGATGACCATGCTTGACGCCGCGATCGGGACGTCGAACCTTGTTCGCTCCACAACCAAAGGCCTCATGTCGATTCTCGACATGGAGCAGTTGTTCAATTCCGAGATGATCCGGGCTGTCCATGAAGCCACGATGAACCGTCTTGTGGCACAAGGAGAATCGAAATGAACGTTTACCTCTCCCAAGGAATCATATTCGCCGCGGCGCTCGTGTTAATACTGCTCGGATTCTACTGGCGTTTCAAACGCGGACTTACAACGCGCATATTTCTGTTCATCGCGCCGATGACCGTCGTCACCGCCTACCTTATGTATATCGTCGGCCTGCACCGGGGTAGCCTGAGGGCGAATCTGATTGTCTTGCCGTTTGCGGCCGTTTTTGGGGTGGCGAGCATCGTCGGGATGTCCCGCATGGTGACGGGCCGCCTTCAATCGCAAGTTGGCACGCTTACGTCAAGCACGGCCCAGATAGCGGCCACGGCCAAGCAGTCGGCCGCGACCGCGACCGAACAGGCCTCGATCGTGGCGGAGGTCACCACGACCATCGGCGAAGTCAATCAGATGAGCGGCGTGGCGAGCGACACGGCGCAGCAGGTGCTTCGCATCGCGACTGACGCCGTCGAGCGCGGCGAGAGCGGTCTGCGCGCCGTAAGCGACGCCCTCAAGGTGATGGAAGGCGTGAGGCAGACGGCGGAGATCGTCGAGACGGTCAACGACCTGGCCGAGCAATCGAACCTGCTGGCGGTCAACGCTTCGATCGAAGCGGCCAAGGCCGGCGAGTACGGACGAGGGTTCGCTGTGGTCGCGGCCGAGGTGCGCAGTCTTGCCGAGCAAAGCAAGGACGCGGTGCGGCAGATTCGGGAAGCCATCCGGCGCACCGACGAAGGCCAGCGCGCCGTCGAGTCCATCAACGGGATCATCAAGGATCTCGCGGCGGTTCTCACCGACGCCGCCGACAAAGCGCGCCAGATCTCCGGAGCGGCCGTTCAGCAGGCGGCGGGCATGCGGCAGATCAACGATGCGATGGCCAGCGTCTCGCAGGGCGGCCAGGACAGCGCCGTGGCGGCGCGGCAGCTCGAACAGGCGCTCGATAGCCTGGTCGGCGTCGGTGATCAGATCCGCAAGCTCATTACGGGATAGGAGGCCGACCGCCATATGCTTCGCCGATCGACCGTGCCAAACAAGAACGTATCGCGGAGTAGGAGTATCGGGCGCTTTCCTCGGCGCCGAGCAAGGAATCCGCGCGTTCTCAACGACGACGCCATTCGCATGGAGGCGCGAAAGCATTGAAGGAGGATCTTCCTCAAATCCTGGCGGTGTTTCGCGAAGAGGCCGGAAATCTCTCGGAGAAGATGTCGGAGTGTTTCGAGCGCATTTCCTCTTTGCCGCCGGAGCGGTTCGCGTCCGAGGTCCGCATTCTCCAACGACTTGCGCATAATCTCAAGGGCGCCGCGGCGTCGGTGGGCTACGATCAAATCGAGGCGATCGCTCACGCAATTGAAGACGCTCTGGACTTGGTCGCGGAGGATCACTCCCGCCTGACTCCAGACATGCAGTCAACGGCGTTGCGTTCTCTTTCGGCCATCGCCGGTTTTGTGGCCGGAGAAAGCGGCCGCGACGAGCTGCAGGCGGCTCTTGACGAGCTTCAATCCAAGGGACACAGCAGCGTATCGCCGATAAAACAGGCGCGCCGCAACGGCGGGCCCGAGGCCGCGAAGAATGATGCGCCGAACGGCGATGTCACAAAAGGCGTCCGCGTCGACACGGGACGCCTCAACCGGCTCATGGGTTTTTCCGGCGAGTTGCTCGTGTCGCAGGTTCGGATGGCGAACCGGATGCGCAATCTCCAAGCGTTGGCGCGCGACCTCGACGCCGCGGCTTTGGGAACGAGCGAGACGACGAACCTGGAGGAACTGAAGAAGCGATTCACGGTTTTCGTTCGCCAGGAGCATCGTGATCTCTTGGATTTCACTCACCTCACGGATGAACTTCACGATGCAATGAAACATCTACGGATGATGCCGCTGGCGGGCCTTGAAGGCACATGGCGCCGCGTCGTCCGGGATTCGGCGCGCCAGAGCGGACGTGAGGTGCAACTGGACTGCGACTTTGGCGATATCGAGCTGGACAAAGAGGTGCTCGATAACCTTCGCGATCCGATGATGCACATACTACGAAACGCCGTCGGCCATGGAATCGAACAACCGGAGGAACGCATTGCGCGCGGCAAGCCGCGCCAGGGCCGCATCTTGATCAGCGCCCAGGCGCGTGGAACGATGGCGAGTCTCGAGATCTGCGACGACGGGCGTGGACTCGACCTGGCCCGGATCAGCGAAGTCGCCGTTTCGAAAGGACTATTGACTTTCGGCGACGATGAAGCGCTTTCGCCATACGTGTTGGCTGAACTGATCTTCCACCCCAGTTTCTCGACGGCGGACACCGTGACGCGGCAGAGCGGCCGCGGCGTCGGGCTCGACGTTGTGCGCGGCCGGCTTGAGCGTTTGGGCGGCCGAATCGAAGTCGACGCTCATGGGCGTCTTGGCGGGGCGACGTTTCGCCTCTGGACTCCAACAAGCGTAATTTCGACCGTGGGATTCTTCACGCGCTGCGGCGACACGACATTCGCCTTGCCTGTGGAGCACGTGGAGCGCGCGCTACGCCGCTGCAAGCATAAGGTGCGTCGTATCGATGGGAAGACTGTCTTGACGCCCGACGACGAGGAGCCCGTGCGTCTCGAGCGGCTTGAGAGCCTCCTTCGCCTCCAACTCACCCCGGATGGAGGCGACAAAAAGATCGTCATTCTGGAGCATCGCGGATCTCGACTGGGAATCGAGGTGGACGAAGTCGTGGGACAACGCGAGTACGTCGTCCAGCGGCTGCCTTGGAACCTTGCCGGTCTGGCGGGCGTCAACGGCGCCATCATCCAGGCGGACGGCACATTGGCCGTCCCGGTCGATGTTCCGTTCCTCTTCGAAAAAGCGCGACAAGGCGCAAAGGCAAGCGCATCGGCGCCGGACGGCAAGCCGTTTCGACACGAGCGCCGGATTCTTGTCGTGGATGATTCGCCTTCCGCGCGGACGCTTGAAAGCAGCATGCTTCTTTCCGCCGGTTACGAGGTGTGTGTCGCCGAAGACGGCGACGATGCATGGAAACGGCTGGATCGCGAAGAGTTCGACCTGGTCGTGGCCGATATCTGCATGCCCAAGTTCGATGGTTTCGAGCTGACGCGCATGATCCGGGGAAGCCCGCGTCATCACGACATCCCCGTTGTGCTTGTCACCAACCTCGCGCGGCCGGAAGACCGCGCCGCGGGAGCGAACGCGGGAGCGGATGAGTACCTGGTCAAAGGGCAGTTCAGTCAGCGCGAGCTGCTTGACGCGGTGGCGAAATATTTATGATCAAAGTCCTCGTGGTCGACGATTGCAGAACCGCGCGGCTCGCGGTCCGCGCGGCGCTCGAATCCGACCCGGAACTGCTGGTCGTCGCCGAAGCGTCGACCGGCGATGAAACCATGGCCGCCATCGAACGGTACGATCCCGATCTCGTGACGATGGACGTGCACCTCGGCGAGGAAAGCGGCTTCGACGTGACTTGCGCCGTGATGGCGCGACACCCGCGCCCGATTCTCATGGTAACGGCCGCCGACACATCCGAGCCCGAGCTGATTTATCGAGCCATGGCCAACGGCGCCTTGGAGGTCGTATCGAAGCCATCCGCCTCGGACGGCGAGCGACTCGCCGGCCAGCGCCGGCAGCTTGCGCGACTCGTACGCACGCTCGGCGCCGTCCCTATCCTGCATCGCTCGCGTCACCGATCGATGATATCGCCGACCGCTCGACCCAGGCCCAAAACGCCCCGGACGGCCCGTGCAATGACGCGTCCTGTCGTTTCATCAACGTCCCATCGGACGGGCGTGATCCTGATCGGAGCGTCGACAGGCGGCCCGCCCGTGGTCATCTCCATCCTGGAGGGCGCTGCGCCGCCGAGAATGGCTCCCATCGTCGTCGTTCAACACATCTCCGAAGGCTTTGCGGCGGGATTCGCGAGGTGGCTCGCGCAGGTGACGCCTTACAACAGCGTTCTCGTGGACAAGCCCACGGCGCTTGTCCCAGGAGTCATTCACGTGGCGCCAGACGACGCCAACATCGCTTTTACGTCTCGCGGCCAATTGGCGCCATTCGCACCGGACAACTCATCACGCGTTCAGCCTTCCGTTGACGCTCTTTTTCAGAGCGCGGCGCGCGTCTTCGGGCACGATGTATTGGCGGTTCTTCTCACCGGGATGGGACGCGACGGCGCGGCGGGTCTGCGTTCGCTATACGAATGTGGGGCGATTACGATCGCACAGGCTCCCGAGACCTGCGCAGTCGACAGCATGCCGCGAGCGGCCATCGAGTTCGGCGCGGCGCGGCTGGTTCTTCGTCCCGACGAGATCTCCGCTCTGCTGCGCCAGATGTTCGCCTCGTCCAAGACGCTCGCTTCCGACGGCGCCTACTCGAGCCAAAAGCCGGTTTCATGAGCTTCGATCGGGCTGACGATATGCCTTTTTCCGGAATCCTTGCAGTGTGGGTCATGTCTAGCCCGGCCGAGGGCGGGGGAGGAGAAGCATGGACAGGAAGGGTCTGGCTGTTCTGTTTGCCGCGCATGTCGCCGGTCTCGTCGTGACGGAACGCGCGATCGCCGGCGCTCTGGACAACAGCGCCGTTGGCGCAAGGGCGATTGCGATGGGCAACGCTTTCACTGGAATCGCCGATGACGCGTCGGCCGTGCACAACAATCCCGCCGGCTTGGCGTTTCTCGAACCGAACAGCGCCTATGTCGAAGCATACGGCTGGGTGTCGTTCACGAAATTCACGTATGGAAACGGCGGCGCGACGTTCAAAAGCAACGAGAAGCCGATCGTGCCCGGCGCGTTCGGCGCATATGGGTTCGGCCGATTCGGAGTCGGGGTCGGCTACTATGTTCCATACGGCGGCGGCGGAACCAGCTACAGAGATTTCATGAAGACCGGCCTTGAGCTGAAAGGCATGGCGGGATTCCAGGCCATCACCGCCTCGGCGGCATACAAGATCGCTCCGAATCTCTCCGTCGGCGCCGGAGCGTCGATGTACGCGGGGCTCATGGAGAACAAGGCCCCGCAGATGATCACCGTGCCGGTGACCGCTCTTGCCGAGTATCGGAACAGATACAGCGGAATCGCCGGGTATGGATGGAATGCCGGCATCCTCTACAAACCTACGGACGAATTCAACGTCGGCGTCAACGTCAGCAGCCCTGTCAACGTGGAGATGACGGGGGAGGAGCGAATCAAGATAGCGGCGCTCGGCATGGATGCGACCAACAACAGTATGCTTGAACTCAGAATACCCTGGTATTACTCGGTGGGCGCCGGATACAAGCCCGTCTCCGGACTCGTCCTGGGAGCGACGTTTTGCTGGATGAACTGGAGCGATCAGAAAGAAGTGGTCATCACCAACACCGACAACAACATGGTCGCTCGTATCACGACGTGGTACAAGAACAGCTACAGATTGTCGTTCGGCGCGGAGTACGAGGCATCGAGAAAACTGACGCTCCGCGCCGGATTGAAGCATCTCCCTGGCGCCACCGACGAGGGCAAACTGGCGCCGTCAGCCAACGACGTCGATCTCTGGGTTCCGTCCCTTGGCGTCGGCTACGGCCTGACAAAGTCGATAGAGCTCAATCTCACGGGCTTCTACGGCGGCGGAAAGAAGAGCACGCAAGGACAAGAGACGTTTGATCAGGATAATCCGACAGTCGTCGTGGGCGTCCGGTGGCGTCACTGACCACGATGGAGACACGAAACCGTCATGAGATGGCCACCCGGTGGCTCCGAACCCTCAAGGGGAAGAGGGACATCCGTCTCGTTGCGCAGACGGGAGCGCCAGCCGTGGGTGGCGGCGAGTGAAGCACTCTCGGCCGTGCTCCCGCGTTGCAGGAGGTGCCAGGAAGGCGCAGAACGTCTCGCTACCGAGGGCCGCGAAAATCAACCCGCCCAGGCGTCAGAGGCTGAGACCGGCGTCGTAACTTGTTGTTGGATTTGGTGGAGCTGGCCGGGATCGAACCGGCGACCTCGTGAATGCCATTCACGCGCGCTCCCAACTGCGCTACAGCCCCA
>JAFGSN010000105.1 GCA_016934575.1 Vicinamibacteria bacterium
AGGCCGTCAAGGGCGTTCCCGGTAAGTTGTTCTAGGGTTTGGAGCCGGCGCTCGGACTTGAACCGAGGACCTGCTGATTACGAATCAATGAAGGGCCGTTTCTGGGACGTTCGCGTTCGTTTCGCATAGTTCAGTTCCCCACGATATAAGCCCTTGACTTCTCCATTGTTACGGCCTGAGAATTGTACGATGATGTTCGGGACTGTTCGAGGACAAGCAGGCGGAATGATGGAACCCCGGTGGAACCCAGATTAAACGCGGAGACGTGCTGAAAGGAGATCAGTAGGTCGTGCCCGCGCTCACTGACGTGCTGATTCGATCGCTGAAAGTCGACCGTCGACTTGATCTCTGGGACGACGTCGTCACGTGTCTGTTGCTCCGTTGCTCGCCTACTGGCGCGAAGTCCTGGAGCTTGCTCTACCGCTTCAATGGGAAACGTCGCCGCTATACTCTCGGTGCATACCGCTCCGAGGATTCGGCGCGCTCAGGTTTCACGCTTGCGGAAGCGAGGAGACGAGCGCGAGCGCTTCTTCGCGAACTTGAAGCCGGCCGGGATCCGCAAGGCATCAAGCAGGAAGCACGGAGCGCCATCACGCTGTCCGATCTGATCGAGCGCTACATCAAAGACGGCCAGGCGAGGCGCGCGCCACGGACGACCGATGACTACGGCCGCACGCTCGAGAAGGTCATCCGGCAATCGACGCTCGGCAGGATGGCGGCGCGATCCGTGCGTCGTGCGGACATCAAGAGCTTCCTCGACACGAAGGCGAAGGAGACGCCCATCTACGCGAACAGGATTCTTGCGCTCATCCGCGCGGCCTATCGCTGGGGTTTCGCGGAGGAGATCGTCGAGGCCGATCCAACGATGGGAATCAAACCACCACGCAAGGAACGACCACGAGAGCGCGTTCTCTCGGATGATGAGATCCGCGTCGTCTGGAACGCCGTCGACGAGCTCGGGCTCGTTGTCGCGGCCGCGGTTCGAACGCTGCTGCTGCTCGGAACACGACGAACCGAAACACTCCGAATGCGATGGCAGGATCTCGATCTTAACGCCGGAACTTGGGTGATACCGGGCGAGTTTCGAAAAGGCGGGCGAACCCACGTCGTCCCACTTCCCCGCTCTGCGATTCGGATCGTCCTGGGATTGCGCGGCGTCACGGATCACACTCCGCTTGTGTTCTCCGGCGATCGCGGCGCCTCGATCGTTGCGAATCCCGCGCGATGGACACGAGCCTTGAGGAAGACGACCGGCGTTGACTTCAAGCTTCACGATCTACGCCGTACCTGTGCCACGGGCTGCGCTCGTCTCGGAGCTTCGGAGAACGTCGTCTCTCGGATCCTCGGTCATAAGATCAGCGCCGGAACAGTGGCGGTCACCGCCGTCTATCAGAAGTACGACCGACTGACAGAGATGGCCGCGGCGTTGAACGCCTGGGCTGCGCATGTCGAGACTATCGCCTCCGGTGAAAAGCGTCGCGGCGAAGTCGTCACGATGGGGCGCACATGAGCGACGATCGCCAGCGTCAACTGATCGAGGACTACTTCGCGGACCACCATTTCGATCCGCATGACATCCGCTCACTGAGCGACGCTGTCGTGCTCCTCGAGAGGGCCGATCCTACTTTGGCGCGCTTGCTGGACGAACTTCTTCGCTCCCTACTTGTACAACGTCGTACACATCTTGATCAGTGCGTTTGGGATCTCACGCCGATCGAACCGATTCCCTACGTACGCGCTCTCCTACGACACTTTCTCGAGGAGTTGCCTGACGATGAAGTGTCAGTACAACACGTTCCCGACAAGCTGCGTGAAAAACAATCGTATCAGTATTTCTCATGGTTGTTTCCTGACCAAACAAACGCTGTTGAGCGCAGAACGCTCCGAGCTTTCCTTCGGAATCTTCAGACCGCCGGTTGTGACTTCAAAACGGTTGAATACATAGCGTTGAATGTTTTTAGTCGGGCGATTCGAGAGTTGCTCGAACCGTCCGCGCTTTCCCAACTGAAAAAAGCGAAATGGAAGCGCGATGGTCGCGAAAAGGCGGCAGAGGACGCGGTGACGGACCTTCTGGATATGACAGGCAATCTTCACGCCCATTTTCTTTTCAACTCCCCCGCGACGATTGCTTTCGCAACCGAATTGCTGTTTCGTGTGCTTCAATACGAACGACAAAGTCGCTCCGACATCAATGGTCAATCGCGCGGAGCGCCACGTCAGAACTGGTCATCGCACCTAGCATTGATGCTGACGCGTCTCGATCCACCAGTTCCGCAGAAGCTCATCCGTCAATTGAATCGCATGATTCGAGCTCGCATCGAGCAAGCTTCTCCCCAGAATCGAAGCCACCGAATAATGTCGTGATCCGAACATTTAACGGTTAAATAGACTCACTCAAGGCTTTTCTTTGTTACACGCACTCGGCATTCTTCTGCCGTAGTTCGCGCCAATTCGGCGCGACACGAGGAGGGTCGAGAATGGAACGAATCGTCCGCGAAAAGGAATGTCGGGCGCTTACGGGTCTCAGTAGGACCACCCGCTTTGATCTGGAGAGGGCCGGACGTTTCCCCCGTCGTATTCGTTTGTCCGCACGCTCTGTCGGTTGGTTCGAAAGTGACGTCCTCGAGTGGATGAAGAGCCGCCGACAAGCTGGCGTCGAGAAGAGGGCCGCGTAAGCATGACTCCCGATGTCGCGATCGACATCGCACGCGACTGCTTCGTGATCCCCAAGGCGGCAGCGACCTTGCTTGTCTCATGTTGCGACGGCTCGACTCCAGAGATCCGGGCTCGAGCGCGCCAGGCACTTCGATCGCTCGATCGCTGGGCGAAGGTCTGGATTCCGGAACCGGGCGTGCTCATCACACGGCCCGGGCTCGTGGATCCGTTCGACGTCGGCAAGGTCGAGCTGGCGATCGCCGTCTGCATCGGCCGCATGTGCAGGACAGCCGATC
>JAFGSN010000017.1 GCA_016934575.1 Vicinamibacteria bacterium
ACTGGTGGGTCACGTTCCAAATTACGAACACTGGCAGCCTTGTTATCGAAAGCGTGGATATGCACGTTGTGAACCGCAACACCAGCGTCAACTACTATGGACCGGGCTGGACCAACTCGCACTTCAGCCCCATTCCTTCCGGCAATACCGGCGAAAACGTGCCGGTCGGGAGCAACAGGTACATCAAGTTCCCGCTCACCGGCGATCCGCCTCCCGGTACGCCGTGCCGGGCCACCTTCAAGTTCTATAGCCAGAATGGTCTGAGTGGCGTCAGCGTGACAAAGACGGTGAACTTCACTCTCTCGTAATCGGTCCTGTGAACTCGCAAGTCCCCGCCAGCATGCTGGCGGGGACTGCTCTTTTCTCCGGGTGTGTCGCAACGACCATCCACCGCATCTGGCGCAAGAATGACTTGCAGCCATACCGCACGACTACTTTCAAGTTCAGCAAGGATCCCGCCTTCGAGCAGAAGATCGCCGACATCGTTGGTCTTTACCTCGATCCACCGGAGAAGGCCTTCGTGCTCTGCGTAGACGAGAAATCCCAGATCCAGGCCCTGAATCGGACTCAGCCGATACTTCCGTTACAGCCAGGCCTTCCGGCCCGGATGACCCATGACTACAAATGTAATGGGACGACGCGCCCGTTCGCGGCCCTGGAGCGAGCGATCAAGTACCCGGCTAACTAGAACGAGAACGCCCGACCATTCCACTGGACGAAGTCGGCACGCCAGATCAAACGCGACATCAACCGTGTTCGAGATACTTACGGAACTGGACACTCATCAGCGCTCTTCTCGGCTATTGTCAACTTTCGTTATCTGCCGTAAAGTCGTCGAGACATTGCGGTGCGCCGTCATCGTCGAGCGCCGTTCATCCATCGCTGCGTTTCTATGCAAGACAAACCGGAGTGACACGATGAAAAACATGTCGTTTCTGCGGATCACGAGCGAGACTCCAGGGCAGGCCGTTGTCATGGAAGGAACGAGGCCCGAGGTTTCCAGGACGGCGATCCTGGAGCTCGCGATCGCCTTGACCCTGATCGTCGTCGGCTATTTCTGGATGGGGCCGTCGTATTGGGATCGATGGCCGGACGTTGGTCCCGACTCATCGTTCATTCGGATGGGAGCGGTCGTGTTTCTGCTCGTGTTTCTCGGCGCCCTTCTGCACGCCTGCTATCTAATAATGAGAGCGCGCGCCATCCTGAGCCTCGCCGTCGATTCGTCCGCGAGCTCCATGCATGTCGTCGAGTGCGGCGTCTTCGGATGGATGCGCCGCGAGTGGCGGATCGCATTGAGCGATCTCGCCGGCGCCACGCTTTGGGCGGAGTTGATGCAGGAACGAAAGGAGGATGCCCTTCTCAGGCTGACGCTCGCCGTCACTGACAAGAACGGCGCCCATCCCCATGAAATTCAAATCTCCGTTCTGGGCGTGAATCGCTCCGAAGAGGTCGCCGATTTGGCTTTCCGCCTGGGCGCCGCCGCCTGTTTTCGAGCACATCGCGTTGTTCGAAACGACGCGTTCAACGTCGAGATCGCGCTCACGAAGGGAGAAGAAAACGGAGACTCGCCGTTGCCCGTATTGAACGAACGCGCGCAGTACGCCCAGGACATCGTCTGCGCGGCCGCGCGCTCCGCCGTGGCCGAGGAGCGGATCGCGCCCTTCGATCCGAAGACGCTCACGGGGCCGTTCCGCGCCGTTGCCTGGGAGCCGGGCCGCCGCGTTCGCTTGCATCGGCGTCCTGGTCCAGGCCTGATCGGCGGAGCGCTGTTTGTGCTGATCGCCGCGGGCTTTTTCGCCATGGCCTATGGCGGCGCCGTGAACGCCGACGTTCCCGAGGAGGCATGGATCGGCGCCCTGTTGTTCGGCTTATTCGGAGCGTCTCTTTTGGGATACGGACTGTGGCTGGCGCACGCCGCTCTTCCCTGCGACGTGGTTTTCGACTGGGATCGCAGGACGATTCTCGTTCGACGGCGCCTGCGCCGCACAACGATTCACTTTGCGACCGTCGAGGCGCTCGAGATGCGATCGCAGGCCGAAACGCGCACGTCGAAGAACAACCGGAGAAACACGTATTGGCGATGCTGCCTGACGGTCCGGCACAGAGCGCTCGAGGTCGATGGCTCGAATCAAACGGACCTGGCGGAAAGCGCGGAGTTCGAGAACCCCGCGGATCCACAGCGTCAGATGCTGCCGCTCGTCACGGATCTCGCGAACGCCATGAATGTCAAGCGGCTCGTGGCCTGAAGCGCTGTCGCTTGCCGTGTTCCTTGCGGAACAGGCGCAGGCCGTCATTGGTCCGTCGTCTTGGCGCGAAAAGTGGAACCATGAATCCTCTCATTCCTTGGCCGTAGACGCGTTCACTTTCTGCTCGGCCTGCGGTCGACGGGCCCTGTTCGCATGCGAAAGGCCGACATCTCTTGCACCTGATCGCCGAAAGAGCGCGATCTTTGCCTTTGCGCGAGCTCCACATAGGTGATCTGCTGCCATCCGACCACGTGATGGAAATTCACCGGCCTTTCCTCGCTCAGACTCTTCTTCAGTAGCGCGAGCCAGTCGGATGATTTTGGTGAATCCTTGCGAAGAAAATAGACTGCGGCCAAGTGACAAAAGCTGATTTCGAACCGGCCTTTGTCCTGTTGTTCAACTATTTCTCCGACGATATTGTTCTGCTCCTCTGCAATGGCGACATCATCCTCGATGTTCCTCGGCCCCAAAACCACGGGTCCAGTTGTCGACGCTAAATCATCCGCGATGAATGAACTGGCGGGAAGATGCCCTCGTCCAAGATTCTGATGCCGCGATCGACGCTCGGAAGCCTGTGCGATCCACTCAAAGAAACCCGTACCCAGGAAGTCGTAATAGGGCTTGAGAGGCGTTTCGCTTATAAGGCCGAAAAAATCCCTGAATTCCTTTGCCGCCGACATGATCTCCGGGCCGATCGCGGATCGACCGGCGCCGAACTGGGGCATCAGTACGTCATAGACTTCATAAAGCTGGGCCAGATTCTGATAGTACAGCTCCAACGTGAGCCCCTCGGGCAATCCATGGGTCCCGACGATCTCATCCGCACGGTGAAGTTGGCTGAAATCCTTCGATGTAACCGCGCGCAGCTCATCGAACGTGCCATCGGCCCGAAGGCTGAGCAGGTAATGGGGCGTAAAGATCTTCGAGGACTGTCGTGGGATCGCCCGCGCCGGATAGTAGAAGAACAGAACATAAAGCCCCTCCTTACGCATGAGTGGCACGGGCAACGATTGGCGGCTTTGCTCGCCGACAATCTCCATGGTCTTGATACGAGCCAGCTCGACGAGGTCCGCGGTCGTCATGATGGATCGTCGTCCCGTCTGGGACACAACCCGGCTCTCTTCGCCTCGGACGTATTTCCGTCCGTCTTGCTGCAACGCGGCAGCAGCGTCATATGAGAAAACGCAAGTGACGGCCGCAAGCGAGAGGATGAAGACATTTGAGCCGGCCTTGACGGCGCGCGCCAGAACGCGAACATCATTTCGAGTTCTTCGAGACATCCTGTCCTCCGGATATTTCACAGCCAAATCGTTTCGGTCATTGCGATTAGACCGTCGTACATCCCTGAAAGTTCCAGATGGAAGCCGGCCGGGTGCACATTATCAAGACTGTGTTTGCTGGCCGCCAAACAACGCGAGGCGGCTCGCCCCAGAACGAGCGCTTCCTCGGGCTAGAGATGCAAAGTCCGTACGGTCATGCAATGCGTCTGTGCGCTCGGGCGCGCGCCGAGGGAGCTAGCGCAAGCGCCGAGATCCGCATGCCATGTGTCGTGATCCGTCAATTCGCCGTGAATAGTCGGTTGCGAGACGTCACGGCAGACAATCGGGCGACCGGCGACTGGACTGGACGACTCATTGCGTCGCCACGCTACGATCAGAAGGTCGCCGGACGGCACGTTTGTCCGTATTTCTTGCGCA
Source organism: Vicinamibacteria bacterium (assembly GCA_016934575.1). GTDB lineage: Bacteria > Acidobacteriota > Vicinamibacteria > Fen-336 > Fen-336 > JAFGSN01. Next base: position 3,944 of record JAFGSN010000017.1, read on the forward strand.
AGTGGTAGGAGCTCGAGATGATGTGGTAGTCTTCGGATAATTCGTTGCTGTCCTTGACGCTGAGCATGGCCCAAGAGTCAAACCAGCCTTGAGCGGCCTGCAAGGGCGGTTGCGCGTTGATTTTAGCGATCAGGCCTTGCTGAAAGTCGTCAGGCTTGACGACCACAGGCGGCATCCCGGAAAAATCGAACCATTCCGGATGCTCGTTCTGAACTTCGTCGATGGCCAGAAGAACGGCTTTCTCGAAAAGCGGAATGGTCTCGGTGCAATAAGCCGCGCCTGGAGCCGGAGGAACGTAGGGCGTCGGCGTCGGCATCGGCGACGGCGTCGCTGTCGACGTCGGACAGACCGGGCAAACCGGGCACGATTGGCTCTTGCATCCAGCGAGCGCGGCCGAAACAAGCAAGCACGATACCAGAGTTATCCTCGACATCAACGACGCTCTCCCTTTATTCAGACGCGCTTTCCGCATTCACAAACGATCTGGATTCCTGCCGCGTTTCGCGCGGCAAGGAGAATTGAATCGCCTTCAAAAGCACCGCGTAGCCGGCGCTGGGAGGCGCTCGTCCATTTGTCTCCACCCCACACGCCTTTTCGCCGGAACAGACTACGATATGAAGCGGAAGGCTGTCAAACGGTTTCGGCGGTTTTCATTCCCGCATCCCCCGCTTGCGCTAGGCGAGGGGGATCGAGGCGTCACTGACCGATCACGAACAGCTCTTTGATGCCCGACGTGAGGAAATGTACGCCGATCGCAGCGATGAATATCTGGAGGATGCGCGAGAGCGCGGCCGTTCCGTAGCGACCGAGCAACCGGGCCAATTGGGAAGACATGCGCAGGATGACCCAGGTTGTGGCGAAAACGACGGCGATGCACGTCACGACCACGACGAGACCGTCGCGATTGAGGATGAGGATGCCGGTCACGACCGCTCCTGGTCCGACCAGCAACGGAATGGCCAACGGCACGATGCTGAGCTCCATGATGTCTTTGCCCGACATGTGTTGCGAGATCGATCCGTGCAGAATGATGTTGCGAACGGCGATGGCGGTCAGCAGTATGCCTCCGGCGATCTTGAACTCGGCCAGCGTGATATGAAAAACGGACTCCATGATCCACTGTCCGAAGACGGTCAACGCCAAGAGCGCGAGAAAACCCGCGCCGGCCGCGAGATCGTGCATCTTGCGCCTGGTGCAAGCATCGTAGTTCTGGCCAAGCTCCACGACGATGGGCAGGTTGCCGATGGGATTCACGATGGCGAAAAGGGCAAAGAAAGACTTCATCCATTCCTCCACGGCAACCTCCCCCGATCCGGCGTCATACACGGCCGGTTTGGCGCGTAACGCGTCATGCGGTCATAGTCTATCGGATTCCCTTTTCATAACGGACGGACACATGGGAAATGAGCGGCGACACCCGCCGAAATCACCGGCGGCTGGAGCGGCTTGGGGAAATCGCGAGTCGGCCGCGGTTCATTCGTGGCGCAAAGCAAATCCCGCGCGGATCATCCCATTCGACGGTCGGTTAACGGGCAAATGTGCGATATTGGCCGCGCACGAGTCACGATAGTGCGAGATACTAACAAGAGCATGCGTCACTGACATGAAGCGAGCGGCGGTCATTGACGACGGGGAGGTGGACGACATGAGTGAGCGGACGAATGCGTGCGCGAGAGCCGGGCTCGCGTTTCTTGTCGCGGGCTTCTTGATGTGCGATCCGGCTTCGACGCAGTTCATCGACGAGTTCGGCGGACCGGCCATTCACAAAGACTGGACGCACTTCACGGGCGACGGGTCGGCCGCCATCGATTTCCAGCAGAGCGACGGTTACGGGACGATGCTGGTGGACGGCGTCAGGGATCGGGACAACATCTGGTGGGCGCTCATCAAACGCGACGTGGCGTCGTCCCTCGATCTCAAGCGTCTCGGCGAGCCCGGCCACGAGCTGCGCCTCGAAGCGCGCGTCCGCATCCATGAAGCGCCCCGTCGCGTGCACCTTTCCGCGAACACGCAGAAGACCACCGATTACCACGAACACCTAAGGGAGTTCGACATCATCGACGCGACGGGCTGGCACACGATCAGCATGACAACGCGCGGCTTTCGCGCCGAGCCGGGCGACGAGGTGAACGTGCAGTTCGCGATCACGGATTGGGGATTGGGGAAGTATCAAGCGGATGTGGACTACTACAAGGTCGACGTTGTTGACACGGCGTCAGTCGGGCCCGACAAGGGCGAACCGCAGCAGTACCATCCGCCCGTCCCGGATCTCGGCGCGCTCTCCGAGAAGGTGCGCGTGGCCCAGGACAGCACAGTGAGCTTGCAGTACCGGGACGTGAATCTGAACGACTGGTTCACCGCGGACAACGGCCGGAAGGCGACGGCGCTAACGGTGAACGGCGCGCAGATCGTCATCCTGCGCTGGGACCTGCGAGCATACGCGGGCCAGCGCGCGGCCGGCGCGGGCGTGCTGGAGCTTTCGACGCACTCGGTCGCGCGCGCGATCGTCGAGCCGGAGGAACTGGGACAGGTGCGTGTGACGGAGATCCTGGGCGGCGATCCCGACTGGGATCAGCGGACCGTGACGCTGGACAGCCTGTTACAGGGACAGCCACTGGACGCGGTGCTCAACCCACAGATGATCATCGACGAGAGAGTGGCGGAGGGGCGGGGCGTAAAGACGCTTGCCAGCATCTCGCGGCCGGTGCTTCAGCGGTTGCTGGACGGCCGGACTCTCGGCCTGGCGATCCGGCCGCTGGGCCCGATCGACGCCACGTTCTATTCGTCGGAGCACGAAGGCGGCAGCCGCGCCGCGACGCTGCACTTCAACTTGCAGTAGCAGCGGCCTCCCACGCTAGTCTCCGATCCCGCCTCCTAAACCGCAATATCCTCAAACAGAATGGAAGAGTGATAGCGGTCGCCGGCGTCGGGAAGGATAACGACGATCAGCTTGCCCCTGTTCTCCGGACGCGAAGCCACCTTCACCGCCGCCGCCGTCGCCGCGCCGCATGAGATCCCGCCGGAGACGCCCTCTTCTTTATGGAGGCGTTGCGCGAACTCAATGGCCTCGTCGTTCGTCACGGCTTGCGTTTCGTCGACGAGACTCATGTCGAGCACGTCGGGCTTGAAGCCCGCGCCGATTCCCTGAATCTTGTGCGGCCCGGGCCTGGGCGTCTCGCCCCTCATGATCGCCGCGAGCACGGGCGACGCGGCCGGCTCGACAGCGACGCTCCAGAGCGGCCGCTTCTTTTCCTGCTTGATATAACGAGCCACGCCCGTGATCGTGCCGCCTGTGCCGACGCCCGAGACGAGGATGTCGACCATGCCGCCGGTGTCGTTCCAGATCTCGGGTCCGGTGGTCCTGAAATGAATCTCGGGATTGGCCGGATTCTTGAACTGCTGCGGGATCCAGTATCTCTTCGGATCTGAAGCCGCGATCTCCTCGGCCTTGTTAATGGCGCCGGACATGCCCTTGGCGCCCTCGGTGAGCACAAGTTCGGCGCCAAACGCCTTGAGCAACCTGCGGCGCTCGAGCGACATGGTCTCCGGCATGGTCAGGATTAGCGGATAATCGCGCGAAGCGGCGACAAACGCCAGCGCAATGCCGGTGTTGCCGCTCGTGGGCTCGACGATCGTCTTGTGGCGCGAGCCCCGCTTGAGAATGCCGTCGCGCTCGGCGGCCCATATCATCGAGGCCCCGATACGGCACTTGACCGAGTACGACGGATTGCGTCCTTCGATCTTGGCGACGATCATCGCGGGCAGACCGGCGGCGATGCGATTGAGACGCACCAGCGGCGTGCCTCCGATGCTCAGCGAGTTGTCGTCGAATATCCTGGCCATGGCATCCTCCTCCTTTCACTCCCCGCGGAAAAGCGAAAAGGCCCGGAAGCGTGCCTCCCGAGCCCTTGATCGTCGCGTCCGACGTGCCGTCAAGCGACGGTCATGAACGCGGACTCTCGCCTGCCCGGGCGCGGCGACAACAGATGCAGACAAACTCCACGTTCATTCCCTGCTCATATCCGGTACGCCGCCAGATCGTCAAACGGATGAGCTCAAACAGAAGCGAGAACAGATCGCGCAATCATCCGCGGCAAAGACGAACACGCCCACTTATTCCTTGAGCCACTGATCGAGCCAGGCGATGACCGTCTCGTGCCACAGCTTGGAGTTGGCAGGCTGCAGCACCCAGTGGTTCTCGTCGGGGAAGTAAAGCAGCTTGGAGGGTACGCCTAGGCGCTGCAGGGCGGTGAAGGTGGAGATGCCCTGCGTGTCCGCCACGCGATAATCCCTGGCGCCGTGCACAACGAGCGTGGGCGTCTTCCAGTTCTTCACCCCATCGATCGGGTTGTGGCGCGAATAACCGCTCGGGTTCTCCCAGGGCGTGCCGCCATGATCCCATTCGGGGAACCACAGCTCTTCGGTGTCGTAATAGGCCATCCGCTCGTCGAGGTTGCCGTCGTGAACCACGAAACAGCGAAAACGGTCCGTGCGACCGGCCATCCAGTTGATCATGAAGCCGCCATAAGAGGCCCCCAACGCGCCGGCGCGCGAACCGTCGAGAAAGGACCACCTGGCGAGCGCGAAATCGAGCCCTTTTATCAAATCCTCGTACGGGGCGCCGCCCCAGTCGTCATTGATGGAGTCGGTAAAGGCCTGTCCGTAGCCGGTCGAACCATGGAAATTGATCATCAGCGCCGCGTAGCCGGCCCCGGCATAGGCCTGGGGATTCCAGCGGTAATGGAAGTTGTTGCCGAAAGAGCCCTGCGGTCCGCCGTGAACCAACATGGCCACGGGGTAGCTCTTCGCCGGATCGAAATCGACGGGTCGAACGAGATAGCCCTCCACGATCTCGCCCCGGGCGCCAGCGAAGCTGAATCTCTCGGGCGTTCCCAGGCGGGTCTGGGCAAGCCGCTCGTCATTGATGTGCGTGATGCGCCGCGTATCCCGGCCGTCTCGGGCCACGCTGTAGATCTCCGTTGGACCAAGCAGCGAGTTGAGTCCATGAACGATCCGATCCCCGGTCGCTGGCTGCGGATCGACCACAGTGCCTTCGCCCACGACAATCCGTGTGACGCCCGAAGCGAGATCGATAGCAAACAGAGCGCGCTGGCCGAGGTGGTCGGCCGTCGACAAGATTTCCTTGCCGTCGGCCGTCCAGGCGATCGTCGAAGGGGATCGATCGCCGCGCGGCGTTCGATCGGCCATGAGATCGTAGGCGCGCTCCACGCCGCTCACCCAGTCGCGCACGATGATTCGGTGGCGGTCGGCTTCATAACCGGCCCGGCTCATCGCCAGATAGGCAAGCTTCGTCCCGTCGGGCGAGAAGAGCGGTTGCGTGTCAGCGGCCGGATTGCTTGTCAGGCGCCTGGGCGCCGCCGAGCCGTCAACCGGCACGGTAAAGAGATCGAAGTTGGTGGACCAAGCCTCGATTCGACCGACATCCTTGGCGGCAAAGACGACGGTCTGTCCGTCAGGCGACACGGTGAACTCCTCTGCGCCGCCAAACGGGCGCGACGGGCAGTCGGCGTCCATCCCGCCCATCAGGTCATGCATCGCGCCGGTCGTCAGATCAAAGGTGAACAGGTGCGAGCGCGTACCGTCCTTCCAGGCGTCCCAGTGTCGAACGAAGAGACGGTCATAGATGCGTCCCGTGGCCTTGGCCGTCGCGCGTGCATCGAGGGTCGCTTGCGTCTGCTCGATGGATCGGCCCGGGAACACGCTCACCGCCAGGATCAGTCGCCGTCCGTCCGGGGAAACCTGGAAGGTCTCGACGTCGCGGGCCAGCCGTGTCACGTGCACGGCCTCGCCGCCGTCAACAGCGATACGCCACACCTGAGAGCCGCCGGAGCGCGCGCCGAGGAAGTAAAGCAGACGGCCGTCCGGGGCCCAGGCCGGCTGCCAGTCGTTGGACTCGTGCGTCGTCAGACGCCGCAAGTCCTTGCCGTCAAGATTCACGAGGTAGACGTCCGTCTCTCCTCGATTGTTCTCGATGTCGGTCGTACGCAGCGAAAAGGCCGCCCGTATCCCGTCCGGCGAGACGCGCACGTCGGCGATGCGCCGCATCGCCAACATATCGTCGATCGAGAACGAGCGTGGAGCGGCCGGGGTGAGCGAGCTCGAGAGCAACAGCGCGACAAGCCATAACAGATAGCGCATGATTCCTATACCTCCGACGTGATCTTACCGTGCCGGCCGGCTGCCGGCGCCTTATCTTTACCGAAGTTGACGAAAAAGGCGCGCGTCCCTAGTGTGTCGGCGTCATGGAGGCGACCTGAAAAGGCCGCGCTCCAGCGCGAACTGGCCAAGCGAGCGGAAAGCAACGCGACGCCGACAGGCCCATGAATCTATAGCTTTCCATCCGTGTCGCGCGAGTCTCCATGGACCCCCACCGTGCGAATCACGTCGCCGTCGCGGTAGCGCAGGGCGTAGATTTCTTGACGGCGGTCCATCCAGTTGCGAACCGTCCCTTGCCGGCGATGGCGCCAGAGCAGTTCCAGATCCAGGTCGTCGACGATGACCGTCTCGATGTTTGGCGTGCAAAGCGCCATGATTCCGTCGCGGTCGAAGGGAATATCGGAGGGTGCGAAGATGCCGGATTGGGCATAGTGGATGTCGGCGTTATCGACGAACGGCAGGTTGCCCACGCATCCCGCCACCGCGGCATAGACGTGGTTCTCGATGCAACGCGCCTGAGCGCAATAGCGCACGCGCAGATATGCATAACGCTCGTCGGTATTGAAGGGAACGAAAAGAATACGCGCGCCCTTGTCGGCGGCGATCCGTGCCAGCTCGGGAAACTCGATGTCGTAACAGACCAGGATCGCGATGCGGCCACAGTCGGTGTTGAAGACCTCGAGCCGGTCGCCGGTCGACACGCCCCACCAACGCTGCTCGTTGGGGGTGACGTGGAGCTTGTACTGCCGCTCCAGCGTTCCGTCGCGACGGAAGAGAAAGGCCACGTTGTATAGCTTGTCGTTCTCGACCAGGAAGTGCGAGCCGCCGATGACGTTGATGTTGTATCCAATGGCAAGTTGCGAGAAGCGCTCCAGGTAGGAATCGGTGTAATCGGACAACCGCCGCACGGCGAGACCCGGGCGCGGGGCCTTCACGATCGACAGCAACTGCGTCGTGATCAGCTCCGGAAAAAGAATGAAGTCGCACTTGTAGTCGGCGGCCACGTCCACGAAGTACTCGCACTGTCGGGCGAACTCCTCGAAGCTCTCCACGCTTCGCATCTGATATTGAACGACGCAGATTCGCACGGGAGCGATCCGGCGCATCAACGTCTTGCTCCGCGGGACGTGATCGAGATTGGTCCATTCGAGGAAAGTGGCGAATCCGCGCGAATCGCTGTCCGCGGGAAAATAGTCGGGAATGAGCGCCTTGAGCACGAATCCATTCGCGGTTTGCGTCGTGAGAACCGGATCGACGAGCGTCTTGTTCATCACCTTTTCTACGTACTCACGCGCGCACATCTCCGCCGCGTGTCGTCCATAGCCGGGGATACGACCTCCGATAATGATCCGCGCCAGATTCCGCTCCCGGGCAATTTGTTTGCGAGCGTCATAGAGACGTCGTGACAGCCGGAGGCCGCGGAGCTCGGGATCGACCATGATCTCGATGCCGTAGAGCGTATCGCCTTCGAGATCGTGATTGCGAATGTATCCGTCGTCGGAGATCTGCTTCCAGTTGTGCCATTCGGAGTGTTGTGAAAAGTCGACGATCAGGCTGCTCGATGAGGCCACGAGTCGCCCTTCATAGTCGACGCCAAGCTGGCCCTCGGGAAAGATCCGGAGCTGACTCTCGAACTGCTCGCGCGACCAAGGGCGCATCCCCGGGAAACACTGCAACTGCATCCGCATGACAGCGTCCAGATCCGCCGACTTGAGCGTGCGAAGGACGATCTTGTGCTCGAACTCCTTGAGATCCATATCCGCCATGGCGCCCTCCTCGGTTCTTGCCGTCAGGGCATTCTAGAACGTCTTTCCTCGGGGCATCCGGACGGAGAAAGCGCCGTCCTTCCGCGGAAAGGACATGATCCGGATCGCGTTGGTCCTCGTCGGAGGTAAACTGAAGCCGGCACGATGAGCGCGCAAAGCGGACCTCCCACCTTCGAGATCCAGGATGACGCCCAGGGCCGACGCATCGCCGTCCTGGGCGGCGATTGGAGCTTGCGGAGCCTGCGGCGTCGCCACCGCGGATTGGCGCTCGATCTCTCGCGGGCGGCTCAAGAGCCGGATCGAGAGTGGGACCTCCGTGAGATCGACCGCCTCGACGCCGCCGGAGCGGTCCTGTTATTCCGCTCCTGGGGACGCGCTCTGCCGGGTCGTATTCATCTCCGAGAGCAACACGCCGCGCTTTTCGATCGACTTGGAGAAGCGCCGAGACTGGAGCCTGCCGCGCGATACGCCTTCGGAGACGGCATCGCCGCGCTGGGCGCGCGCAGCTTCGACTTCGTGATGCATCTGGCCAGCGTCGTGACTCTCCTCGGGCGATTATCGCTGGATTTCGTTTCTTTATTGCCGCGTCCCGGTCGAGCGCCCTGGCGTGAGATCTCCGCCGGCATCTATCGTGCCGGCGTGACGGCGCTTCCGATCACGGCGCTTGTCGGCTTTCTCATCGGCATCGTGGTGAGCTATCTCTCGGCGCAGCAGTTGCGCGCGTTCGGCGCCAACATCTTCATCGTGAATCTGCTCGGGATCAGCGTTCTCCGGGAGCTCGGGCCGCTTCTGGCCGCGATCCTCGTGGCGGGCCGATCCGGTTCGTCCATGACGGCCCAGATCGGCGTCATGCGCCTGACGCAAGAGCTCGACGCTCTTTCCGCCATGGGCATCTCGTACAGCCAGCGGCTCGTCATGCCGCGCGTTGTATCACTGAGTCTGGCGCTTCCGTTGCTCGTTCTGTGGACCGACGCTCTGGCCCTCTGGGGCGGAATACTGGCGGCCGAGCACGCGCTGGGGATCGGGCCGCAACTTTTCCTGCTCAAGCTTCCCGACGCCGTGCCGGTCGCGAATCTATGGCTCGGCGTCGGAAAGGGCGCCGTTTTCGGCTTCCTGATCGCCCTCACCGCCTGTCACTTCGGGCTGAAGATCGAACCGGACACCAAGAGCCTGGGCCAGTACACGACGCGCTCGGTCGTCGCGTCCATCACGCTCGTCATCCTGGCCGACGCGGTATTCGCGATTCTCACGTCACACGCGGGGCTGACATGACGGACGCGGTGGTGGTCGCCGAGCAGGTATGCACGCGCATCGACGGACGCGTCATCAACCGCGACATCGATCTCTCCGTGCGTCGGGGAGAAATCCTCGCGTTGATCGGCGGATCGGGCGCCGGCAAAACGACGCTGCTGCGAACGCTCATCGGTCTCCGCAGGCCGAACGCCGGGCGCGTGAGGATCTTCGGCCGGGATCTTTATCGCGCCGATGCAGCGACACAACGCGTCATACGACAGCGGTGGGGCGTGCTTTTCCAGGGAGGCGCGCTCTTCTCGGCCTTGTCGGTTTTCGAAAACGTCGCGCTCCCGCTCCGAGAAACGCGCTTGCTGGACGACGCCTCCATCACGGACGTGGTGATGCTCAAGCTGGCTCAGGTCGGCCTCGATCCGAAAGACGCCCCGAAGCTGCCGGCGCAGCTTTCGGGCGGCATGGTCAAGCGGGCGGCCCTGGCGCGCTCGCTCGTGCTCGATCCGGAGCTTCTGTTTCTCGACGAACCAACTTCCGGCCTCGACCCGTTATCGGCCGCCGCGTTCCAGTCTCTGCTGACGTCGCTGAGACAAGATTTGAGGCTCACGGTCGTCATGGTGACTCACGATCTGGACACCTTGACCGTGCTTAGTGATCGCGTGGCCGCCTTGGCCGAACAACGGCTCGTCGCTATCGGTCCGCTGTCAGAGATCCGAGAGATCGATCACCCGTTCCTGCGTGAATACTTCTCGAGCGAGCGCGGCCGCCAGCCGTCTCCTTGACGCCATATGGAGCCACGAAGAAACCACGCGGCTGTAAGCGCACGGCATCAACATGACCGGCTCGAAAAAGCGACGTTCATACCGAACGGAGAGGACTCATGGAGAATCGATCCCACGCCCTGATCGCCGGCTTGTTCACGATCGTATTCGGCGTCGGACTCGTGGCGACGGGCCTGTGGATGAGTCGGCGCGGCCGTGAGCCGCTCGCTCCATACGTCCTCGTGTCTCGCACCTCTGTCGGAGGGTTGAATCCCCAGGCGCCCGTTCGCTATCGCGGCGTGGAAGTGGGCAAGGTCGCGAACATACGCTTCGACTCCGAACAGCTCGGCACGATTCTCATCGACGTGACCGTCGGCACGAGCGTTCCGGTGACAACCGAGACCTTCGCGCGCCTCGGATTTCAGGGAGTGACGGGCCTGGCGTACGTCGAGCTCGACGACGAGGGCCGACAGGGCCAGCCGCTGACAACGAGCCGGCTGCGGCCCGCTCGCATCGAGACTCGACCTTCGGTGTTGCAGGAGTTCGGAGACGCCGGCCAGTTGCTCCTCGTGCGCGTCAACGAAATCGCGCAACGTCTGAATTTCTTGCTTAATGAAGAAAACCAGGTGCGCCTGTCCAACACGCTCAAAAGCATAGAGGAGCTGACACGGCGCTTTGTCTCGTTCCAGGAGCGCCTGGTGCCGACGGTCGATCGCGTGCCGCGTCTCGCGGAAAGGACGGACACGTTGCTCGCCGAGAGCAGCGAGCTGATGGCCGAGCTGCGCGAAGTGACGCGCCTGCTGAAAGAGCAGATGGCCGTCGTCGAGCGCTTCGGACGCGGCGTGGATCGGGCGAACGCCGTTGCATCAGACCTCCATACGCGGACGCTGCCCGATATGTCGCGGCTCCTCGTTCGACTCTCGCGGGCCGCCGAAACCCTGGATCGCGCTCTCGAGTCGCAGGCTCACGAGCCGCAGAGCCTGCTCTTCGGCGCTCCGCCGCCCGAGCCCGGTCCGGGCGAGACGGGCTTCTCCGTCCCCGATCAAGGAGAACGACGATGAAATCCTTTCTGTTCTTCGCCGCGACAATGACGGCTTTGACGGCATGCTCGCTGCGGCCCGCGCCACGGCCTCCAGTGGCGCGCTACGACCTGGGAGACGCGCGCTTCTCCGAGTCGCCCGCGAAACAGCTCCCGTTCGTCTTCGTGGTTCACGAGCCAAGCGCAGCGGCCTGGCTCGATACGCGCGACATGCACTACCGCCTCGAATACGAGGACGGCTCTCGAATCCGTCGCTACGCCGGCAGCCGCTGGGCCGTCTCGCCGCTCCAGCTCCTCGGCGACCTGCTCCGCCGACGTCTGGCGCTTTTCGCCGAAAAGGGCGCCGCCGTGCCGGACTATGGGATCGAGGCGGACTACTGGCTGCGCCCGACAATCGACGAGTTCTCTCAGGTGTTCGACACTCCGAGCGCCAGTCGGGGAGTGGTCGCGCTGCGCGTGGTTCTGCTCAAGGGTCGCAACCGATCGTTCCATGCCCAAAAGTCGTTTCGCGTCGAGGCGCCCGCGCCCACTCCGGACGCGCACGGCGGCGTCATCGCCTTGCGAACGGCGAGCGCGCAAGCATGCGAAGCGATCGTGTCTTGGGTTGCGGAGGAAACGGCGCTCGCGAGCGGAGCCGTACGCGCTCGACCTGCTCGCTCGCTCTTGACGGCAAGTGGCCGCCGACCTGGCACGACGCCTTGTCGGTGACCTTTGGACAGGGCCTGGCTGTCATCCGGTCGGACCAATGCCCGTATTTCGTGGATGCCGCCAACACCGCGGTGGCCGCGGCAGCCAAAGCGGGCGTCAAGAGCCGGATCGTCGAACCCACAAGAAAGCATTGAGCTCATGATGAAAGCACGTGTGCCGGAAACCTATGTTTTTCCTTCAACAGATGCCGAGGCGCAGAGGCTGGAGCTCCAGGGCTCCAAGCTCTACGGTGGCGCGAGCTTCCTAGATGCTTTCCTGGCTCGCAACCCGCGCGAAGTCCTCGACGTCGGTTGCGGTGGCGGCTGCTTCACGCGCCACGTCGCGGAAGCGCTGCCTTCCGCCAGCGTCACGGGTCTGGATATCGATGAGCCGAGGATCGCCTATGCGCGATCACACAGCAGCGATAAGAACATCCGTTTCGAACCAGGGGACATGGCGAGCATGCCATTTCCGAGCGACTCGTTCGAGCTGGTCTTTTGCCGATTCGCGTTGGTCCAAAAACAGAATCCCACGGCAGCCGTCCGAGAAATGGCGCGGGTGGTGCGACCCGGGGGCGTCCTCGTCGCCTACGACATGATCCACGAAGGAGTCTGGTTCGTGCCCAATCGTCCGGCGTTTGGAGCGGCTCTGCGAGCGGTCGTCCGGATGCTTCGCGAGCGCGGCGCCGAGCCGAACCAGGGGCTTTATCTGACGGCCTGGATGCGGCACGCGGGCCTCAACGATATCTCGGTGCGAGTGATCGCTCACCACGCTTTGGCTACCGAGGAGCTGTACGACGCGCACCGAAACAACTGGATGGCGACCTTTCGACACCTCGGCGATGGGCCCGATCGATTGCTCGACGCGGAGACGGTGGCGGCTGCGCTCGCAGATCTCGAAAGGGTCTCGGGCGATGAGCTCTTGGTCGAGACGACGGTCCTCGCATGGGGGAAGAAACCTCGACCGTAATGAGCATATGCTGCCATCCTGCGAGCTGGGCGCGGTCTTGGCATTGACGGCCGGGCGCTTCGCCGTCGGAACGCGGCTGTTTGGCCGCTAGCATCAGAGGGTGTAAAGGAGGTATCCGTTGACGACGAGCCAAAGCACCATCGACTTCATTCTCGATCAGCTCTCGGGTCTGCCGCGCGTCCGAGCGCGCAAGATGTTCGGCGAGTATGCGCTGTACTGCGACGAGAAGGTCGTTGCTCTGGTGTGCGACAACCAACTCTTCGTCAAGATCACACCCCAAGGCAAGGCGCTGATCGGGGAACGATATTTAGAGGGCGAAGCGTATCCAGGGGCAAAGCCGTCCATGGTGATCGGCGCCGAGGAAATCGATGACGGCGAGCGCCTGTGCGACCTCATTCGGATCACGGCGCAAGCGCTGCCCGCGCCCAAGCAAAGGCATTCCAAGAAGGCGCGGCCTCAAGGCGGCAGAACACGTCGCCAAACATGAAAACAAGCTTGGCTCATGGAAAACAGAGCGCTATTCATCGCTGACGCCAGGGAAGGAAGCGCGTTATCAGAGCGTGAACACCTCGTCCGGCTCGCTCGGTCCGACGAGAAGGATCACGCTCACCGCGGCCCGCCCGTTCTCGAGTCGAATCAGGATCTCATCGCCTCCCGACTCGGGATAGTGGTAGCGACGGCGAATACGGAACGACGGCGATATCGGACACCGCGTGATGGGAGGATCCGCGGTCCAGAAAGTGCGCTCTTCGATCGTCAAGGATCCGCGACCCCGACCGATGACGCGAAGCTGTAGTTCCCGCATCAGAGCGGCTCTCGGAACGCGTATGAACAGCCCGTCGCCCGGACGTTCGAGAATCAAACGGCCGCCTTCGGTCCGAGCCGCCCCGAGGAGATGAACGTCTGAAAGGGTGGCCTCGACTCCGGAAAGCTCCGGTCCGCCGGCGCCGAACACGACACGGGAACCCTGTTTTCCAAGGATCACCAGACGATGCTCACGATAAGCGATCCGACCATCGTGAGGAACGGGAACGTTCAGAATGACGACTCTTTCACGAATCCATCGGAGTAGCGGACTCGCCTTGATGCTCCAGTTATGAGCGGGTCCAGGCCGATCGACAGAGGCTTCGCTACGTCTCTGGGCGCCGCCGAAGGCGCCGATCAGTTGAATCGAGCAAGAAAGCGCCGCCAGCAACCATCCCAGGCGGGGCCATCCCAGCAAACCGTCGGGCAGAAAGAAGAACAGGAGGGGCAACGCGGCCGTCATGCCAAGGAAGCCCCATGAGTTTCCGTCCAGGCCGGAGCCCAGGCATCCCATCACCAGACAGTGCATGAACGCGGCGCCGCCGAGGGTCAAGGCCCGGAATCGTTCCCCACCCCGGAAAGCGCGGACCACGCCGAGACCGGCGACGAGCGTCACGGATGCAAAGAACAAAACGCCTCCGGAGGGCGACAGCAGAAGCGCGGCGTGCCCTGCGCCGCAGGCGAGGCTCGCGAATGGCGAATGCGAATGAGTGAACAGGACGAGCGCCAGGACCGCGCCTGGCAAACCCCAAAGAATGAAGGTCAATATCTGCCTCGGGAACTGGGCCAGCACGCCGACGGCGACGACGGCCACAAGGATGGCCGTCAGCGGATCCGCCACAAGAGTCAATGACAGCGGCAGGGCCATCCGACCCGCCCACCGTGGATTCGCTTCCGCATCGGACAGCCCGAACAACACGATGCACAGGAAGAATAAGGTCAGGGAATGCCGCGTCAAACCAAGGCCGAGGGCGGCGACCGAGGAGCACAGAGCAAAAACAAGCGCGGCCCGGAAAGCCGCGGTCTCTCCGTGACGGCGCGCAATCGCCAAGACGAGAAACGCCGCCGCCGAGCCGGCGAGAAATGCGGCGAGAAGTTTTCCGACGAGCTCGGCGAGCAGGGAATCTAGATGGAAAAAGATCCGCGCCAGGGCAAGCAACGGCACGAGGCCATAGCTGGCGAGCCAAGGCGTCGCCGGACGGCCTTGGCCCGACGCGGCCGGCATTTCTCGCTGTTCATCAAGGTCGAATGCTCCATCGAGCAAGACGCTCATCGCGGCCTGAGCGACGACTTGCGCCTCGCGCCCTGGCACGGCGCGTCCGTTGGCCAGAAGCGCGAAGAAAACGAGCACGCCCGTGGCGAAGGCGGCGCTCCACGAATGCCGCGGCGGAGGGGCGTAAACCTCGCCGGCGAATTCGTATTGAGGAGATCGACCGCCCATATCGCCGATCTTTCCGATCCGATCAGGGCCACACGACCCTGCGAATTATAGCGCCTCCGGCCGGGCCCCAGGCCCGCCCCGCCCACAAACACCGCTATCCGTGCTAGTTTCATTCCGAAATGCGTATCCTCATCGCGGGCGGAGGACAGGTCGCGGAACTGATCGCACGGAGGCTCATCCGCGAAGGCAACGACGTCACGATCGTCGACGCCGACGCCGATCGCTGTCGGCAGCTTGAATCCCTGCTCGACGCGCAAATCATGCAGGGCAACGCCGCTCGAGTCCTCACGTTGCGCCGCGCCGGCGTCTCCGCCTGCGAGCTGTTCATCGCCGTCACGGACTCCGACGAGATCAACGTGCTCTCCTGCTTGATCGCGCAGACGGAATCGCGGGCGCGGGTGAAGGTCGCGCGCCTACGCACGCACGAGGTCAAAGAATGGCGTCGACTTCTCGATCAGTCGGGCGTCAAGATCGACCTCATCATTCATCCCGAGACCGATATCGCCGAGCGTATCTTGCGCGTGATACGCCTGCCGGGCGTTTCGGACATCGTGGATTTCGCCGACGGCGAGGTGCGTCTGTTCGGCATGAACATCGAGAAGGGGGATCGTCTGGCGAACAAGACGCTCCACGAGTTGCACGAGCAGGGCGCGCCGCGCCACTCGCTCGTCGTCCTCGTCTTCCGCGGCCAACAGGTCATCATTCCGCGCGGCAACGACGCCCTCAGAGACGGCGACCAGATCTACGTCGTGGCGACGCGCAATAGCTTTGAAAGCACGATGGAGTTCATGGGCCTGCGCAGTCAACGCGAGCTGAAACGCGCGTTCATCGTCGGCGGCAAGCAGATCGGCATCGAGATCGCCAAACGTCTGGCGGTCCAGGGCGTAAACGTAAGACTGATCGAGCGCGACGCCGCTCGTTGCGAAAAAATCGCGGGACTGCTGGAAAAAAGCGTGGTGATCAACGGCGACGGGCGCAATCAAGCCCTGCTCGAAGAGCAGAACGTCGGCGAGGCCGACGCCTTTCTCACTCTGACCAACGACGACGAGGACAACATCATCACCTCGCTTCTGGCGCGTCGTCTGGGCGCCAGGAAGATCGTGGCTCTCATCAATCGGCCGGATTACCTGCCGCTGGCGCAACGGCTGGGCGTCAACACGACGGTCAGCCCACGGCTCGTGGCCGCCGATCGCATTCTGCGCTTCGTTCGCAAGGGCTGGGTGCTCTCGGTGACCACCTTCCGGCAGGAGGAAGCCGAGGCCATCGAGCTGATCGCCGGTGAACGGACCAAGTACGTCGGGAAAAAACTGCGCGACATCCGCTTCCCGCGCGGAGCGATCGTCGGCGCCATTGCGCGTTCGGACGGCGAAGTCATCGTTCCGCGCGGCGAGGAGACGATTCGGCCGGGCGACCGCGTGATCTTCTTCGCGCTCGAGAGCGTCGTGCCCAAACTCGAATCGGCCTTCCTGGCCGACCCGGCCAGGGTTCGATCGTGATCCGATTCGCGACTCTGGCGCAACTGATCGGCCAGTTCTTGCTCGCGCTGTGCGCCGCGATGCTGCTCCCGTTGATATACGGTTGGGCGACGGACTCGCCAGGCGCCACTTTTTTCCTCCAGGCCCTGGTTCTCACGCTGGCGCCGGCCCTCTGCCTCTCGCTCCTGATTCCACGCACGCGGCGCAATCTCAGCCAACGCGATGGATTGTTGCTCGTCGTGGCGGCCTGGTTCGCGGTTTCCGCGTTCGGTTGCCTGCCCCTCTATTTCTCACCGTACTTCTCAAGCTTCACCGACGCCTTCTTCGAAACCGTCTCCGGTTTCACAACCACCGGCGCGACGGTGCTGGCCGACGTGGAAGTGCTGCCCCCTCCGGTTCAACTATGGCGATGCTTCACGCATTGGCTGGGGGGCATGGGCATTGTTCTGCTGGGAATCGCCATTCTGCCGCTCGTCGGCCATGGAGGAATGCAGCTCTACCGCGCGGAGTTCTCCGGGGCCAAGTCCGAAAAGCTCCGGCCCCGTGTCGTCGAGACGGCGACGGCCTTGTGGAAGATCTACGTCGCCTTGACTCTGGCGCAGTATCTTGCGTTGCGCCTCGCCGGCATGAGCGCCTTCGACGCGCTCTGTCACACGTTCGCGACGCTGGGAACGGGAGGTTTTTCCAGTCGAACGGCGAGCATCGCGGCCTACGACTCGGCGCTCGTGGAAGCCGTCATCATCGTCTTCATGCTCCTGGCCGGCGTCAGCTTCATTCAACATCACCGTCTCTTTGTCGAACGTCGTGTTTGGCCCATTCTAAAAGACGTCGAAGTGCGCTGTTACTTCGCCTTGATCTCGATCACGACGGCCATCGTGACAGCCTCGCTCGTCTGGCACTCGGGATACGGCATGGGCCGCGCCGTCCGATCCGCCCTGTTTCAGGTCTCGTCCATTCTGACGACAACGGGTTTCGTCACGGACGACTACGAGGCCTGGCACCCCTTGCCGCAAGCGATCTTGCTGACGCTGATGTGCCTTGGCGGCTGCACGGGCTCCACGGCGGGAGGATTGAAGCTGGCGCGCGTCATCCTCCTGGCGCGCGTCGTCGACCGTGAGTTCAAGCGCATGGTGGAGCGCCACGGCGTTTTCGCGGTGCGTCTGGGAAGAGAAGTCATCGCCGAGTCCACGATCCAGAGCCTGCTCAATCTCATTTATCTCGTGCTCGTCGTCAACTTCGCATCGATTCTCTTGCTGGCCGCGCTGGGCATCGACGTTTTGACCGCGATCGCCGCCGTCGTCGCCTGCATGTTCAACATCGGTCCCGGATTGGGCGGCGTGGGCCCTCTCGACAACTACGGCTTCATGCCCGCCATGGCCAAGTGGATCCTTTGCGGTTGCATGATCGCCGGTCGCCTGGAGTTCTACACCCTGCTCGTGATTCTGACTCCTTCTTTTTGGCGACGGTAGTCGCGTCCGGATTGAGACTCATATCAAACGGATCGCAATAGAGATTCTTATACGGAAGACATTCCTTGTCTGACAATGATAAATAGCTTGTTCGGGCGTCAATCCCTCCGCTGAAACCTACTGAATCCCCGACACATGACGCCTTTCCCGGTTCACGGCGACATCAAACACCACAAGCCAACGATCTTTATAGATCGGCGCGCCGTATACGAGGCGATACTCTTGAATCCATCGCGCCGCCACGCCCCGGGATTGGGGAGGTTCGGCGCCGAGCTCTTTCTCGACGGCCCGATGAAAAACGACGTATCGAACGCCGCGCTCGCGTAGAGCGCCGTGATCGCCCACGTGCACGAAATTCCGGAAACGAAACCGCCCGCGTGGCCCTTCATCCGGCAGCTCGCCGGGCCGCGGTAAGAAATAGCGGCGCGTGCGATCCCGTTTACCGACGAATCCGAGCAGCATCCACTGCCGATGAATGCGTTGATAGCAGGGAAAGGCGCTGGGCCGCATGAACAACCAGGGGGCTTCAGCAATCGTCAGGCTTCCGGGCGGGCTTGATCGCAGCTTTTTGTAGAACGGGGACAACTCATGAGCGCACGTCGTCGCGGCGGGTTCATCGAAATCGACCTGATGGAAAGCATCATGGTTCGTCCAGTTGTTGGGCCGATAATGAATTTTGGGAAGAGGACCGCGGACGAAAAGGATCATGCAAAACGCCGCCGCGAGCGTCGACTTTGGCACGACGGGCCACAGTCGATGGAGACGTTCGCCCAACAAAGCGAGCGCCAGGGCGACTGGGATCAGCAGGACGGGAAGGATGAAAAGACAGTAACGGGCGAACACAATCGGCATGTTCACCGACACAGGACGAGCAATGAAGGGAACCACAAAAGTCGCAACCACAAGAACGCCGAAATAGAGGACAAATTGTCGTTGCTCACGCCACATCATCAGAGCGCCGACACCGGCCAGGCAGATCAATACCAGCGCGAAGAGACTGTTGGCGCCAAGAAGAATCCGGGCGGCGCCAAGAATCGTCGTCAACGTCGGCGCGTCAAGCCCGGCCTTGCGTATCAACCATGAACCGCTGATCGCCATTGGTGGCCCGAAAACGCATACGAATCCCGTCAAAAGCGCCAACGCCAGGCGCAAAAGGTCGCCCAGGGATCTGTTTTTGGCGGACCGACCGCCTGTCGCAAGATGCGCGACCATGCCATAGGCCAAAGGCACGCAAGCCGCCGCGATGACGCTCAGATGCAAGAAGGGCCCGATCACGGCGCTGGTTACGTAGAAAA
This sequence comes from Vicinamibacteria bacterium, assembly GCA_016934575.1. GTDB lineage: Bacteria > Acidobacteriota > Vicinamibacteria > Fen-336 > Fen-336 > JAFGSN01. The sequence continues at coordinate 23,072 of JAFGSN010000017.1, forward strand.
GCGCCCACCGACGACCGCCATGAATCCACCAGCGGTAAAAGGCCACGGAACCCATGAACGCGACGAGAAGAGCCGCGCTGTACGGCCTGGCAAAACGGCTGAAGTAAACATGGAAGGGCGAGATCGCAAGCAACCAGGCCAGAACATGGCTTGGCGTTCGCCCGATCCAGGGACGCACTAAACACGGAATCGCAATGAGTGCCGCCGCTCCGCACAAAAGCGCCGGCGCGCGATACCAAACCTCGGAAAGACCGACCGTGTCGGCGATGACGCGTTGATAGACGGCCCAGGGAATGGAGTAGGAGGTCCAGGAAAAGTTGGTCAGGAGCCGGCCATAATCGAAACGCACGATGTCGTGCAACGAGTGCCACTCGTCGCCCTGAGGTATCTGTCGCAGGAGTTGATCCGTCCGAAGAACCACGCCGGCAAAGACCGCCAGCCAGAGCCCGACATTCGAGCTCACGGCGCGCGTCGTCGCACGCGCGAATGAATCGCACGCACGACGCGTATTCTCAAGGGTTTTAGACAACAGCATAGACAACATCCAGGATCGAAGGCGAGAGATCACGCTTGGGATGGCGGCGGCGCTTCACGGCTCGATTCCCTCCATGCCGGCCGGGAGAAAAGAAGCGGCCCATCCCCTGGGCGCTCCATCCGCTGGGCTGACGCCGACGTGATAGGCCACGAAAGTCGCCCACATGCAAACAATCAATGCGCCTCTAGCCTTTGTCAGATGTGGCGGGCTGGAGCGACGGAGTATATACAAACCCCGGGCGCGTGTCGACTCGTTCATCCCTGACAAAGGATTTGATCGCGAGCCAATGACCTATCGCGACCGGCGCGCGGCGGTCATCTCGAGCGCGTTCAGCTCGCGGCGCGCGTCATCATGGGCGGGATGGGCCCCGATAACGGCCTTGAGCTGAACGATCGCGCGCGCGACAAGGCCCAGTTTCTTGTAGTAGAGCGCCAACCGGAATCGGAGATCGACGTCCTTGGGGTTGAGCTCGAGCGCCGTTATGAAGTGCCGCTCGGCCCGGCGCGCCAGCGTCGGATGTTGCGCTAGAGTCAGGGCCAGGAGCCGCCGGCAGGTATTGTCCCCAGGGTCGCTGTCGACGCCCTCCAGCAGAAGCGTGGCGGCGCTTTCACGATCGCCGCGGTCGATCGCCGCCCTGGCCTCGCGCGCCAGACGCAAGGCGCGGTCGTGCGCCTCGGCCGTGACCTCTGAAAAACCGGCGGCGGTTTTCTCGAGGGAGCGATCATAGGCGGCGCGCCGATTGTCGTCGGAAAGAACGAGGTAGGCTTCACGACGCCGCAAGCGCAGAGTGCCGATGATCGAGCCGAGCTTGGGATCACCGGCGTAATCGTTCCACTCTTCGTCCTGTTCACGCGTGAGCCGTCGATAGACGGCGTCGATTTCCTCGCACGAAGCCCCGCGCGGGATCCCGAGCATGTCGTAGTGCGTGGCGCGCGGCAGCGCCTCGTATCGTTTGATAATCTGGGCGCGAACGTCGGGCTCCTCGACGCGCAACCCGGGATGGGTGTCGGTCATCGCCAAGCGGAACATGCCCGTGTCTTCCTCGACGACGCCGAGATCTCGCGGAGCAGCGGACTCCAGAAGCTCGACGATCCCGCCCATGAGCAAGGCGCAGATCCCTTGCGTGAGCAGCGCGCGGGGCGCCGAACGAGCCAGAATGTCGGAGATGCGCATCTCCGCGGAAGCGTCTTGAATGATGCTCCGTTCTACCGGCGAAAAGGCGATCCGCTTGACGTCGAAAGGAGGCTGCGCCGTCACGCGCAAACGCCGCTCCGAATCGCCGAGATGCCGCTCCATGCGTTCGGCGTCCGGAAAGACGCGCATGCCCTCGAGCAGCAACCTGCGCAAGGAGATATCGACCTGCAAATCCGCCGGGATGGGTTCCGGCGATTCCTCGAAACGGAGCGTGCCGCGCGTCCATAGAAACAGAGAGAGCACGATTTTCTGGACCTGGCGCGCCACGAGCGCGCCCAGCTCTTCTTCGTCGACCAGTCCGGCGTCGACGAGAGTCTCGCCCAGGCGTTGCTGGCGCTCAAGGCTGTGGCGATATATCGCGGCAAACTCGCTTCTTGAGATGCGGCCGAGCCGGATGAGCTGCTCTCCGAGTCGATCGTTCTCATCGCTCGAGGCGGCGAACACGATACGGCCCGCTTTCAGGAAAAGGCGCTTGGCAATGCCCGCTGAAGACGCCTCGAGGATGCCGCTGGCTTGAACGCGGTGCAGCGCAAGAATCTCCTCGGCGAGAAGGACGTGAGACAGGTCTTTTGTGGACACGTTGGATATTACCAGGCGCGTCCAGGAATTGTCACATCACTCGGACCTCAACGAAAGATCTGGCACCACATGCGCGGCCAGTTCAGAAACCAGATCAGGCAGGCGAGCTGTAAAGGCGCGGAAACGACCACCAGCAACCGCGCCATCTTGCCCCGGAAACCCATGCCGGCGAGCAGCATGAGAAACGGCATGAAATCCAGACTATAGCGGTAACCCGCCTGAAAATATCCGCTGCTGAAGTAGCATAAATCGTTGATGAAGATCGCAAAGACGCCCGCCCAGCATCCCCACCACGCGGCGTCGCGAGGTCGAGCCAGAGCCGCGGACAGCAGAAACGGCGAGAGCAGCAGAAAGCTGTTGCCGAAAGGATCGAAGCGAATGAATGGAAACGTCGTGGAGGGCGCCGGCGGATTCAGGAGAGCATAGAAGACATTCCGCGGCATATGCGCGAGGCTGAACAAGCCTTGTTCGAGGAACGGGCGTAAAACGTCGCCGACGCGCATGCGCTCGTATCCGAAATCAAACGGCGAGCCGAATCGAGTGAGATTGTATGCCAGAAGCAGGCCGACACATCCGGCGATCGGTCCGCCGAAGAGAGCCAGCGCACGCCAGGCACGCTCACGCCGAAGAAGAAGCATCAAGAAAAATGGAAACGCGAATCCGAGCGGAGGCCGCGCGGCGACGGCCAAGCCCAGGAGCAATCCGCACAACCATGGGCGCCCAGGTCCGAGCGCTTCCACGATCGACGCCAGAAGGAACGTCAGCCCGCAGATCTGGCTCGTATACCACACGGTGCCGGCCGCCGAAGCGTACCAATGCGCGGTCCCGAATGCGAAAGCAAAGGTCAACCAGCCCACGGAATCGGAACGTACGCCGAGACGATCGACGCCTCTCATGAGCAGAGAACGAAGCAGAACGACGTTCAATGCGGCAAACACCGCCGTGAAAACGAGCGGATTCGCCCGCGACGAAAACAGGACCCATGGAACCAGCAATAAGGCCGGCAATGGAGGGAAAGCGATATACCAGCGGCCGTTGTGCTCCACGAGATCATCAAGATCGCCTCGTTGATGAGAGGAGAGACGGCCATCGATCATCCATTGCGCCAGGGTGACATAGTGGCCTTGCCCCGAAAAACGCTTCATTCTCGTCCCCGACGAGAGCAGGTATGAGATCAACACCGTCGATCCCAAGACAATCGCGATCAGCGTCCGGCGTCGATTCAATCGTGATCTCCCACGCCAACCGGGCAAAAGCTCGGCGCTGCGTGTGATCCTACTCCCCCTCGGGTCGGTCATGAAACGATTTTCACTGTGAGCATTCGCGATTCAAAACGGCTCGGATCCGCTATGATTCCATTGAGAACGCCATGATTCCACGTTCGTCGAGCGATCGCTTTCACGACCATTGCGGCGTCTTCGGCGTCTTCGGTCATGCCGAGGCCGCGCATCTCGTCTATCTGGGTCTCTATGCGCTTCAACACCGCGGCCAGGAGTCGGCCGGGATCGTGTCGAGCGACGGCGCGCGACTGTCAATCGAAAAGGGAATGGGCCTGGTCAACGATGTCTTCGACGAGGCGCGACTCGCGGCTCTGCCAGGCACGGCGGCCATCGGTCATGTGCGTTATTCAACCGTGGGGTCATCGCTGTCCGTCAACGCCCAACCCCTTCTGATCGATTGCCATAGAGGATCGATCGCTTTATGCCACAACGGCAACCTTGTCAACGCCAATGCCCTGCGGAGAGATCTCGAATCCCACGGTTCGATTTTTCAGTCCTCGTCCGACACGGAGGTGATCCTGCACCTATACGCGCGCAGTCAACACCGGCGTCTCGAGGAGGCCGTCGCCGCGAGTCTGTCCGATGTCATGGGCGCGTTCTCTCTGCTGTTTCTGACGCCGGAAAAGATGGTGGCCGCGCGCGATCCCTCGGGCTTTCGACCCCTTTCCATCGGACGCCTCGGGGAATCGGTGATCCTATCGTCGGAGACGTGCGCTCTCGACCTCATCGGCGCCGAGTTCGTCCGCGACGTCGAGCCCGGCGAGATCCTCGTCGTGAGCGCGGACGGAACGCTCTCTTTACATCCTTTTCCACAACAACGGCCGAGTCACTGCGTTTTTGAGCACGTCTACTTCGCGCGACCGGACAGCGTCGTCTTCGGGAACAACGTCCTTGAAACGCGCCTGCGTTTGGGGCGACTTCTGGCGCGCGAAGCGCCCGCGGCGGCGGATATCGTCGTGCCGGTACCCGACAGCGGAATCGGAGCCGCGCTGGGATACGCCGAAGAGAGCGGCCTGCCCTTCGTGTGGGGCTTGATTCGGAATCATTATATCGGTCGCACGTTCATCGAGCCGAAGCAGTCCATTCGCTCTTTTGGCGTCAAGATCAAGCTCAATCCCGTGCGCGCCGCGCTCAAGGGCAAAAGCGTGGTCTTGATCGACGATTCGATCGTGCGCGGGACGACCTCGAAAAAGATCGTCGCCATGGTGCGCGCCGCCGGCGCGCGCGAGGTTCACATGCGTATCAGCAGCCCGCCCACGATCGGCCCCTGCTATTACGGCATCGACACGCCGCTTCAAAGCGAGCTGATCGCGGCGAATCAGACGGTCGAAGAGATTGGCCGATTCATCGGGGTGAACAGTCTCGGCTACGTCTCGCTCGACGCCCTGTTTTCAGCCGTCGGCGATCCCCGGGGGGCGCTCCACTGTCATGCCTGCTTCTCGGGGCGTTACCCGGTCGAGGCGGGCCGGAACGAGGGGCCGTTGATCCCCTTCGAGAAACAGCGCGATTGATTGATGGCGCGATTGCTGGCGATCGGTCATGTGACCCGGGACCTCCTCGGTCATCGCGAATCATTGGGAGGCTCCGCCGCCTACGCGGCCGCCTGCGCGCACAAGCTTGGCTGGCAGACGGCCGTCCTGACCTCCGCCGGACCGGATTTCGATCCGAGCGCCGACCTTCCCGGCGTCACGGTCTTTCGCCGCCTGTCGCCTTGCACGACGAGATTCAAGAACGTCTACGACGAGAACGGCTGCCGGCGTCAAGTCCTCCTCGCGCGCGCGGAGGACATCTGCATCGATCCGCTTCCCGATGAATGGCGCGATCCGGACGTTCTGCTGCTCTGTCCCGTCGCCTCGGAAATAGCCGGGGCTTTCACGCGCTCATTCGCCGCGGCCGTCGTGGGCGCAACGGGCCAGGGATGGTTGCGTGGATTCGCACCCGACGGCCTCGTACGACGTCTTGATTTCATCCATTCCGCCGAATGCCTGGAAGGCGTCCATGCTCTGTTTCTTTCCCACGAAGATCTTCCGGATGCCGATACGCGCGCCGCGCTTTTCCTGAAATTTGCTCCCATCGTGATTCTGACGCGGGGGTGGAAGGGTCTCTCGCTCTTGACGCGCGATGCGGCGCATATATTGCCCGCCCTCCCACGTAGCGAAGTCGATCCGACCGGAGCCGGGGATGTCTTTGCCGCGGCCTTTCTCGTCGGATACCATGAAACAGGCGATCTCCTCGAAGCGGCCGCTTTCGGCGCCTGCGCCGCCTCGTGCGTGGTCGAGGGCTGGGGATTGTCGGCGATCGGCGCTCGCGCCGAGATCGAACGGCGCATGAAGCAGTATGCGCGATTGATCGAAGAGGGAGACTGGGAGGAGTAAGCGGCGATATGAACCCGAACGCCGATCCGCGCCAGTCTCGCAGAAGACGCGTTCTCGTCGTCGAGGACGAGGAGGAAGTCAGGATTCTCGTCGGTAGAATTCTCCAGTCGGCCGGTCACATCGTCGACATGGTCTCGGAAGGAGCCGCGGCCCTTCGAAGAATCAAGACCGAGCCGCCTGATCTCATCATTCTCGACATCATGATGCCCGGCATCGACGGCTGGACGATTCTCGAACAACTGCGAAAGATGTCCGGCGCCCCGCCGATCGTTGTGCTCACGGGCCTTGATGACGCCGACAGCTTTCGAAAAGGCATCGGCGGCGGCGGAACGGCGTACGTGATCAAACCCTTTCGTTTTCATGAGCTTCTGGCAACCTGTCAGCGCGCGCTCCTGACCGCGAGTCAATCGCGCGAGGTCGTGGTCGAAAGGCGGCGCCAGACGCGCAGGATGCTGATCGTCGAGGTCAGCGTCCTTTCGCGAGAAAACCGCCCCTTCGCGCTGGGCGAGCTGCTCAACCTCAGCTTGAACGGCGCGTGCATCGAGCTCGGCATACCTCTCGACGTCGGTGAGCGAGTTCGCGTGTCTTTCAACATCCCGCGCGGCCAAAGCCCGCATCTAGAGGGCGACGTGCGCTGGCGTCGCGAAACGGCGCGCGGCGTCATGCACGGCCTTGCTTTCGTGCACGTCTCTCCACAGGACGGAGAGTATCTGAGGGAGCTGCTGCCCGCACGCGAGTGAGGAGACAGAAGACCAGGGCGAGAATGATCCAGGCTTTTCACGTCTACAAACAGTACGATCGTGAGTCTTGCGCGCTTTCCGACGTCACCGTTCATGTGAACAAGGGCGAATTTTGTTTTCTTACCGGACCTTCCGGCGCCGGAAAGACGACCTTTCTCAAACTCGTTTTTCGCGAGGAGCTGCCGTCACAGGGCCAGATCATCGTCGGCGGACGCAACGTGACCGCCATACCGGACGGCCAGATTCCGCTGCTGCGGCGCTCGATTGGCGTGGTCTTTCAAGACTTCAAGCTCCTCAAGCGCAGGACGATTCTCGAGAACGTCGCCTTCGTGCTCAAAATATTGACCGTATCCTCGAAGGAGCAGAAACGCCGCGCCTTTACCGCGCTCAAGTCCGTGGGACTGCATCACAAGATGCACGCTTATCCTCTCCAGCTTTCGGGCGGCGAGCAGCAGCGAGTCGCCATTGCCCGCGCGTTGATCAACGATCCCATGTTGCTGCTCGCGGACGAACCGACCGGCAATCTTGATCCCGACATGACCATGGAAATCATGACTCTTTTCCAAGAAGTCAACTCCCGCGGAACAACGGTTCTCGTCGCCACGCATGATCGAGAGATGATTCAACGCTTGGGCAAACGCGTGATCGCGCTTGAAAAAGGACGCGTTGTGACCGAGTGACGACGATCGGCATGAAAGCGCCGCTATAATCCTGACGATGGCTCTTCTACGGGCATTACGCTATTTCGTCGAAGAGGCTTTCATCAGCCTCTGGAGAAGTCGCCTGATCCACGCCGTTTCGATCGGCACGATCGCCGTCAGCCTTCTCGTGCTGGGAACGTTTCTGACCGTGGCCAGCAATCTGCACGCCGCCGTCGCCGAGTGGTCGCGCAAGATTCAGATCGTGTTGTACCTTGAAGACGGCCTTGAAGGAAGAATCCGCGAAAGTCTAGAACGCCGTCTGGCGGGCGATCCCGCCGTGGCGGGAGTCGAGCACGTCACGCAAGAGGAAGCGCTCCGACGGTTTCGCCGGCTTTTCCCGGATCTCCAGCGCTTGCCCGAGGACCTCGGGGAGAATCCTTTTCCAGCGTCGCTTGAAGTCACGGTACGCGCGGATCAGGACGCGCTCGCGAACGTGGATCGATTGGTCGTCGAGTATACTCAAGCGCCCGGCGTGGAACAGGTGCAGTACGACTCGCTCTGGATCAGGCGGCTGAACACAGCGATCCAGCTCGTACGTTGGATCGGCGGCTTCCTCGGCGGTATTCTGGTCATCGCCAGCGTCTTCACGATATCGAACGTCATCCGACTCACGGCCTACACACGTCAAGACGAGCTGGACATCATGCGCCTGGTCGGCGCGACACGCGCCTACGTCCAAGGTCCCTTTGTCGTCGAAGGCGTGATCCAGGGCGGACTCGGCGGTTTGGCGGGCGTCGGTCTGCTCTGGTTGGCCTTCCGCATGCTCGTGGGAAGAGCGCTTGCATCATCGGATCTCCTGGGCCGCGCCGTGGTGTTCCTGCCGATCCAACTGGCGGCGGCAATCGTGATCGGCGGCATGGTTGTCGGAATCGTGGGCAGTCTCGTGAGCCTGAGACGTATGCCAGTCTAAACAGCCGCTCCGGCCGGCGCTGCGACATGACAAATCACGCCTGCGCTTGACCCGATCCGCCGTGAAGGCTCTATACTGGACCATGATGCGTCTTCGCCATTACGCCTCCGTCGTCCTGGTCGTCCTGGTCGTCCTTGCAGCCGACGGGAACGCGCGCGCGCAGGATTTCGGCGACTTGTACTCACAGATCTATGGAGAGCCGATCGACGTTTCCGTCAAGGATCTGGCGTTCGGCGTCGTACCGTTCACCGGCAGGGCCGTCCGCACAAAAGGCTACGTCGAGATCGACCTCGACAGCAGCGGCGATTCCGCGAGGCGGTATTTGCTTCAGGACGAGGGTTTTCGTATTACGATCGTTCCCCGTCCCGAGGCCGCGTCCGCCTTTTCCTTTGATGGAATTTCACTGCTGGGAAAGCGCGTGGCGATCGTCGGGTTGTTCGAAACAAACACGGGAACGCAGTCCGCGATGTTCACGAACACGGGGCAACTCGAGTTCTGGCGCTGGACCGTGCTGGACGTCGAGAAAAGGAAACTAGAAAAAGCGCAAACGGTTTCCCTGGAGGCGCTCGTCGCTCATCCCGACAAATACAGCGGCCGGGTCGTTCGACTCACGGGCGAGTTCCGCGGCCGCAACCTCTACGGCGACCTTCCGTCGCGCAGCTTCCGGCATCCCTCGGATTGGGTCGTTCGCGACGCATCCCATTCGGTATGGATAACGGGGAAGAAACCCGAAGGCAAGGGCTGGTCGCTGAACGCGCAACGGAAACGCGATACGGGCAAATGGCTGATCATCGTCGGGCGGAGCGGCGTGCATGATGGAATCGCCTACGTGCGCGCATCGAGCGTCTCCTTGACGTCGGCGCCACGTCGCCGACAGCCTGAGCGGAACGCGATCGCGGCGCCCGACGAACGTCCGCGCCGGCCTCCTGTCGTCGTATTCTCCCTGCCGCTCGACGGCGAGAGGGATGTGACTCCCACGACGAGCATCGCCGTGCAGTTCAGCAAGGACATGGACCCTCACAGCTTTTCCGGACGGATTCTCGTCCGTTATGCCGGTCCGCGACGAATCGGCGACATGCCTTTCGATTACGTCCGGCTCGAGTACGACCAAGGCCGCCGCGCCCTGAGAATCGATCCCGGCGACGCTCTTCAATCGGGACGAGAAGTTGAGCTGCTCTTGCTGCCCGGCATCCGCGACAGGGAAGGCTTGGAACTGATCCCCCGCGCCGGCCGGCGCTTCGACAACGCCGTCGACGTCATTCGATATATCGTGGGCGGTTGATCGGCGATCGATCACTTCCGGCGCAAAGGCGTGCGTAACGGCGTGGGAGGCGGCCGGTCCACCACGCCCAGCAAAGGCACGACTTGCGTCGGCGCGTGCGGCAGAAACAGATATACGACGCCCGCCAGCAGCGTCAGAACAAACGCGGCGAGGAGGGCCCAGATCTGCCATGGCATGGGCCGCGATTCCAGTGAACGCCTTCGCGGCATCAATGATTGCGCGCCGTCCGGTCGCTTGGCGCCGCAGTGGCAAGCGGCGACGTAGCTCGGAACACGCCGGCGACAACGTGGGCAGATCCAAGGGGGCATGATTCGATCTTCCTAGCGTTTCTTCACGTCCATACGCCCGCGCTTCCGGAAAGGCTCGGCGTCTGGAGACAGACGCCGGTTTTTCTTGAGTATGTCGCGCGCCAACCGACGACGCCGATCACGAAGCCGACGCCGTAATCGCGCATCGCCCAGCGCCAGAATCACGGCCGCCAGATGGCCGGCATTGGCGGCCCCCATGTCGCCGACGCCGACGGTGGCCACCGGAACTCCCGGGGGCATCTGAACCGTCGATAAAAGAGCGTCGAGTCCGAGCAGCGGTGAGCTGACGATCGGTATGCCGATCACGGGCAGCGTTGAATACGCGGCGAGCGCGCCCGCGAGATGTGCGGCGCCTCCCGCCGCGGCGATCAGCACGAGATAGCCCCGACGCTCGGCGCCACGCGCAAAGCGCGCCGTCTGCTCCGGGCTGCGATGAGCGGAGAGCACGCGCACATCGTAGCGCAATCCGTACTGGTCGAGAGTCCGCAGGCACTTGGCGACGACCGGCAGATCGCTCTCGCTTCCCATCAGAACGGCCACCTTGGGACGAGAACGAGCCATGGCCATCACGCACGCGTCGCGTGCCACCGCGCCAGCGCCTTCTGACCGATATCGCGACGGTAATGCATCCCCTCGAAAGACACCTTTTCAATGGCCAGATACACTCGCTGGATCGCCGCTTCCAGGTTGGCGCCCAGAGCCGTAACGCCTAAAACGCGTCCGCCGACAGTCACGATACGATCGTCGCGACGCGCCGTCGCGGCCTGGAAAACGATGACGTCCGGATGGCTCGCGATTTCGTCGAGCCCACGAATCCGCTTGTCGGTTTCGACGGCTTCCGGATAACCCTTGCTGGCAAGAACCACGCAAACCGACGGCTCTTTAGCCCACTCGACCTTGACGTCATCCAAATCGCCCCGCGCAACGGCGAGAAGAAGAGGAACAATGTCCGAGCGCATACGGGGAAGCACGACCTGCGCTTCCGGATCGCCGAAGCGGGCGTTGAATTCGAGGACTTTAGGACCGCTCTCGGTCATCATCAATCCCGCATACAGCACGCCTCGGAAAGGGCGCCCCTCCGCGGCCATCCCGGCCACGGTCGGCAGCACGATTTCCTGAACGATTCTCTTGTGCGCCTCGAGCGAAAGGCTCATGGCGGGCGACACGGCCCCCATACCGCCGGTGTTCGGTCCGAGATCGCCGTCAAGCGCGCGCTTGTGATCCTGGGCCGAAGCCAACGGCACGACACGATGACCGTCCGACAAAACCATGAAGGATACTTCCTCGCCTTGGAGCAGCTCCTCCATGACGACTTTCGCGCCGGCAGAGCCGAAACGGCGTTCGGTCATCATCTCGTCCACCACGGCTCGCGCCTGGTCCGCGTTCTCGACGATCAGCGTTCCCTTGCCGGCGGCGAGGCCGTCGGCCTTGGCGACGAAGGGAAAACCGAAAGGCGCCTTTCGCGCGAATTCGTATCCCTCGGCAGCCGAGCCGCAAACAGTGAAGCGCGGCGCGGGAACCTTATGGCGCTCCATGAACTCCCGCGCGAACGCTTTGGATCCCTCGATCTCGCCGGCGGCGCGGGTAGGACAGAAGATCGTCAACCCTCGCCTCTGGAATTCATCGGCGATGCCGAGAATCATCGGAAGCTCGGGTCCCACGACCGTCAGGTCGGCGTGTATCGTCTCCGCGAAGTCCGCGACCTCGACGATATTGGTGGCATCAATCGGCACGCAATCGGCGATGCCGGCGACACCCGCGTTCCCGGAAGCGCAGTAGATCTCCGTGACCAGGGGGCTCTGCCGGATCTTCCAGACAAGCGCGTGTTCGCGCCCTCCGTTGCCGACAACGAGGATCTTCATCGAGCCAGCATTCATTCGCAGGACATCAGCAGCGATCGACCGACGCCAAAGGCTGACATGGGAGCCTCCTCACTGTCAACTGACTTGTCGCCATATCGCCACATGACGAGGCCCGAGACCTGTCATTAATTTCAGGTCAGAGGTACCCGGCAGAGCCGGCCGGCGCGCCGTTTGAACGGATGATTGAGTGTCGTCGAACAAGACGAACAGGCGCGCGATCTGTTGACCCCTCGCCGCCGTCCCCCTAGACTGACAGGAAGGATGCGATACGACTCATGATTCGCTTCGAGGATATCGTCGACACGGTCCAGCGTCATCACCCTGGAGCGGACCTGGAGATTGTGCGTAAGGCCTATGTTTTCTCGGCGGTGGAACATAGGGGTCAAACGCGCGCGTCAGGCGAGCCCTATCTCGTTCATCCGCTTGAAGTCGCCGCGATTCTGGCCAATCTCCGCATGGATCCCACCTGCGTCGCGGTTGGTCTTCTCCACGACGTGCTCGAGGACACGCTGACGACGCCCGACCGTCTCGCGACGCACTTCGGCACGGACGTGCTGCGTCTCGTGGAAGGCGTCACCAAGATCAGCAAGATTTCACTCGCAACGTCCGAGGAATGCGAGGCGGAGAGCTGCCGCAAGATGTTGCTCGCCATCGTGAACGACGCGCGCGTCATCCTGGTGAAGCTCGCCGATCGATTGCACAACATGAGGACGGTGCAACATCTGGCCGCGGATCGCCGCCTGAGAATCGCGCGCGAGACGATGGACATATACGCGCCTCTGGCCGGACGGTTGGGAATGGGCAAGATCCGCAACGAGCTCGAGGATCTGGCGTTTCAGTATCTGGAGCCCGAAGCCTTCGCCGAGCTCACAGAGCGCGTCGAGGACCGGCGCCAGCGGTCGTCGACGCTCATCGAGAAGGTCTGTAAGATTCTCATGGAAAAGCTCACGGCCGCGAGCATCGAAGCGACGGTCGAGGGACGCACCAAGCGGCTCTATTCGATTTACCAGAAACTACAACGACAACGCATCGATCTCGACCGTGTTTATGATCTCGTCGCCATCCGCGTCATCGTTCCCAGAGTAACGGACTGCTATACGACGCTCGGCATCGTTCACAGTCTGTGGCGGCCGGTGCCCGGGCGCTTCAAGGATTTCATCGCCATGAAGCGTCCCAACGGTTACCAGTCGCTGCACTCCTCGGTGATTGGCGAAGAGGGGCAGCCCTTCGAGATACAGATACGCACGCATGAGATGCACAAGATCGCGGAGGAGGGCATCGCCGCCCACTGGAAATACAAGGAGGGCTGGAGCGGGCCGTCCAAGGACGACGAGACTTTTGCATGGCTGCGTCATGTCCTCGAATGGCAGAAAGACGTCGCGGATCCTCGCGAGTTCATGAGCTCGCTCAAGCTCGATCTCTACCCCGAGGAGGTCTACTGCTTCACGCCCAGGGGCGAGGTCAAGAGCCTGCCCCGCGACGCGACGCCCGTTGACTTTGCCTACGCCGTCCACACCGAGGTCGGACATCAGTGCACCGGCGCGCGCGTCAACGGGAAGATCGTCGAATTGCGCCACCGTTTGCAGAATGGAGACATCGTCGAGATCCTGACGTCGACGGGGCGCCGCCCGAGCCGCGATTGGTTGTCCTTCGTCGTCACTAATCGCGCGCGCACCAAAATCCGCCACTATCTGAATGCCGCCTCCAAACGACAGGCTTTGGAGATCGGACGCAAACATCTCGAACGCGAGCTGCGACGCTTCGACCTCACGTTCAAGAAAGCCGGCGAAAGCGGCCGGCTCGAACGGATCGCCGAAGAGCTGGGGGCGGGCGCGAGAGTCGACGATCTTTTGGCGTCAATCGGCTACGGCAAGGTGTCGATGAGGCAGGTTCTCGGCCGCCTGGTTTCCCCTGAACGGCTCGCCGCGCGCCCCGAGGAAAAAACGCCGTCCATGGCGTCCCGTGTCAAGCGACTGCTCAAGGCGGGTGACGATCGCATTCGAGTCAAGGGAACGGACGACTTGCTGATTTATCGCGCCAAATGCTGCAATCCCATCATGGGCGAGCCGATCGTGGGTTACATCACACGCGGCCGCGGCGTTTCGGTGCACTCCGAGCAATGCCCCAACATCGTCAACTTGCTCTATGATCCTGGACGCCGCGTTGAAGTCGAGTGGGAGCAGAACGAAGCGAGCGCTTACGACGTGCAACTCACGGTAACGATCGAGGAACGCCCCAATCTTCTGGCGGGAATCACCGCGCGTCTCGCCGACATGAACGCCGAGATACGAACGGCGGAGGCTCAGATCTTCGACGATCGTACCGCGGCGATCGACTTGACCGTGAGCGTGCAGAACCTGAAGCACCTCGAACGCGTGATCGAATCCGTCAAACGCATGGGCGGCGTCATTACCATTGAACGGCAGGCGGCGACGCGTTGATCATGGAATCAAGCGGCGGACGGCTCCGCGCCCGGCGGGTTTGACGACACGGCCCGAACGCAAGCACCGAGTGCACACACGCAACGTGCGATGCGTCCCGTCCAGCACCACGCGCACGCGGCGGAGATTGGGATGGAATCGACGATGCGTCACGTTGTGAGCATGGCTCACACGATTGCCGAATTGAGTGCCCTTGCCACAGAGATCGCAACGCCGTGCCATTTTGCCTCCAATGCCATCGGATCCCATGCGAGACCCGGAAAGATGATATTCTACGCAAGATGGCCCGTGGGTCAACCCGATGGAATCCGGGTGCCATGGATCCCGTTACGGTCAAGAGGTGTCTCATGGTTGGCACCATCTCGGACGTCTGATGGTTAACGTGATGAGAAGTCCAGAAAGATGTCCGTGAGCTTTTAAAAGTTCTTTCTTTGCAGGGCTTTACAGGAGAAACCCCATGATCCTGAGGAATACAGCGCGTTTCATCGCGGTCGTTCTCGTCACCGTTACCCTGTCCGGGTGCTCCGTGGTTCGAGATCTTCGGGCCAAGCAGGCGTATCTGGACGGCAATAAAAAGTACACGGAAGAAAACTACAAGGATGCCATCCCCCTGTACGAGCGGGCTCTGCTTTTCAAACCCGACATGGCGGCGGCGCATTTCTATCTCGCCAGCTCGCATCTGGCGCTCTATCGGCCCGACCGACCTGGGGACGAGAACCGGTCTCACATCGAAACGGCCTTGAAGGAGTATCAGGCCACTCTCGCGCAAAACAACGGCGCGAGCGAAAGCGACAAGAAGCTCCGCCGCGATACGCTGATGGCGCTGATCTCGATTCACTCTGATGATCCCTTCAAGAGCTTCGACGATGCCCGCCGTTACGCCACGGAGCTCGTTAACGATGATCCGAACAACTTGACGAACCTTTTCGCCATGGCGAACCTTTTCGAAAAGTTCGAGCAGATCGACGAGGCGGAGGCCACCTATAAAAAAGCGCGCGAGCTCAATCCTCAAGACGTCAAAGCCTGCAAGGCCCTGGCCGCCTTCTACAACAAGACCTACTGGAAAGGCAGCGCGCGATTCGACGATACCATGGCGATTCAGGAGCAATGCGTGGCTCTCACGCCGGACGACCCCACGGTCTATCACACTGTCGCCGCGTTCTACTGGGACAAGGGATATCGCGACCCCATGCTCTCGGACGTCAAGAAGAGAGAATACGCACAAAAGTGCTTGGACAATGTCACGAAAGCGCTGGAGCTCAAGTCTGATTATTTCGAGGCATGCGTCTACGAGAACCTCTGTTACCGGTTGATGGGCTACGCCACCTCGAATGCCCGGGAGCGTCAGCGGCTGTTCGACCGCGCCGACGAGATCAAGAACGAGTGCAACGAGATTCGTCGGCGGCAGCAAATCGAGCAAAAGGTCGAAGCCACGGCAGACTAATCGACCGGCTCACGGCTCCACCAGACGCCGCATCAGATCCTGCTTCGCGCGGAGGAGCGCCTCGATATCGCTCTCGGGCGCTTGATCGATCTTTCGTTGAACTTCGGCGAGACGTCGGCTCAAGGCCCGGCGGCTCAACTCCAGAACGCACTCCATGGCGCTTTGCTCGCTTGCGGGCGATTCCTCGAGGGCCAGCGCATGGAGCCGGCGGCGATCGTCATCACAGACGATCTCGCTCAAAGACGCCAGCGAGGGCTTCATGCCCTGAAGCAGCAATCGCCGCGCGGCGACGAGGATCGCGGCCGCGGGCAATCCTTCGATGTCTTCCTCGACGATTTGACGCAATGCATCGTCCACGCCTTCGCCCTGCTTCAACAAGCGGGCCAAGAGCAACCGTTCGACCGGCAGAAAATCACGGAGCTGCGGATATCTGGCGACGGGCGCGCCCTCCGAATCGAGACGGCCCGACCGCGCAGCAAGAGCAAGACGCAGCTCCTCGACCATCGCCGTCTCGTCCAGACGCCCGTGTCCTGCCAGAACGGGCAACCATGCGGCGCGCTCCACCGGGCTTTCGATCCGCGCCAGCGCCGGGAGGACGGCGTTCACGAAGGCCTTCTTGCCGGCAGGAGTGCGCACGTCGTTTTCACCGGCGGCGCGCTTCATCAACCACTCCATGTACGGCGGCGCGGACTCAAGACTGGATCGATATGCATCCACGCCCTCGGACCGGAGATAGGTGTCCGGATCGTGACCTGCGGGAAGCTCGGCGACGCGGACGTCCAATCCCTCGGCGATGAGCGTGTCGATGCTGCGCGAAGTCGCGTTCTGTCCGGCATCGTCCTGGTCGAAGTTGACGATCACGCGGTTGACGAAACGACGGAGCAGCCGCGCATGATGCGAGGACAACGCCGTGCCGCATGTGGCCACGGTTTCCGCCACACCGAGTTCGATCGCTCGCGCCACGTCGAGATAGCCTTCCATGATCACCGCCCGGCCGCCTTTGCGAAACGCTTCCTTGGCCCATGAAAGTCCGTAGAGCAGCCGCGCTTTCTGATAGACGTCCGTCTCGGGCGTATTCAGGTACTTCGGTTCGCTGCCGTCAAGACTTCGCGCGCCGAAGCCCACGACGCGGCCGCCTTCGTCCAAGATAGGAAAGACAGCGCGATTGCGAAAGCGATCGTAATGTCCGCGTTTGTCTTGACGTTCCAGCACGAGTCCCGCGGCCTTCAGCAAATCCGTCGGGAACCGTCTTCCGATGTGTCCCAATAAATCGTCCCAGGCGCTCGAGGCGGCTCCAGCCCGAATGCGTTCAAGCGTCTCTTTTTTGAAGCCGCGCCCAAGAAGATACTCGCGAGCCACGCTCCCGGAGGATCGCCAAAGATTTTTCGTGAAATGACTCGCCGCCGCCTCCAAGGCCGCGAGAAGCGCCTGGCGCCGACCCGATCGCCGCTCTTCCTCTCCGCCGCTTCTCGGGACGGCAACGCCAAAACGACGTGCCACCTGCGCCACGGCCTCGGGAAAGCTGACGCGTTCGTGCAACATCACGAATCGAAAAATGTCGCCGCCCTCTCCGCATCCGAAGCAGTGAAACGCCGGGGGATCGGCACGAACATTGAACGAAGGCGTCTTCTCCTGATGAAACGGACAGAGTCCCTTCCACGAAGAGCCGGCCTTCTTGAGCGCAACATGCTCGGCGATGTACCGCACAATATCGGCCGTCCGGCGAACCTCTTCCACGAAACCGTCGGGATACGCCATCAGTCCCTCAGTACGACGATCGAGGCGCCCGCACCGCCCTCGCTCGGGAGCGCGGCTCGGATACGCGCGACATGAGGATGGTCCGAAAGCAAGGCGCACACGGCGCGACGCAACCGACCCGTGCCATGGACCACCCGAAGCTCCACCATGTCCGCCAGAATGGCGTCGTCCAGCAGCTTGTCCAGTCTCACAAGCGCCTCCTCGACCGTGAGACCGGCGAGATTGGCCTCTCCGGGCGAATGGCGACGAACCGGCGGTTCACCTTCTCGTGTGCGCGGGCGCTGGAAGGGAGAGGATTCGATACGAGTCAGCTCTTCACGCGGAACTCGCAAGCGCTTTCCTTCGATTTCGAGTTCCGCTTCATCGGCTGAAGGCCAACCAAGAAGGGAGCCGACGACGCCGAACGTTTTCACCCGCACTCGGTCTCCGACGGAGATGCACCCGGCGGACAGCGGCTCCGAAACGGCGACTTCATCCCCGATCGCCTGATCAAGCCGAGAGAACGCGTCATGGGCCGCTCGACGCGCGCGCTGTCCGGCACGAATCGGATTTCTCGTCGTCTCGGTCGCCAGACGCAGCACAATCGCGCGAATCTCGTCGTCCGCGCATGCCAGCATCTCATCGCGCTTTCTTCGATAACGCTCGCTCTCCTCGCGCATGTCCATGCGTCTTCGCGATTCCAGCTTTTCGATTTCACGAGCGTGTTCGGCGCGAGCCCGCGCCAGCTCTTCGCGTTCCTCCGCAAGACGAGCGCGTAGCTCGATCGTCTCTCGTTCCTGCTTCGCCATTCGCTTGAGATGATCGATCGCCTCGACCTCGCGTCGGCTCAGTCGTGATCGGGCCTCGATGAGAATCGACTCGGGCAGGCCCAACCGTTCGGCCATTTCAAAAGCAAGGCTGCGACCCTGCGCGCCATAACTGAGTCTGAAATCCGGTTTATACGTATCGGGATCGAATCCCAGGGCGGCGCAGGTCACGCCCGGAGCCGTCAAGGAAAAGGACTTGATCGCTTCATGATGCGTCGTCGCGACCACCAGCGCTCCGGCGCGGTGGAAAAACTCGATCACGCCCACGCCCAGCGCTCCGCCTTCCGACGGATCCGTGCCGGAACCCAGCTCATCGAGCAGAACGAGAGCCGGGGACTCGAGATTTCGCGTCATCTCGATTATGGTCGTGAGATGCGCCGAGAACGTCGAAAGATCCGCGGCGATGGACTGCTCGTCGCCGATATCGGCGAAAACGGTGCGAAAGACCGGCAAAACGCTCCCCGCCGCCGCCGGAATGAAAAGACCGCTCTGGGCCATGAGCGCGAGAAGTCCGACAGTCTTGAGCGCGACAGTCTTGCCGCCGGCGTTCGGCCCGCTGATCACGAGCACCGGCGATTCGGGCTCGATTCGAATACTAATCGGCACTGGTTCCACCGCGGCGCGTCGTGAAACGCCCGATCCGTCCTCAAGCTCCGTGATAAGAAGCGGATGTCGCGCTTGCTCAAGCGCGATACGCAGCCCATCGCTGATTTCCGGAGCGAAAGCCCGCATGTCGCCGGCCAGAATCGCTTTCGCCTGCAGGGCATCAAGCTGCGCGAGCGTTTGGAAAGCGCGCTCGAGGTCGGGCAGACGATCGTGAACGCGCGCGGTCAGATCCGCGAGAACGCGTGCGATCTCCCTCTGTTCCTCGTCCACCAAGGCGACGACATCGTTGTTCAGCTCCACAATACGAAGAGGCTCGACGAAAAGGCTTGCTCCGGAGCTCGATGCGCCATGAATGATGCCCGGAATCCGGGCTCGATGCTCCGACTTCACGACCAGAACGTAGCGCTCGTTGCGCGACGTGATCAGCCGCTCCTGAAGAAATCGCTCGTTGTCGCGATCGTCCAAGAATGAATCCAAGATCGCCTGCAGCGCGGAACGAGCGGCGCGTATTCGGCGCCGAATGTCCGCCAGCCGAGGAGACGCTTCGTCGGCCACCTCGCCGTCGGGTTGAATCGCGCGACGTATGGCCGCAGCCATGTCCGTGACGTCAGGGATCCTCCCCGCCAACGACGACAGACGTGGAGCGTTCTCGCACGGCGCCAGGACACGGCGAACATGGACGGCCAGCTCGACAAGCGAGACGACGGTCATTAGCTGCGACGGATCGAGCCGGCCGCCAACGGCTCTCGCAACGCCAAACACCGCGCCGACGTCCGGAAGACTCTGATAGGGCAGGGCGCCTTCCGTTTCGAGGACACAAACGGCCTGCCTCGTCATCTCGAGAGACTCTCGAACGGATGAGACGTCATGCAGGGGCCGAGTTCGCATGACAAGTTCTCGGCCGGCGCGCGAACGCGCTCGAAGACGAAGCATCTCGAGAATGGCGTCGTACTCGAGCGAATGGAAAACGCCAGCGTCATGGGAAGACGGCGTGAATGATGGATCGCCCACTGTCATCCGTGTCATACCTCGCGCCCGTGTGTCAAGGAAGAGGCGACCGGTGAACGCTACGCAGAATCAGGCTGGCAAGGTATCCGGCGCCAAAGCCATTATCGATGTTCACGACAGCTACGCCAGTTGCGCAGCTATTGAGCATCGTCAGAAGAGCGGACAGCCCTTGAAACGAGGCGCCATAGCCAACGCTGGTTGGAACAGCGATAACAGGCGCCGCCACCAATCCCGAGACCACAGACGGCAGCGCGCCCTCCATGCCCGCGACGACGACGATGACCGCCGCCTGTCGAATACGCGGCGTTTGATCGAGCAGTCGATGCAAACCGGCGACGCCGACGTCGTAGATCCGATCAACGGCGGCGCCGTTGAACTCGGCAGTCACAGCCGCCTCCTCGGAGACCGCCATGTCGGATGTACCGGCGCACACAACGGCGGCTCTGCCGGGAAGAGCGGGCGCGGGACGGATCGTCAGGGTTATCGCCGAAGCCGCTTCATGGAAGAGGGCCTGGGGATGAAGCTCGCGAAGGCGGTCATGGACGGCTCGATCGGCGCGAGTCACCAGCACGTTCTGCCCATGGTCGATCAGACGCCGAACAATGGCGCAGATCTGTTCGGTGGATTTGCCCGGACCATAAACGACTTCGGCGAAACCGCGGCGTAAACCTCGATGATGGTCGATCTTAGCGAAACCGAGATCTTCGTAGGGGAGGGTCTCCAGGCGCTGGAATGCCTCTTCCGGGGTCGTTTCCCGGTTCCAGACTCTCTTGAGCAGTGATTCGATTTCTCGCGGATCCAAGGGCGCTTCTTTCGATTGACTTGCGACGAAGCTTCGATACACTATAAGACCGGAATCGACACGGGACAAGCCGCCTCCGGCTGTCGGAAGCGGCCATCGGTTGTCGTTAGAGGTTATCCGATTGCAGCAGCAGGCAACAGGCGCATGAAACCTCCTAAGGGATATCTTCGACTGGCGCGTCGATGACCGTACGATTGGAACCCATCTACACGTTATGAACTTGCTCGATATCGCCATTCTGGTTTCGTACTTCCTCGTTCTGGTGATTCTCTGCGCCTTCGGCGTTCATCGATACATCATGATTTACCTCTATTTCCGTCATCGTGACGCCAAGGCCGAACCAGTTCAGCTTCCGGTGCAACTCCCGCGCGTGACCGTTCAGTTGCCCATTTACAACGAAATGTACGTCGTCGATCGACTGCTGCGCTCGATCTGTCAGATCCGTTATCCTCGTGAGCTGCTCGAGATCCAGGTCCTTGACGATTCAACGGACGAAACATCCGCGATCATTCATTCCTCCGTAGAGTGGTATCGGTCCCAGGGTTACGACATTCATCACATCCATCGTGATCAACGCACGGGTTTCAAGGCCGGGGCCTTGGATGAGGGTCTCCGCACTGCCACGGGCGATTTCATCCTGATCTTCGACGCCGATTTCATCGCCTCTCCCGACTTCCTTGAAAAAACGCTGGGTCATTTCATGGATCCACGCGTCGGCATGGTCCAGGCGCGATGGGAGCACATCAATCGTGATTTTTCACTGCTCACGCAGGTCCAATCCATCCTTCTCGACGGTCACTTCATCATGGAACACGGCGGCCGCAACCGGTCTGGACGCTTTTTCAACTTCAACGGCACCGGCGGCATCTGGCGCCGGTCCGCCATCGAGGACGCGGGCGGCTGGCAACACGATACGCTCACGGAAGACCTGGACCTGTCCTATCGCGCTCAGATGCGCGGTTGGCGTTTTGTTTACGTTCAAGACGTGGTTTCACCGGCCGAAATCCCCGTCGAGATGAACGGTTTCAAGAGCCAGCAGCATCGATGGGCCAAGGGCTCGATCCAGACCTGCATGAAGATTCTGCCGCAGATCTTGGCGTCCAACATCCCTTGGCGTCTCAAGGTAGAAGCCACTTTCCATCTGACGTCGAACTTCGCTTATCCGCTCATGGTGCTTCTTGCATTTCTGATGTTCCCGGCGATGATCGTGCGCTACAACATGGGATGGCGCGAAATGCTTCTCGTTGATGTGCCGCTATTTCTGGGCGCAACGCTTTCCGTCTGCGCCTTCTACGTGCTCAGTCAGAAAGAGATCTTCCCTGAATCGTGGAAATCGCGTCTTTTTTACCTCCCGGCGACGCTCGCCGTGGGCATCGGACTTTCGATCAACAACGCCAAGGCGGTGGTCGAAGCCCTCGTCGGCCATCAATCAGCGTTTGCTCGCACGCCCAAGTATCGCGTTGAAACGGCCGGCGATCGATGGAAACAGAAGCGTTATTGCGGCGTCATCCCCAATCTCATTCCGCTGATCGAGCTGGCGGTCGGACTGTATTTCACGTTCGTCGCCTACTATGCCGCAACGCACGGAATCTACGGCACGCTTCCGTTCATCGTCCTGTATCAAATGGGCTATCTCTACACGGCGTCCCTCTCCCTTTTTGAAAGCTATCTCCGTCCCTTCTTCACAAGCGAGCAAGCCGCCTAGTCTCTGGCAGCGAGGATTTGATCGACTGAAACCCTTATGCCGCGCTTTCGACTCTTGTCGAAGCGCTCCCCGAGCTCCATTGCCACGCTAGCGCGTCGCGGAGATCGCCTTGCATGTGCGACTCGCGAGCCTGTCGCCTTCATCAGCGACAACATCACCCGCACTATGAAAATGAAGCTCTCAGACGTCGGCATCTACTTTGCGCCCAGGGCGGAGGTGGAAAACTCGTCTTTGTACTCTGCCTGAAATCAAACGGGCCTCAATGACGAGGCCCGCTCAATACATCGATCGATACAAACGCGCGTGATGATTGCCGGCTCGAAGATCGATAGAGATCAACCCCCGGCTTCTGTCTCACACCAAACGCCGCATCCACAAAGCAGATCCTCGGAAATGATTCCGATACGTTCCACTTCCGCGCCGCGCGCCACGTCGATGGCTTCCACGACGCGTCCATAGGGAAGATCGCCCGCCGCGCATACGAAAAACGCAGTATCGCTCTTGGCCTGAAAGAAATCGCGCAATGTGTTGTCAAGCTCGTTAAGCGATCCCACGAACTGGTTGTTCATGGTGTATGTTCCGTTCTTGTCAATCGCGAGAACCAGCGACGACGGCGGCGGCCCCTTGATAGCGTCCGGGGCGGGAGGTTGCGGCAAAGCGATGTCCAGGCCGCTCTGCGCCAGAGGAGTCACGACCATGAAGATGATGAGCAAAACAAGTAGCACGTCGATCATCGGCGTGATGTTGATCTCGGACATCGCCGAGGCATGCGACGGCTGCGTTGCGTCATGCGCGTGCAGGGCTTGTTTCTTTTTGGCCATGGTTCAGCTTCCCACCTTCTTTTCGACGATGAGCGCGATCTCCTCTGCTCCGGCGTTGCGACAGGCGCCCATGACTTCCACGACACGACGATAGTCGAGATCGACATGCGCTTTCAGATAGACGATTTTTCCCGTGTCCGGAAGACCGTCGACCTCCTCGCGCAACGCGGGCACGAAAACGCTCTCCAAAACGTCCCAGCGCTTCTCGGCCGAGGTCAGATTCTTTAGATCCGCCCTGGGAACTCCCTTGATGAAGGCGTCGCCCTCGTTATTGATCGCCACGACGACGTGCTCTTTCTGCTCGTCTTTCTCCTCGCCGTAACGCGCCTGGGGCAGCTTCACGTCGACGCCCTTCTGCAGGAGCGGCGTGACGACCATGAAGATGATCAGGAGGACGATCATGATATCGGCCATGGGCGTGACGTTGATGTCAGCCATCGCGCCCCCTTTACCGCCACCCACTTTCATCGCCATAGCTTCGTGATCCTCCCGATTGGGGCTGGAGATAGCCGGGACTGTCTCGAGACTCCCGCCCCGCCTCAGCTCGTTTGCTTGATGAAGTAGTCGAGAAGCTCGGAGCTGGAGTTGTCCATCTCGACGTTGAAGCCCTCGACCCGGCCCGCGAAATAGTTGTAGAACCAGACGCCGATAACCGCCACGATAATTCCGAATGCGGTCGTGACGAGCGCCTCGGCGATACCCCCCGCAACCGCGGTGATCCCTCCCGAACCGGTCAGAGCCATGCCGGAGAACGCATTGATGATTCCGAACGTCGTGCCGAAAAGCCCCACGAAAGCGGCGGTGGACCCGATCGTGGCCAGTCCCGACAGGCCGCGCTTCAGATCGGCTTGATTGACGGCCGTGGCGCGTTGAATGGCGCGCTTGGCGGCGTCCACGGCGGCGTCCTTGTCTCTTGCCGTTTCACCGAGCTCTTGCTGATACTGCCACTCCTGCAACCCGACCACCAGAACCTTGGCGAGGTGGGAGTATTTCACGCCCGCGTTGCGCGAAGCGTCGATCGCTTCCCTGATCTTGCCCTGCTTGAGCAAACGCGCGACTTCGGGAGCGTATCGCCTCGACTGCTTCGTGGCCTGTGAATAGGTCCAGAAGCGCTCGATCGCGATGGCGATTGAATAGATCGACATGAAGGCCAGCACGAAAACGACTCCTTTCGCGACCCAGCCCATGTTGCCCCACATTTCCACCATACTCATCTGCATGTTCTGCGTCCTCCTCGTTTAGACGAGATAGCTCTCGAGACTAATTCAACCTGAAATTCACGGTGACCTGCATGATGACGGGAACGGGGACGCCGTTGAGAAGAGTAGGCGTGTACACCCACTGCTTGACGGCCTCGATGGCTGCGTCGTTCAGAAGCGGAATCCCCTTGACGACTTTGACGTTTCTCACCTTGCCCTCGGGGCTGATGATGCACTCCAGGACGATGACTCCCTGCACGCGGGCCGATCGCGCGACCGGAGGATAAGCCGGCTTGACGTCCTTGAGCTTACGCGGCGCCTTGATATGTCCGCCAACTCGAACGGGCGCAATAGGCGGCGGCGCTTCGCCCAAACCGCCGACGACGCCGCCGACGACGCCGCCGACAACGCCGCCCTCGACGCCGCCGACGACGCCGCCCTCAACGCCGAGATCCAAGCCCTGATCCGGTTGTATCTC
>JAFGSN010000106.1 GCA_016934575.1 Vicinamibacteria bacterium
GAATCTCCGGATCGTGTCCCGCCGAATCATCGACGACGACGAAGCGCACTTCCCGGGCAGGGAGGGCGCTGGCGTCCAGGACGGCGAGGAGATTATCGCGCAGCTTTAGGTATGCTTCGACGTCGCCATAGATAGGCGACACGATCCAGAGTGTATGTGCGTCTGATGTCACGGATTTGAACCTCCAGAACGTCACTAGACTAACGCGGCGCGTGCGGGAGGTAAACCGAGGGTGCTCATCTTGACACACTCCCAGAGGACGCAGTAGCTTCGCGTTCGACTGGAGTCGACGACAGAGATGATCCACAGACGCTGGGCCGGCACGGCGCTGATCGTGTTGATCGCCCTATTCGCGTATCTGGCGGTCACGAGCCTTTGGAGGAAGTCGGCCACGTTCGACGAGGTCGCCTACCTGCCGTCAGGATACGTCAACCTCGCTCTTTCCGATTACCGTATGATCCCCGAGCATCCGGCGTTGGTTCGCGGCCTGGCGGCATTTCCGCTCCTCATGATGGACGTGCGACTCATGCATGATCCGGAAGAGCGATACTGGCGCAATCGCCGGCAGTTCGAGTGGGGTCGGCTTTTTCTCTATCATTGGAACGACGGGGACAGGCTCCTTCATGCTTCGCGTCTCGTCATCGTCGCGCTGGGCGTCATCTTGATCCTGGCGGTCTTTTCCTGGGCACGCGCTCGGCATGGAATGGCGACCGCGCTCGTCGCCGCATTCTTCTGCGCGTTGAGCCCTGACGTGCTCGCTCACAGCCGGCTTGTCACGACCGATCTGGCCGCGGCGTTGCTCTACTTTCTTACCGTCGTCTTGTTCCGCGCTTTACTCACGCGCGTCACGCCGATTCACGTTCTGACGACGGGGCTCGCATTGGGAGCCGCTCTGGCAACGAAGTTCTCGGCCTTTGGATTGGTCTTTATCTTGGGAATCCTTGCGCTCGTTGCCCTGGTCCGATCCGCTCCCGGTGAAATCGTCTACAACAGTCGGCTTCCCGCGCGGATCCTCGCCGCGCCTCGCCAGAGAATCGTTACGCTGGTCATCGTGTTTATCGCGCTATTCGCCGTGGCGTATATCGCCGTGTGGGCCGTGTACGGATTTCATTTCGCGATATCGCCGGAGCGATCGTTCGTCGATTCGCTCGACTGGAGCGAGGAGGCGCCTTCAAGCGTTTATGTGAAGGGCCTCGTCGATAGCGCGCGTCATCTGCATCTATTTCCGGAGGGATATCTCTTCGGTTTCTCTCGTTTTCTCAAACACTCGGAGGCTCGGCCCGCGTTCCTCCTAGGGCGGAGATCAATGACGGGATGGTGGTACTTCTTTCCAACGACTTTCGCCATCAAGACGCCCATTCCGTTGATGCTGTTCGTCGCGCTCGGCGTCACATCGCTATGGGGGCGTCGCCGAGATCTGACGACGGCCTGTCTCTGGATTCCCGTTGTGGTCTACTTCGCATTCACGATGACAAGTCGTTTGAATATCGGACATCGACACCTTCTTCCGATCTATCCGTTTCTTTTTGTCATAGCGGCGCGGGGCGTCATATGGACGTGGCGGACGCGCTTGAGGGGAATGCGAGCGCTCGTCCTTGCGCTCCTGGCCTGGTATGGATGGGGCACGATCACGCTTCATCCTCACTATCTGGCGTATTTCAACGAGATCGTCGGCGGGCCGAGAAACGGATACCAATGCCTCGTCGACTCCAGTCTCGACTGGGGACAGGATCTGATCGGTCTGCGCGACTACATGCGCTTGAAAGGCGTTTCGACAATCAAATTGTCGTATTTCGGCGCGGCGGAACCCGAATACTATGGCCTGCCCTGTGAGCGATTGCCCGGGCTGCCGATTCCCCGCCCGGTTACAAAGCAAGTGCGAAAGGGCGACTTGCTCGCGATCAGCGCCACGCACCTGCAGGGTCTTTACGTCGATGACGAGATGCGCCGATTCATGAGGCGCTTGCGCCGTCAGCCCTTCCTGGATGCGATCGGCCATTCGATCTTCATTTACCGTGCGGAATTCGACGACATGCTGGAGTGATTCATATCGAGCCTCCTCTCTGTCCCGCCCCCTTCGGAGGGGTAAGCACAGGATTCATGCGGAATCTTCAAGCGAGGCGTGGATCATTCGACCCGATCGAGATAGTGCGTCTCCGGCAGCTCCCGCAACCGAGCCGCGGCTTGCTCCGGAGTGAGATCGCGTTGCGGCGAGCCGAGCATCTCGTAACCCACCATGAATTTGCGGATCTTGGCCGAGCGGAGAAGCGGCGGGTAGAAGTGCATGTGCATGTGCCATTCCGGATGAAGTCGGCCGTCGGTGGGCTTTTGATGGAGTCCCATCGTGTACGGGAACGACGCATCGAAGAGATTGTCGTATCGCGTGGTCAGACGTATGAGAATATCGGCCAGGCCGCGTTGCTCGGCGTCGTTCAATCCGTCGATCGATTCGGCATGGCGCCGGCTGACGACAAGCGTTTCAAAGGGCCAGGTCGCCCAGAACGGCACGAGCGCGATGAAATGATCGTTCCGGCAGACGGCGCGTTCGTCGAGACGCTCCTCGATGTCGAGATAGTCGCAGAGAAGGCATCGTCCATGCCCCGTCAGGTGATTCATCTGTGACGACTGCTCCTTGAGCGGCTCGTTCGGAATGGCCTCGTCGGCCCAGATCTGGCAGTGCGGATGCGGATTGCTCGCGCCCATCATTTCGCCGCGATTTTCGAAGATTTGCACGTGGCGGATGAACGGTTTCTCGCCGAGCTCTCGATACTGATCGATCCAGACGCCGACAACGCGGCGAACGGCGTCCGGCGACATGCGTGCAAGCGTGAGGCTGTGATCAGGGGAGAAACAGACGACGCGACAGACGCCGCGCGCGCTTCGCGCTTGAACGAGCGCGCCATGATCGATGACGCCCGACGGCGAATCCGGGAGAAGGGCGGCGAAGTCGTTGTCGAAAACGAACGTTCCCGTGTATCGCGGATTGCGATGACGTCCCGCGCGTTCGTTCCCCGGGCAGAGATAGCAGGCGGGGTCGTATCGCGGCCGCGTCTCGAGTGCCGGACGTTCCAACTGTCCCTGCCAGGGGCGCTGCGTGCGATGGGGCGAGACGAGGACCCATTCACGGGTGAGCGGATTGAGCCGGCGATGTGCGTGCTGGACGGGATCGAACACGATGGTCGCGCCGATCGCCGGCTGTTTCTCAGGCCGGAGTGACTTCACCCGCTCCATCCGATGCGGTGCAGACGTAAACGTCGGGTTTCATAAAGTGTTTGATCTCGTACTCCTGCCGGACGGCGCCGACGAAACCTTCCACATGATCCTCGGCCACGATGTTGATGGTGCAGCCGCCGAATCCGCCGCCGGTCATGCGCGCGCCAAAGACGCCTTGATGGGCGGACGCGATCTCGACGAGGGAGTCCAGCTCCACGCAGCTCACCTTGTAGTCGTCGCGCAGGCTGGCATGCGAGGCGGTCATGAGCCGGCCGAGGCGGCTCAGATTGCTTTCTTCGAGGGCCTTGGCGGCCTCTACGACGCGCGCGTTTTCACTGACGACATGACGGCAACGGCGCGCGACGGATGCCGGCAAGCGGCTGTTCAAGCTCCGGATCTGCTCCATGGTGACGTCGCGCAGCGCGTGTATGGCGGGGATCGAGCGGCGGATGAGCTTGACTCCCATCTCGCACTCGGCGCGCCTTCTGTTGTACTCGCCGCTCGCCAGCTCATGCTTGACCATGGTGTTGCAGATGACGAGACGCACGTTCGGAGGAAGAGGCACGGCGCGGAAGGCGAGAGAGCGGCAGTCGAGCATCAGGGCATGCCCGGCTTGGGCGTGGCATGAGATGAACTGGTCCATGATGCCGCAGCGCATGCCGACGAAATCGTTCTCCGCCCGCTGGCACAGGAGCGCCAATTCGAGAGGGGGCAGCGAGTCGCGGTTGACGTTGAGAAGCGCCAGCGCAGTAGCGACCTCGATCGCGGCCGATGATGATAGTCCGGCCCCCAGGGGGATCTCGCCTTTGATGAGGAGATTTGCGCCCCGCAGACGATGATCGGCGCGCTCGAGGACGACGGCGACGCCGCGCACGTAGTCGCTCCAGTGACGCATCGGTTTCGGGTCGGTCTCGTCGAGATCGAAGACGCGCTCATCATTGTAATTCTCGGAGCGGATGACCAGCATGCGGTCGTTCCGCGCGGCGGCCGCCACGAAGGTCGCGAAATCGATCGCTGCCGGCATGACGAAGCCGTCGTTGTAGTCGGTGTGCTCGCCGATCAAGTTGACGCGTCCCGGAGCGCGAAAGACGCGCGGTTTGGAGTTGAACCGCTCCCTGAAAAGCCTCGCGATGCTGGAGGTGATTTCAGAGGTCATGCTTTTCAATACGATTATCGATTACCAGAAAATCGCGTAGAGAATCAACGTCGCCGCCACGATGACGATTCCCCATGTCCTTGCCCTCGGCGAGCTGGCCACCTCGATCTTCGTCTGTGCGGGCAGCGTCACCGGGGCGGGCAGCGGCTTGATGACGGTGATGATCGCCATGACCGCGAGGACGGCGCCGAAGACGACGGCCATACGGTCGAGAAACGCCAGGCTCGGCCAGGACAGCTTGAGGATTCCGTAAAGGATCGGACTGAGGACGAGACCGGTGACGCCGCAAGCGCCCGGCGCTTTGTGCACGATCAGGCCGAAGACGAAGATGGCGAGAACGCCCGGCGAGATGAAGCCCTGGAATTCCTGAATATAAGTGAATATTCCGCCGAAACGCGGATCGCCAAGCAGCGGCGCGATCAGACAGCCGATGACGACAAAGATCGCCACGCACAGGCGACCGACGGCGACGAGATTCGCCTGGCTGGCGCCCTTGCGCAGGTATTGACGGTAGAGGTCCATCGTGAAGATCGTCGAGGCGGCGTTGAGCATCGCCGCCAGCGAGCTCATGACGGCGCCGAGGATGGCGGCGAGCATGAAGCCCCGCAGGCCGGGCGGGATCAGACGTTTGATGAGCAGGGCAAAGGCCGAGTCGTACTGGTAACCGATGAGGCGCCGCTGCACTTCAAGCCGCTCAGCGGGCGGGCGCGAGACGTTCCGGCGAGAGACCGCATCAAGCAGTCTGGCGTTGGCCTCGGCGACGGGCAAATCCTCGGACAAGGGCAATCCGGAGACTGTTGCGTTGAAAGCGGCCATCTCGCGTGCCAGATCGGGGTAGAGGCCGGCAAAATCGGCGTTGAAATCAAAGACTTTCTTGTCGGCCGAAGGATCGGTTTTGACGCTTTCGAAAGCCGCGAGCGCCGCTCCGTTGGTCTTGGCGCGCGCCTCCTCCTGCATCTCGCTCTTGTAGAGGTTGAAGGCGATCATGCCCGGCACGACGATGATGAACGGAATGACAAGCTTGAGGCCGGCGGCGAAGACGATGCCTTTCTGGCCTTCGCTCACGGAGCGGGAACCGAGCGTGCGTTGCGTGATGTACTGATTCAGCCCCCAATAATAGAAGTTCGGGATCCACAGGCCGACGACCAGGGCCGTCCAGGGAACGTAGAGGTCCGTGCTTGGCAGGACCATGTGAAGCTTGTGCGAGTTCAGCTCCATGAAGCGCGCCAGGCCGCCCGCGCCCGCCATCTCGTCGCTCAGGCCGAGGAGCGCGGGCTCCGTCCGGCCCAGCGTGATCATCGCGAAGATCACGACGATCGCGCCTCCCAGAATCAGCGCCGAACCCTGGAGCAGGTCGGCCCAGGCGCATGCCTTGAGTCCGCCGGCCATGACGTATGCGGCGGCGAGAAGGCCGATCATCCACGCGGCGGTCGATATATTGATCGGTCGCGCGCCGAAGATCTCGACGTCGCCGAAGAGGACGTCCACCGTGATTGCGCCGGAGTAGATGACGGCCGCGATCGTGACGCCGATGTAGATGATCATCATGAAAATCGACATCGTCGTGCGCGCCGCGGGGCTGTATCGGTACTCGAGGAACTCCGGGATGGTGTAAATGCCGGCGCGCAAGAATTTGGGGATGAAGAAAAACGCCACGACGACGAGAGTGACGGCCGCCATCCACTCGTAGCTCGCGATGGCGAGGCCGATATAGTCGGCCGCCTGGCCCGACATGCCGACGAACTGCTCGGTCGAGATGTTGGCGGCGATGAGCGAGAAGCCGATGAGCCACCAGGTCAATCCCCGTCCCGCGAGAAAATACGCCTCGCTATCCTTTTCATGACGACTCTTGAGAATGCCAACGGTGAGCACTGCGGCGATGAATCCAACGAATACGATGATGTCGAGGAGCGCGGTCGGCATTGATCAGCCTCCTTGTTAGTGGAGCCCATGTGCTCGCATCGCAGAGCGACATCATAACGCAAAACCGTATCCGCCTTTCGGCGAGAACGGTCGCTCTCGGCGGGTCGTTTCGGAACGACTCCGTCCATTGACACACGAGATTACGGGTGGGCGCGGGGCGAAGGGCACGGCAGAGCGCGCGGAGCGGCCTTGCTGAATCAAGAACGGCGCGGAGTCAGGCCGTGAAAGAGGCAGTTGAGATGCAGATCGGTCAGTCGCTCGATCTCGGGAGTGAAGCCGCGGCTGCCCGCGGTCGGCAGGCTGTCGCTGAGCAGCAACACGACCAGTCCATGCACATGCGTCCAGACGAAGAACGTCAGTTCCATCAGATCGCCCGTACGTATGCATCCGACGCGCTGGCCGTCCGAGAGGCACGCCAGAACATGCCCGAGCGCGGCATGCGCCGCTTCGTGCAAGGTCGGGTACTTTTCGATTGGAGGCCGCGCGGTGCCGAACATCAGGTGATACTCGGCGGGATGTTTCATGGCGAAGCGAACGTACTCGACGCCTAAGGCGCGCAAACGTTCCGCTGGATCGCCCGCTGCCCTCATGAAGACGCGGCGTATCGAGCGCATGAGCGTGCGAAATCCTTCTTCGGCCACGGCGGCGACCAGAGCCTGCTTGTCGGCGAAATGGCGGTAAGGCGCCGTCTGCGAGACCCCCGCGCGGCGCGCGGCTTCGCGCAGCGACAGGGCCTCGTCTCCGCCGGTCCGAATCAGGCGCACCGCCTCTCGGATGAGAGTGCGGCGAAGATCGCCGTGATGGTAGCGTGATCTTTTCTTGTTCCGGCGCGCCATGAGCGAATGATAGCAACAATCGGAACGATAACGAGGGTCTCGCTGATATAATCAACAAATGATTTCCGGGTCGACGCGCCGACCAGCCGTGGCCTGGACCGGAGCGTTTCGATCATGAAGTACTTCACGACTCTCGATGTCGCGCATCAGCTCGGCATCAGCAAGCAGACGCTTCTCAACTGGCTTTACGCGCGCAAGGTGCCCGAGCCGCCTCGCAACAAGGCCGGCTATAGACTGTGGAGCCCGGCGCGGGTCGATCTCGTCAAGAGTCTTATCTGGGAGGGGCGTCTCAACAAGCGCACGGTCATCTATCGCCGGCCCACGCGCCGTGCCGACATCGTGGCGGAACTAGCGCGCGACGTCGTTCATTTTCTGCATGATGCGAACGTCGGCATGGAAGTGTTCATCAAGGAATTGCGCGCCGCGCAGGCGCGCAAGCGAACGGCGAAACCGAGCGCCGTGAAGCGCCGCGCGCGCGTCGCGCGGCGCAGAGCCTGACGGAGACTGTTGCGTGCGTCTTACGTGCGCCGGCGCGACGAAGCGGAAGGCATGCTCGGGCCGCGAGGTCGCGGCGCTCAACCGCGCGCCATGACGGCCAGCCGGTCCAGCTTCTCGCGATACCCGAGAGTGATGAGCACGTCGCCTCTCTCGATCGCGAGCTCGGACGCGGGATCGGGGTCCAATTCTGAATGAACCGGTATACAAACGTTCCGCCGATGACGAGCAGGAATGGAACGTAGAGGGCGTGCCTGCGGATCGGCAAGCGACGGCCTCCGTGCGTAACGCGTTAGGAAGGCATCAAGCCCCGTCGAGTCCGATCCGCGAAGAGGATAATATATTGCGGGAGCTGCAATCTCGGCCGCTCACGGCCGCGAACGACCATTCCGCGACGAACGTCGCGATCGGCCGCGTGAGCGCCGCCGAACCGTCGCCGGGGAGCCGGACGACGGTGTTTAGCGGGCTGCGTTCAAGAGCGGCGCGGAAGGGCGCGACGTGCACGTCATCGTGAAACACGGCGAGTAACGGGATGCGCGCGGCGTCGATTCTGGAGGCGAGATCGTGCTGCTTTTGTTCGTGAAGGCTCGCGATGATGGGTGCAAGCGCGACGACGCCCTGGACCGGGGCGGAGTCGGCGAGCGCCAGCGCCAACATGCCGCCGCGGCCGTGGCCGGCGAGAATGACGGGCAGCCGCTCTGGCCAACGGGCGTCGATCGCGGCCAGACAGTCGCGTATCAACGAAAGCCGGTCGGGATGCCGCGGATCAGCGAGAGCGCCCGGGTCGAGGCACACGATCTCGATTCGATCCGCCAGATCTTCCATGAATCCATTGAGCGCGGAATCGTCAAGAGGCGTGCCGTCGTCGGGGTGGAAGAGAAGGCGTGCCGAGGAACCGCCGTATGGCCCCAGACGCAAGGCATGCAGGCGCGGTTGAGCGCCGAAATAGAGATCCTGCCGCAGTATCGCCATGTACGCGCGCTCGGATCAGGGCCGGCTGCTTAAATCAGATACCCGGCACCGGCGGATTCGAGCCGCCGCGAGGTTGTGTGATCGCCTCAAAAAACTGATTCGCGATGATTTCGTAACCCCGATCGTTGGGGTGGACGTGATCGTCGAAAAGCTGGGAGAGATCGCCGGTCTGAATAAAAGCGTCATGCACCTCCACCAAGACCGCGCCCTCCTCGGCGGCGAGCTGTCGTATGAGCGCGTTCATGCGGCTCACCCATTCGTTGCGTGCCGCGGGAATTCTCCAGTTGGCCGGATTCGCCGGAGGGAACGTCGCGATGAAGGGCAGGCTCTGCGTCGCCTTCGTCTCCTGGATGATCGTGCGCAGGCTGTCGATCGTGAAGCCGGGGAACTCGTGCACGCACTCGATCTCGTTCCAGTCGTTCGTGCCGAACATGATCAGAGTGCAGGCCGGACGCCAACGGCGCAAGACGGCGTCGATACGCCAGGCGCCGTCCCGGCTCAGCGCGTTCTGAAAACCTTCGTTGATGACCTGCGCTCGGCCGAAATGCCCCCGCAGTCGTTCGGCGAGCAGGCTGATATATCCGGCGTCGTCGGTGATGCTGTCGCCGAATGCCATGTAGCTATGGAGCGTGTTGACTCCGATCGGCAGCGTGACAGGGAAGCGGGCGGCGCTGTCTTGCGGCACGCGGATCAGTAATCCATTCGTCTGAAAATATGGAGGCAGGGTTTCTTCGTTCAGGACCAGCGTCTGCTCGCCGGCCGGCACGAACGGGATGATCGCTTCGCCGGTTGTCGTCTGCGGGATCACTTGACGTTCAAGGCCGAGCACGGAGATCTGAGATCCGGGGAACAGCGTCCTTTCCTGGTCGTCCTGCACGCCGTTTCCGTTCTCGTCGAAAAAGGCTACGGCGGTGACGAAGGAATAGTCGTCGATTCCCGGTCCGGTCGGGTCAGTGCATCCGGCGCAGATCAGGATGAATATGATCGGCAGGAGCGCGATTCGTGGTCGGTGGCCTTGGAACACGCACGATATGATAGCACAAGCCGAACCCGGAGTAGCGGATGGGCGGATGGGATCTCGCTTGCCTGGAAGGATGCGGGTCGATATACTCAGCGACGCAAGTGTTCATATGCCGAACGCATCAGGATCCCGAGGGAATCGCCGTCTCGCATCGCGTTTTCCGTGTCAATTGTCGGCGCGCTACGAGAGTCGCGGCGGCTGGCACCCCGCGACGATGATGGATCTTTCGCTGCTGGGATGCCGTCTGCGTCTCGGCGAGCGCCTCCAGCGCGGCCAGAAGATCCGCGTGATTCTCGAACGGATCGGATCCGAGGAAAGCGTTCAGGTCGATGTTCCGGGTGAAGTGGTCTGGTCGCGCCTAGAGGGCCTTTCCCATCAAGTCGGTATTCGCTTCCTCAAGGAAGCGCCGGACATCGAAGCTCTGCTGAACGCGCGCTACTAATCTCTTGGCTTCATGAAGGCGCGGTCCGCGCCGCATTCAAGTGTCCGCCGCCGTTCGGATCAAGCGTACGTCAGGCGCTCGCGGCGCGCGTCATCCGCGGCCGGCGAACCAGTCGGCGTTCAGCTTGGCGAAGCTCGCCTTGTCGTCCGGCAGCTCGTCCGACGGATGGATGGCCGCCGCGGGGCACACCGGAACGCAGGCGCCGCAATCGATGCAGGCTTCCGGATCAATGTAGAGCTGCGCCGCGCCGGCGAACTCCGGTTCGTCATCCTTGGGATGGATACAATCGACGGGACAGACCTTGACGCATTCCAGGTCCTTCGTGCAGGCGTCGGTGATCACATAACTCATGATTCGAGTCTCCTCTCGATATAGTCTTCTATCAGGACGTCCTCATCAAGACCAAGATAGCATGATGTCGACGCGGATGGCGCTTACCCGTCCAGGTCGAGCCCCGATCGTATCTGCCGGTATACGGACTCCGGCGCTTGCGTTCCGTCGACGACGACGACCTTCTCCTTCTTACGGAACAGAGCGATGACCGGCTCCGTCACGGCGCGATAGTCCTTGAGGCGGTCGCGGATCGGTCCGGGCTGATCATCGGCGCGCTGAACGAGACGCCCGCCGCAGTCGCACGTGTCCTTGACCTTGGGCGGGCTCGATATGAGATTGTAATCGCGTCCGCAGCTCTCGCACAGCCGGCGCGCGAGCATGCGCTCGGAGACGACGGCGTCCGGGACTTCGATAACCACGACGGCGTCGACATCCCAGCGCTCGAGAAAAAACTCGGCCTGAGCGGCGTTACGCGGAAAGCCGTCGAGGATGAAGCCGTGGTTCCAGTCGTGCTGTTCGAGCCGCTCGGCTACGAGTCGCTCGACGGTTTCGTCGGGCACGAGCGCGCCGCTCGTGACGATACGCTTAACTTGCGCGCCAAGCCGGGTGCGATTTTGAATGTGCCAGCGGAAGAGGTCGCCGACGCTGATGTGAATCAGGTCGAGGTCCTTGACGAGCCTTCTGGCCTGCGTGCCTTTGCCGCTGCCTTGCACTCCCATAATGACGTACTTCTTCATTCGGCTTCCTCCGGGACGTACTCCGCCTTCTATGCTGAGTCGATGCGCCAAGCCGTCGGTGCTTTCCCCGGCCGAGCGGTCGAGGGATAACAATCAAGCGGAATCTTACCGCGTTTGCAGGCTTTGTTCCACTGATTCCAATGCGAGAATCATGGACGTGACATGACGACGGATGCGGATTGTCGGATTCCTCTTGCGGGGCTCGGGACGAAGATTCCCGGAAGGCGCGCCTGTCAACTAATAATAGTCATCGGAGGATTGACGCAACATGAACGACCGGCTCGTTCTCTTCGACATCGATGGCACGCTCCTCTCCGCCGGTCTCGTTTTCCGGAACGCCCTTTCCGAGGCCCTGCGCGAGTGCTATGGAAGAACCGGGCCGATCGATGGTTTCGACTTTTCAGGCAAGACGGATCCACAGATCGTGCGCGAGCTGATGAGGAAGGCCGGTCTCGGCGACGAGGCGATCGACGCCCGCATGTCGGAAGCGCTCGAGAGATACGAGAAAGGGCTGTTGCCGCTGCTCGACGACCGTTCCGTGCGCGCCAAACCGGGCGCGGTCCCCTTGGTGCGGCGTTTGGCCGACGACTCGCGCGTTTCGCTCGGTCTGCTGACGGGCAACATCGAGCGTTGCGCGCATGCCAAGCTCGCGCCCCTGGGCCTCAACGATTGTTTTGGCGTCGGCGCATACGGCTCCGACGACGAGGATCGCGGTCGTCTTCCCGCGATTGCGGTAAGGCGCGCCTTCGACGCCACCGCGCGCCGATACGTCGGCAAGCAAGTCGTCATCGTCGGCGACTCCGTTGCGGACGTCCGTTGCGGACGCGGCATCGGCGTGCGCTCCGTTGCCGTTGCTTCGGGTCAGACGACGCGTTCGTCGCTTGCGAACGAGACGCCGGACGCCATCCTTGACGATTTCCGCGACGTTCAAGTGTCTTTACGCGCGATTCTCGGTGAGTGAAAAAAGCGCTTGCCCGGCGTGCGCGTCGGACGGGGCTTTCGAGGCTATGAGCCTATCGCAGCCTTCGGCCACAACCAAACCAACGGTGCCATAGAGCCACGGAGCGCAGAGAGTCGGAGGATGAAGCGCTTGATCCCTTGCTGCAACGGGACGTCCACCGAAAGGATATCGCTAAAAAGCTCACGACTGTAGACCGTCTCATCGTCGATGGCCATTTGAGGCGATTCTGACGCCGACGCGCCTTTTTAGGCTTTC
Organism: Vicinamibacteria bacterium; assembly: GCA_016934575.1. Lineage (GTDB taxonomy): Bacteria > Acidobacteriota > Vicinamibacteria > Fen-336 > Fen-336 > JAFGSN01. Next base: position 12,345 of record JAFGSN010000106.1, read on the forward strand.
TGCTTCGGCAAGGACTCCACAATATAATGACGATGGACTCATGGAGCAACGCCGCCTTGATTTCGACGCGCCGCTCTCTCAATTGCAGGCGCCTGGCCGCCGGGCGCTGACAGTCACGCAGCTCACGCAGCGGATCCAAGAGCTGATCGAGCTGGAGCTCGTAGATGTCTGGGTCGAGGGTGAGATCTCCAATCTCACGATCGCCGCCTCGGGCCACTGGTACTTTTCGCTCAAGGACGAGAAGGCGCAAATCCGCGCCGTCGTCTGGAAGAGCGCCGCGCGCCATATGCGTTTCCGTCCGCGAGACGGGCTCATGGTCGTGGCGCGCGGCGCCTTACGCGTCTACCCGCCGAAGGGGGAGTATCAGATCGCGGTCGAGTTGCTCGAGCCGCTCGGCAAAGGTTCGCTTCAGGAAGCCTTCGAGCAGCTCAAGGCGCGGCTCGAAAAGGAAGGCCTTTTCGAGCAAGGCCGCAAACGGGCGCTGCCGGCGCTGCCGCGACGCATCGGCATCGTGACGTCGCCCACGGGCGCCGTTATCCGAGACGTCCTGCGCGTGCTGTCACGGCGTTTCTCCAACATCGAAGCCCTGATCTATCCCGCGCGGGTGCAGGGAAACGAGGCGGCGGGTGAGATCGTTCAGGGTTTGCGCGTCCTTGGACGCATAGGCGGGCTCGACGTGATCATCGTGACGCGCGGCGGCGGCAGTCTCGAGGATCTCTGGCCTTTCAACGAAGAAGAAGTCGCTCGCGCCCTGGCCGCCTGTCCGGTTCCGACCATCTCTGCGGTCGGACACGAGACCGACTTCACCATCGCCGATTTCGTGGCCGACGTGCGCGCCCCCACGCCCTCCGCTGCGGCGGAGATGGTCGTTCAGGCCAAGGCGGATCTTCGGGATCGCATCCAAGCTTTTGACGCGCGGCGGGATTCCGCCTTGCGCCTGCGCATGACCCGCCTGCGCGCGCGCGTCGCGTCGCTCACGGCGCACCGCGTTTTCGAAGCAGAGCGCGGCCGAATACGGAACCAGGCCCAGCGCATCGATGAGCTGGGCCGGCGGGCCGGGTTGGCTCTCGCCCGCCTCCTCGAGCGACGTCGCGAACGCTGGCGGCGGATGTTGGAGCGCCTCGATCTTTTTCGATGGGAGCGTCAGATCGCCGCGCGTCGCGATCGGCTCGTGCAACAGACGGAACGACTCGCGATGACGACGCGTTCGGCGATCGATAAGCGCCGCGGCGCTTTGACCCGACTAGCGGGCATGCTGTCGAGTCTATCGCCGTTGTCCGTGCTCGATCGAGGTTATGCGCTTGTCTGGAACGCCGCACGGGAGCGGCTCGTGCGTTGTCCCGGCGAAGTCGAGGCCGGCGACGCGTTGCGTATTCGCGTGCACGGCGGCGATATCAGGGCGACAGTCAGCGACAAGGAGGGCGCGTGAGCAAGAAGGAGAGGGAGACGAAAACCGTGGACGGCGCAATGGAGACGCCGCGTTTCGAGGACGCGCTCAAGCGCCTCGAAGAGATCGTCGCTCGTCTTGAGAAAGGCGAGCTGCCGCTCGAGGAATCGCTCGGGCTCTATGAAGAGGGCGTCAAGCTTTCGCGGCTTTGTCACGCCAAGCTCGAGGAGGCCGAGGGCAAGATCGAGCTGTTGCTCAAAGACTCCAAGGGCGAGGCGCAGGTCGATGCGTCCGGTCGCCCCAGGACGGAGCCGCTTACGCCAGGAGACGAGGATGCGCCGTTCTGATCGCTCTGTGAAGCGCCGTCATGAAATGCGAGCCCCATGAACCCTTCCCGATCTCAGGTAACGTTCGCGGAACGTCGCCGTCTCATCGACGAGGCTCTCGATCGAGCGTTGCCGTCAGAGGAGGCATGGCCCGAAACGATTCATCGCGCCGTTCGATACAGTCTCTTCGCCGGCGGCAAGCGCATCCGGCCGTTGCTGGTAATCGCCGCGGGCGAAGCGGTCGGCGGACGCAATGAAAACCTCATGCCCCTGGCGTGCGCCGTGGAGATGATCCACACCTACAGCCTCATTCATGACGATTTGCCGGCGATGGACGACGACGATCTGCGCAGAGGCCGTCCGACGAATCACAAGGTTTTCGGCGAGGCGACGGCCATTCTCGCGGGCGACGCTTTGCTCACGCGCGCCTTTCATCTGATGGCCGAAACGCCGTGCAGGGAGCCTGCGGACGGTTTGCGACGCATGCGCGCCATCGCGATGCTCGGCGAGGCCTGCGGCACGACGGGGCTCGTCGGAGGCCAAGTCATGGATATGGAGTCCGAAGGACGCGACCTCTCCGCCGAGTCGCTAGAGAGGCTGCATCGCGCCAAGACCGGAGCGCTGCTCGCGGCCTGCGTGCGCGGCGGCGCGATTCTTGGAGGCGCCGGCGAGGACGACATGGAACGTCTCGGCGATTACGCCGAAGCCGTCGGCCTGGCTTTCCAGGTTGTCGACGATGTTCTCGACGCGACCGAATCCGCGGAGCGGCTCGGCAAGACCGCGGGAAAGGACAGGCAGGCGCGCAAGGCGACATACGTGAGCGTGCACGGGCTCGAACGAGCGCGCAGCACGGCGAGCGAGCTTCTCGACAAGGCGCTGGCGGCGATCGCGCCGTTCGGACCGCGCGCCGATCCTTTGGCGGCGCTGGCGCGGATCATCGTAGAGCGACGGTCGTAAGGGCGGGCTTGAAACTCGCGCCGCTTGACACGCCCGCCGTATATTTAATACAATGCAGATCGGTTAAGTCGTAATTGCAGCCGGAGAGAACGAATGAGACTGACGTCGCGCAGCGAGTACGCGCTTCTGGCCCTGACGCACCTGGCGCGCCATGCGGCCCGGGGCGCGCTGTCGGTTGCGAGCATCGCCGAGGCGCAAGGGATTCCGCCCAAATTTCTGGAGCAGATCCTGCTGACGCTCAAGCGGGCGCGTATCGTGCAAAGCGCCAAGGGGCAACGCGGAGGTTATCGCCTGGCGCGGCCGGCGGCCAAGATCACGCTGGCCGAGGTGATTCGTCTCGTCGACGGCGCGCTGGCGCCCACTGAATCGGTGAGCCGATATTTCTACGAGTCGACGCCGATTGAAAAGGAACGAAAGGTTCTGCGCGTGCTAAGGCGAATCCGAGACTACATCTCGGACACCCTGGAAAAAACGACGCTCGCGGACATGGTCTGAAAGAGTCGCAGCCGCCGGAGTCAAGAGGCGTGGAGACGCCTCGTGGAAGAGGTGCGTCTGGTGATGGAGGAGGTTCACATGCGAGAGGTGTTGGCCGTGAGCTTGATCGCTACCTTGTTCGCGATCTCGTCCAAGGCGGGGGACGACGACGGCCGGGCGAGCGCCCAGGGAGTCGATGAGCGAGAGAGCGTTTCCGCCGTCGATCTCGCGAGCGGCGATTGCCGCGTGAGATTGGGCGCCGTTATACAGGCGGACGGACGGTTCTTTCTCGGCGACAAGCGGGATCTCGGAGCGGACAGCTTCTTCCTGAGAAGGGCGGAAGTCGCCCTTCGCGGAAGCGTACGGAAGCATGTCGAATTCAGAATAGCGCCCAACTTGGGGATGGGCAAGGCAGCGCTTTCGGACGCCTACGTCGACTATCGCTTGTCACGCGCGGCGCGTTTACGAGTCGGGCGCACCAAGGTTCCGGTGAGCCTTGAGTATCTCCAATCCAACCGGATGCATTTGCTTCTCGAACCTTCGCTCCCGGCCCGGCTCGCGCCGGGGCGCGACCAGGGCGTGATGCTGCACGGCGCGCCCTTCAACGGACGGATGGCCTACGCGCTCGGAGTCTTCAACGGCGCCGTCGACGGAAGCAGCGCCGATGGAGACACGGACGACGGCAAGGAGCTCGTCGCGCGGTTGCTGGCCCGGCCGTTCGCGACAGCGAAGTCGGCGCCGGGTTCAGGGCTGGCGTTGGGTCTGTCCGTTTCCACTCAGGAGCGGGCTGGCGTCATGCCGGCGTTCAAGAGCGCGGGGCAAATGTCGTTCTTCTCTTACGTCAAGGACGCCGCGGCCGACGGTCGTCAGAATCGCGTCGCGCCGCAAGGCATGTTTTATTCCGGGCCTTTCGGATTACAGGCGGAGTACGTTCGTTCCGAGCAGGAAGTCGTTTGCGCCGAGACGCGCGCGCGTCTGGCGCATCAGGCCTGGAGCGCGCTCGCCTCGGTTGTACTGTTCGGCGGCGCCGCGGGATTCGACAGCGTCAAAGTCGCGCACCCCTTCGAGCCGGAATCGGGAGACTGGGGCGCGCTGCAAATCGCGGTCCGTATCGAGGGCTACGATGCCGACGGCGACGCCTTTGCCCTCGGTCTGGCCGAACCGCATCAATCGGCGCGCCGGGTGCGCGGTCTCGGCCTCGGCCTGCACTGGTATCTCGGTCCGAGCCTCAGATGCTCGATGGTTTTCAGTCGCACGCGTTTCGATGGCGGCGCCGAGTCCGGAGACCGGCCGGTGGAAAACACGGTTCAAGTACGCTCGCAAGTCGTTTTTTAATGCGCGAAAATCGATTCTCCGCGCATCGACGACAGGAGGTTGGCATGAAACATCGTTCGTTGGATTTCGTGACTCGTGCGACGTTTGTTCTATCGGCGCTCTGCTGGGCGGGCGTCGCATCCGCCGGCGAGGTCGCGATCCTGAACGTGTCCTACGATCCCACGCGTGAGCTCTACCAAGAGCTCAACGCCTCATTCAAAAAGAAGTGGAAGGAAAAGACCGGGCAGGACGTCGTTGTCCGGCAGTCGCACGGCGGCTCGGGGAAACAGGCGCGCGCCGTTATCGACGGACTCGAAGCGGACGTCGTGACGCTGGCCCTGGCCTATGATATCGACGCCATCCAGAAGAACAGCGGATTGATTGCTCTCGAATGGCAGAAGCGTTTGCCGCACAACAGCTCGCCCTACTTTTCGACGATCGTGTTCCTGGTGCGCAAAGGCAATCCCAAGAAGATACGCGACTGGAACGATCTGGCCCGTCCCGGAGTCGCGGTGATCACCCCGAACCCGAAGACGTCGGGAGGCGCGCGCTGGAATTACCTCGCGGCCTGGGCCTATGCTCTGCGCCAGCCAGGCGGAGACGAGCAGAAAGCGCGCCGGCTCGTGGCCGGCATCTTCAAGAACGTTCCGGTGCTCGATTCCGGAGCGCGCGGCGCGACGGCGACGTTCGTGCAGCGCGGCATCGGCGACGTTCTCCTGGCATGGGAGAACGAAGCGCGTCTGGCGATCAAGCAGCTCGGCGACGACAAACTCGACGTCGTCTTTCCTTCCCTCAGCATCCTGGCCGAGCCGCCGGTCGCCGTGGTCGACAAGGTTGTTGATCGTCGCGGAACGCGCGCCGTGGCCGAGGCTTACTTGCGGCATCTTTATAGCGACGAGGGGCAGGCGATGGCGGCCCGGCATTTCTACCGGCCGCGGGTCGAGCGCGTCGCCCGCAAGTTCGCGCGGATGTTTCCGAAGATCGAGATGATCACGATCGACGAGACGTTCGGAGGCTGGAAACGGGCGCAGAAGAAACACTTCGACGACGGCGGCGTTTTCGATCAGATCTACATGCCGGCGCGCTGAGTTCGCCGCCGGGCGCTCCGCCGGGTCTCTTGCCTCGAACGGTGATCCGCGAGATCATCCTGCTCTTCGTCGTCTCGGGAGGCGGAGTCGTACGCCGGAAGGTCCGCATGACGGCGATGATGGGAAGGCCGATGCATTCGCTTTTTTCTTCCGGAAGTACGGTCGCGCCGGCGCCGTCACGTCACGGTCGACCAGTGCTCTGGATCGCGCTCGCGATTCTGGCATGCGGCATCGCCGTGGCCGGCTGGCTGACGGGAAAGAGAGAGCAACCGCTCCGAATCGAGGCGCCGCTCGAGCAAAGCGTTCGTAAAGCCGAGAAATCCGAAGTCATGATGGCCACGCTCCGGATCGACGCCGACGCGCCTGGAGCGCGGATCGTCGTCGATGGACGCGCCGTCGGAGTCGTACCCCGCACGATCGACGGCGTCATGCCCGGCCGGCATCGCGTTCGCGTCGACGCCGTGGACAGGATTCCCTGGGAGAGAGAAGTCAACCTCATTTCGGGAGAGACGCAGAGGATCCACGCGCGGCTTGCGGCGACTCCGCCACGTTTGCGCGTCGAGAGCGACGTCCCCGGGGCGATGGTTTTCCTGGACAGACGTTATCTCGGCAAGACGCCGCTCACGGCCCGCGAAATCACACGCGGCTCCCATCGCCTCGACGTCTCCGTCGAGGGGCATGAAGTTCATAGCGAGACGGTCGATCTCGACGCGGGGGAGCGAACCGTCATGGTGCGCTTTCGGCAGATGCTTCTCAATGAACGCCTTGCCGTCGTCCATCGCCATGGAATCGGCAGTTGCGAGGGCGAGCTCATCGCCACCTTGCAGGGCTTGCGTTATGAAAGCTCGAATCGTGAGCACTCGTTTTCGGCCACGCTCGACGCGATCGAGCGTTTTGAAGTCGACTACTTGAAGAAGAACCTGCATGTCCGTTTGCGCGGAGGACGAAAATTCAACTTCACGATTCGGAACGAAAGCGCCGATCCGCTGCTCGTTTTTCATCGCGAGGTCGAGCGCGCGCGAAGCTTCTTGGCGCGGAAATACACGTCGGAGTGAACGGCATCCATGGCGTAGGCGGAGCGACGGCCGGCGGATCATTTGCTTTGGGCTGACGATGAGTCTGGCGCGTCTTGAAGAACACCGGCGCGTGTGGAATCGCAAGCGCGCTCTGGCGCGTATCTACGGCGTCTGGTTCAATCGTTTGCTCGCCGAGTTGCGGGCGGACTCCCGCGTGCTCGAGGTCGGCGCCGGTCCGGGTTTCCTGAGCGACTACGCGCGTCGCCATCGCGCCGACCTCCGCCTCTGGTCTTGCGACCTGATCGCCGCGCCCTGGAACGACTTCACGGCCAATGGAGAATCGCTTCCCATACGGACCGCAAGTCTGGACGGAGTCCTGGCGTTCGACGTGATTCATCATCTGGCGGATCCCGCCGCATTCTTCGGGGAATGCCGGCGCGTTCTCGTTTCACGAGGGCGAGTCGTCGTCGTCGAGCCCTGGGTGACGCCTTTTTCATTCCCCATCTACAAGTGGATTCATCGGGAGGGCTGTCACTGTGATCTCGACCCCTGGCGGCCGTTCGCCGGGGTCGCCGGCAAGACGCCCTTCGAGGGGGACGCCGGAGTTTTCAAGGGGATGATTCGTCGGACCTCCGATGCGCATTGGCGGAGATTGGGTTTCGAGCCACCCCTTCTGACGCCGCTCAGCGGCTTCGCATATCTGCTGAGCCTCGGATTCATCGATCACACCCTCCTTCCCGATCGCTTGACGACCTTGTTGATCGCGGTCGATCGAAGGCTGGAGTCTCTGGCGCGTTGTCTCGGGATGCGGGCTATGGCCGTATGGATTCGGTCCGGCGACGACTCTTCGGAATGAAACAAGCGGGACGCCGCTCGATCGCGAGACGAATGCCAGTCATTCCTTCGGCGGCCGTATCGACCGCGTAACCCTCGGCCTCGATGATCTGGGCCAAGCGGGGAAGGAGCGCCGTATCGTCGTCGATCAACAGGATCCGCATGTCGGCTTCCGGGCTATTTCAAGGCGCCGATCAGATCCAAATTCCTTCATGATATGCAACAGGAGTCTTTGAGCGTCGTTGTTTGCGGCAGGCTCGTCGTCTGTTAAAATCACCGATTTGCGGAGGGCGCGCTTGCTACGCACATATCGTTCAAAACAGCCGCGACTCGGAGCCCGCGTTTTCATTGATCGTTCGGCGCAAGTTGTCGGTGACGTTCATCTCGGCGATGACGTCAGCGTCTGGATGGGCGCCGTTTTACGCGGCGACGTCAACTCGATTCATGTCGGAGCGCGTTCCAACGTCCAGGACAACGCGGTGATCCACGTCGACTTCGGCGAGCACAAGGTCGAAATCGGGCAGGATGCGACTATCGGGCACGGCGTTATTCTCCACGGTTGCCGCATCGAGGACGCCGTTCTCATCGGCATGGGCGCCACGGTTTTAAACGGCGCGCGCGTCGGGGCCGAGAGCATCGTCGCGGCCGGCGCTCTCGTGACCGAGGGGATGGAGATACCGCCCCGCAGTCTGGTGATGGGCGTGCCCGCGGCGATCAAGCGCACGGTGAGCGACGAAGAGACCGCGCGGCTGCGCGCCTCAGCCGAACACTACGTCAGCTTCAAGAACGATTATCTACGCGAGGGCGCGTCGCAATGATCCGGGCCGTCAAAGGCACGCGGGACATTCTTCCGGCGGAAACGCCGGGCTGGCAACGCGTGGAGGACGCCGCGCGCCGGCTTCTGGCGCGTTACGGCTTTCGTGAGATACGCACGCCGGCGTTCGAGGAGACGCAGTTGTTCGCGCGCAGCATCGGCGGCGAGACCGACATCGTGTCCAAGGAGATGTACACGTTTGATGATCGCGACGGCTCCTCGCTGACTCTGCGGCCGGAGGCCACCGCCGGCGTCGCGCGCGCCGTGATCGAGCACAACCTGGCGGAGACGGACCCGATCCTCAAGTTGTTCATGATCGGGCCGATGTTCCGTCGCGAACAACCGCAGAAGGGCCGGCAGCGGCAGTTTCATCAGATCAACGTCGAGGCTTTCGGCATGACTCGGCCCTCCGTCGACGTCGAAATGATCGAGTTATCGCTGGCGCTGCTCGATTGTTGCGGCATGAAGGAAGGCGATCTGTTCCTGAACTCGGTGGGCGACGCCAACTGCCGCCCACGATACGTCGCGGCTTTGCGTGAAGCCTTGCGGACGGAAGAGGATCGGTTGTGCGCGGACTGCCGGAGGCGCTCCGAGACGAATCCGCTTCGCGTGCTCGACTGCAAGGTCGCGGCCGATCAGGCGATCATCGAGCGTCTACCGCGGATCACCGACTATCTCTGCCCGCAGTGCCGCGATCACTTCAACGAGGTTCGGCGTCAGCTCGACCTGCTCGATGTTCCGTACCGGTTGAACCATCGTCTCGTGCGCGGACTTGATTACTACACGCGCACGACGTTCGAAATCGTGGCGAGAAGCGAAGCGCTTGGCGCTCAGAACAGCGTTCTCGGCGGCGGGCGTTATGACGGGCTCATCAAGGATCTCGGCGGGCCGGATCTCGCGGGCATCGGCTTCGCCATCGGGATGGAGCGGCTGGTGCTGGCGTCTTCCCGCGTCGAGATCGACGAAAAGCGTTGCGACGTTTTCCTCGTGCCGCTCGGCGCGCCGGCGTTCGATCGAGCCCTCGTCGCGCAGCGCGATCTGCGACGTTCCGGCCGGAGCGCGCTCATCGATCACGAAGCGCGCGGACTCAAGGCGCAGATGCGGAAGGCCGACAAGATCGGAGCGCGCTACGTGGCCCTGCTCGGCGACAACGAGCTGGCGCGCGGCGTCTGGAGCGTGCGCGACATGACGGATTCGCGCCAGGAGGAGGTGCCGGAAGAGGATTTCGTCGGCTTCATCGAGAGGAGATTTAATGGCTGAAGGACTCGAGGATCTCGCGCGGACGGATAATTGCGGATCGCTGCGCGAGACCGACATCGGCAGAACGGTGACGCTGATGGGCTGGGCCGCCAATCGCCGCGATCTGGGCGGAGTGATCTTCATCGATCTGCGCGACCGCGAGGGGATCGTTCAGGTCGTCGCCCGTCCCGAAGCCTCCGCGGAAGCGCATCGCGCCGCCGAACGCGTTCGTTTGGAATATGTGCTGGCCGTGGTCGGAGATGTGGTGGCGCGCGACGAGGAGACGCTGAATCTCGATTTGAAAACGGGCAAGATCGAGATCCTGGCGCGCGAGTTGCATGTTCTCTCGGAGGCGCGCACGCCGCCGTTCCCGATCGAGGACGAGCTTGTCACCTCCGAGGACGTTCGTCTCAAGTACCGATACCTCGATCTGCGGCGGCCGCGGCTTCAGAGAAACCTGCGCCTGCGCCACCAGGTCTGTCTCGAGACGAGGCGTTTCATGGACGAGCAAGGTTTCATAGAGATCGAGACGCCCTTTCTGACCAAGTCCACTCCCGAGGGCGCGCGTGATTACCTCGTTCCGTCGCGGATCCACAACGGCTGCTTCTACGCGCTGCCGCAGTCGCCGCAGCTCTTCAAGCAGCTCCTGATGATGGCCGGGTTCGATCGCTACTTCCAGATCGTGCGCTGCTTCCGTGACGAGGATCTGCGCGCCGATCGGCAGCCCGAGTTCACGCAGATCGACATCGAATCTTCTTTCACGCGTCCGGACGCCATCTTCGATCTCGTCGAGCGGTTGTTCGCGCGCGTCTTCTCCGTGGCCGGCGTCGAGATCGAACGGCCGTTTCCCCGTTTGTCCTACGCCGAAGCGCTGGCGCGCTACGGCACCGACAAGCCTGATCTGCGCTTCGACATGCCCATCGCCGACGTCACCGAGGAGATGGCGGCTCTGGGGCTGCTGACGTTTCCGGATCTCATCGCGGCCGGAGCGCGCGCCCGAGCCGTCGTGCTTGAGGCCGCTTCCGCACCTTCAGGGATGCGTCTGCGCAAGATCAACGAGGACGTCTGGCTGAAACGGATCGTCGCCGACGCCCGACTCGAACGTCGGAATCTCTTCACCTTGCGCGCGACGGAAGAAGCCTTGACCAATCTGGCCAACAAGGGCGCCAACGTCGCCGTGGCGCGGCGCTTGCTCGATGCGGCCGGCGCGCTGAAGGACGACGTCGTGATGCTGGCCGTCGATCGGCCCGCGCCGCTCGCCGTCGGAATGGGGATGCTGCGATTGGCCATGGGGAGCGAGCTGAAGCTGATCGAGGAGAGCGCCCGCCGATTCCTGTGGGTCGTCGATTTTCCGTTGTTCGAGTACGATCCGAGCGAGAAACGCAACGTCAGCCTGCACCATCCCTTCACCGCGCCTCTCGACGAGGACATTCCTCGTCTCGAAAGCGAGCCCGAGAAAGTCCGCGCCAAGGCCTATGACGTTGTGCTCAACGGCAGCGAAGTTGGCGGAGGCAGCATCCGAATCCACGACGCGGCGCTGCAGGCGCGCATCTTCAGGATTCTCGCGCTTTCGGACGAGGAAGCGCGCGAGCGTTTCGGCTTCTTTCTCGACGCCCTGCAATATGGCGCGCCGCCGCACGGCGGCATTGCGTTGGGGTTGGACCGGACCGTCATGATTCTCGCCGGCGAGACGTCCATTCGTGACGTCATCGCGTTTCCCAAAACCGCCAGCGCCGTCGATTTGATGAGCGGCTCGCCCTCGACAGTGCGCGAGGAGCAGCTCCGGGAGCTGGACCTGCTCGTCGTTGAACGCTGAACGGAATCCGACGGTTCGTTAAAAAACCACTTTGCCCGCAAGGTCGATAACATGGGCGGTGTTCGCGTCAGTCTGGCCCGCGATCCGCGTTCTCAGCCACTGGTATTCAAAAGCCAGCGAGAAGAAGTTGCCGATCGGGAAGATGAGGTCGCCATAGAAGGTCATGTTGTTTTCGATCTTGCCGTTTTCGACGGTCGAGGAGACGATTTCATCGCCGAATCCGGCGACGATGTCGAAGAAACGGCTCGGTTTCGACGTCGCCTGGATCCAGTAACCGCGGGTGGTCACATCCACCGTCGCATTGCCGTTGCCGCCAACGGTAAACAGGTTGGCGTTGTTGAGGTTCGTTCCTGCGGCGAATTCCGCCTGAAGGCCGAACAACGCATGGAACGGAAACTTGGCGTCTGCGCTGAAACCGAAGGTGGAGAGGTCTCTTTCTTTTCCGTATGCCGCATACGCGGTTGCGACGCCAACCTCCGCGCCTTTGCCGAACGATGTCGACACGCGTCCCTGCATTAGCGGTATTCTCGAAACGTTGTCCTCTCCAATCCATGTTCCCGCAAGATCGTCTTCCCTGGCAGCCTCTCCCGCCGAGAATTGGACGAGCGGTTTCATCCCGCCGAGATCGAAACCGTATTGAAGAGTCAACTGCGATCTTCGGAATCCGTAGTTGCCGTTATACCAGAGATTGGCGTTGGTGTTGTTGGTGGTCGGGTTGAGCGGCGAGAAGATGTCCCACTGCTGTCCGGCGCGGATTTCGAATCCTTTGAACGGACGGCACCAGGCGTAGGCGAGGCGCATGCGGGGTTTGGCATTGGCGTTCGCGGCAATGACGAAGAAGTCGAGCTCAATGAGGCCGCCCATGGTGATATCGCCCGTCGCGCCGCTTCCCTTAAGTCCCAGACGTGTGTGCTGCGCGGTGAAACTGACGGCATTCGTGTCGAGGCCGGTGGCTGATGATGCACTGGTCAAGGCCGGCGTTCCCCAGGAGGAAACCCCGCCCATCGCAGAGTACATGTCACTCTTGATGAATCCGAAGGGCTCGAGTTTCGGTTTAACCGGTGCCGCCTCTTCGGCGAACAGTGAAGTGATAAGCGCGCATGTCAGCGGTAAGAAGAGCAGCCTTTTCATATGCAAAACCTTTCATTGAATTGTTTGGCGCGCCGTCGTCTGATGGTTTTTGCATGATGACGGCGCGTATTTGTCATGGCTTCCGGCGACGCTGGAAGCTCGCCGGTTACGGCGAGCATGTCGCTCCGCGTTCAATCGATCCGCGGGCGCGATTCGCGTTCGCTTGACGAATCTGCTCGGGCTTTCGTGTCTCCATCGGTCCCAAGCCCCGTCGGTCGGATTATAACGAAAAACCAGTAGGCGTATCAGCGGTGGATTGGCCGAAATCGACAGTCCTGCGCGTACGAGACGCCACGCGCCCTGATGGCCGCGTCGATCAGGGAGGGGCTGGCGGCTGAGGTTCCGACGTCAACGACCAGGCCGGAGCTACTGGTCGCTCCGTGATCCTGCCACATGGATTGCAGGGACTGGACAAACGCGGCCGGACGAATCAAAATGCCCGTTGAAAAGTCTGAAGAAGCGCGCAAGGCCTTGCCGCCGCGCTCGCAGCAGATGAAACGCGATCCTTTTTAAAACAGGAGGCTGTTCATGCCGACGAAGGAAAAAGTAGCGCCGAATCGCTGGGGCATCGCCGCGGCGGGCGTGGCGATGCAGTTGATTCTGGGGACCGTTTATGCGTGGAGCGTTTTCAAAAATCCGTTCATGGCTCAACACGGATGGTCCGGAGAAAACGTCGGGTTGGCTTTCACGCTGGTCATACTCTTCATCGGTCTGGCTGCCGCGTTCGGCGGAAAGTTCGTCGACAAAGCCGGCGCCCGGAAGGTCGCGACCATCGCGGCCATCTTGTTCGGCGCTGGGACGATTTTAACCGGCGTGGCCGACGCCGCGGGTTCACTGGCTTTGCTTTACATCGGCTACGGAGTCATCGGCGGCATCGGAAACGGGCTGGGGTACATCACGCCCATCGCCGTTCTGGTGCGTTGGTTTCCGGACAAACGTGGATTGATCACGGGGTTGGCCGTCATGGGCTTCGGGTTCGGCGCCTCCATCATGGGGCAGATCGCCCCCTTCATGATCCCGAAAACCAGCATGGTGGACGGGGCCTTGAAGATCGTGGATCCCGGCCTCGGATTGGCGACCACTTTCTATATTTTCGGAGCCGCCTTCCTGGTCATCCTGTTGATCGCGGCGCAGTACCTCAACAATCCCCCCGCGGATTGGGTCGCCCCGGCCGCCGCCCAGAGCAAGGTTGCCGCCGCCTCCGCGACGACGCCGGTCGACCTCAAAGGCGCGTTGGGAATGAACCAGTTCTATCTGCTGTGGTTGGTCCTGTTCATCAACATCACGGCGGGCATTGCGTTGATCAGCAATCTGGCGGTCATGGCGCAGGAAAACTGCGGCGTCACGGCGATCGCGGCCGGCACGGTCATCTTCATCGCCTCGGTTTTCAACGGTCTCGGCCGGATCTTCTGGGCGTCCCTGTCCGATAAACTAGGGCGTAAGAACGTCTTCATGCTGATCTTGGGGACACAGGTGCCCCTGTTTTTCATCCTTCCCGGCGTTAGCAGTATCGTCGTTTTCACGGTGATGGTGTGCTACATCCTCGCCTGCTACGGCGGCGGATTCGCGACCATGCCGGCGTACGCGGCGGACACTTTCACCGCCAAATTCATCGGCAATATTTACGGGAAAATCCTGCTTGCATGGGCGGCGGCGGGCGTGGTCGGCCCCATGCTGATGGAATTCATCAAGAAAAGCTCCGGCAGCTTCACGACGGCGATCTACGTGGCCGGTGGAATGCTTGTCGTCGGTTTCGTGATCAACCTGTTATACCGGAAGCCCGAAAAAGCCTAGGCACGGCTGCGCCATGTTGATGATGCGGGGAACGTCTGGAAACGAGTAGATTGTTGAACCAGGACGAAAACGAATTGGGGGGCATTCGATGTCGATTACCGTTGAGAAACAAGCGGATTTGAAAGATCCTCAGGAAGCCCTTTACCGTCCGCTTCTGTGCAAGATGGTATCGGTCAAGGAATTGACGCCCACGGAAAAGCTCTTTCGTTTGGAGCGGCTCGACGGCCGGCCGTTCGGCCATCGGCCCGGCCAGTTCGTTCAGGTGTCTATTCCGGGGATCGGAGAAGCGCCGATTTCGGTTTCATCCTCGCCTTCTCGAGGTTCTTACCTGGAACTGGGAGTGCGCCGGACGGGCGTGCTGACCGGCGCGTTGCACGAAATGATCCAACCAGGCGACGTTATTGGTTTTCGGGGTCCTTTCGGCACTTACTTCGACGTAGACGCCATGAAGGGCAGGGACCTGATCTTGATTTCCGGCGGTTGCGGGCTGGCCCCGATGAGAGCCCTCATTCAGTATATCGAGGACCATCGCGATCAATACGGGAAAGTCACCATTCTCTACGGCGCCAAGTCGCCTATCGACATCCTTTACAAGGATGAGCTCGCCCAGTGGGTGACATCCACGCAACTGAATTGCCAGTACACGGTCGACGATGTCCCGGAGGGAACTTGCTGGGATGCCAACGTTGGCTTGATCACTCAGCTCATCCCCCCGCTGGACATCGACCCGGCGCGATCCCTGGCGGTGATCGTCGGGCCGCCGATCATGTACAGATTCGTTCTTCAGGAGCTCAAAAAGAAGAACCTGCCCATCAACCAAATCATTGTTTCTCTGGAGCGTTACATGAAGTGCGGAGTCGGAAAATGCGGCCACTGCACCATCGAGCACCTCTATTGCTGCATGGACGGCCCGGTCTTCTGGCTCAATGACGTCATCAACCTTGCGGGTGCGTTATGAAAAGAGTATTGACGACCTGCACATACTGCGGCGTGGGCTGCGGTTTTTACTTGGTGTCAAACGACGAAGGCCAGCTTGTGGGCGTGGAGGCCAGCCGGGAGCATCCAGTCGCGCAAGGACAGCTTTGCGTCAAGGGGTGGAATGCCTTTCAATTCGTACAACATCCCGACCGTTTGAAGCAGCCCCTCATCCGGCGCAACGGGCAGTTGTCCCCGGCGTTCTGGGACGAGAGCATGAAGACGATCGCCGGGAGGCTGAAGGAAATCCAGCGGAAGCACGGCAACGACTCCATCGCGTTTTTCGCGTCGGCCAAGACCAGCAACGAGGAAAACTACCTCATGATGAAGCTCGCGCGGGCCGTGTTCAAGACCAACAACGTGGATCATTGCGCCCGCCTTTGTCATGCCTCCACGGTTGTGGGGCTCGCGCAGATGTTCGGGTCCGGGGCCATGACCAATTCCATTTCATGCGTCGAGCAGGCCGACTGTATTCTCGTCATCGGTTCGAACACCACGGAACAGCATCCCCTTATCGGCAGCCGTATCGTGAAGGCCGTCAGAAAGGGCGCCAAGCTTATCGTGGCGGACAACCGGAAGATTCGGCTGGCCCGCCTGGCTGGCCTGCATATTCGGCACCGTAATGGCACGGATGTGGCCCTTTTGAATTCCATGATGAACGTTATCATTCGGGAAGGCCTGGAAAACAAGGAATTCATCGCGGACCGCACCGAGAAATACGAGGAGTTCAGGAAAGTCGTGGAGAAATATCCGCCGGAGAAAGGCGCGAGTATCTGCGGCGTCACGGCGGAGGAAATCGTCCAGGCGGCCCGCATTTACGCGCAGGCGAAAAACGCCATGATCGTCTATTCCATGGGAATCACCCAGCACACTCACGGCGTGGATAACGTGCGGTCCTGCGGCAATCTCGCGATGTTGACGGGCAACTACGGGCGGCCCGGCGTGGGCGTGAACCCCCTGCGGGGCCAGAATAACGTGCAAGGGGCCTGCGACATGGGAGCGCTTCCCAACGTTTTTTCGGGATACCAGGCGGTCACGGATGCCGCCATCCGGCAGAAGTTCGAGAAAGCCTGGGGCGTGGAAGGCCTTCCGGACACGCCCGGCCTTGCCGTCACCACCGCCCTGGATGCCGCGGCCGAGGGCAAGCTCAAGGCCCTCTACATCATGGGCGAAAACCCGATGATGTCCGACCCGGACCAAAACCACGTGCGCAAGGCTTTGGAGAATCTGGAGTTCCTGGCGGTTCAAGACATCTTCGAGACGCCCACGACGCAACTGGCTCACGTCGTCCTGCCGGCGACTTCCTGGGCCGAAAAGGACGGCACCTTCACCTCCACCGAAAGGCGCGTCCAGCGTATCCGCACGGCCATCGAGCCTGTGGGCGAAAGCCGGCCAGATTGGAGAATCCTCTGCGACGTGGCGATGCTGGCCGGCTATGGGGGGATGAAATACGACTCGCCCAAAGAGATTCTGGACGAGGTGGCTTCCGTGACGCCAAGTTACGGCGGCATAACCTTCGAGCGGATCGGTCAGTTCGGCCTTCAGTGGCCCTGCCCGAACAAGGAACACGCCGGTACTCCGATCCTGCATGTTGGAAAATTCACGCGGGGAAAGGGGGTTTTCGCGGCCGTCGATTATAGGCCTTCGGTCGAGCTGCCGGACGACGAATATCCCTATGTTTTGTCGACAGGGCGGATTTACTTCCATTACCACACCGGCACCATGACGCGGCGTTCAAAGCTTCTCGATCGGGAAGAGCGCTTTCCATTCGTGGAGGTCAACGAGAACGACGCCAGAAGGCTCAAGATACGGGACCGACAGTGGGTTTGTGTCTCAACGCGCCGAGGGGAAGTCAAGGCCCAGGCCCGAGTCGCCGACGTGGTGCCGCCGGGCGTTCTGTTCATGCCTTTCCATTTCGAAGAGGGCGCCGCCAATGTCTTGACCATCAACGCGCTGGACCCGGAGGCGAAGATTCCCGAGTTCAAGGTTTGCGCCGCCGCCATAAGGAGCACGCCATGAAGGCATACGACGAGACGGATCTGGCTCTATCCTTCCAAGCTCTGGGCGCGGATTACGATGTACGGGTTCCCATCCTTCTTTCTGACGGCACGCGGTCACTTGGCCGCTTGGAGGAGGGAAAGATGGCGCTCGCGGGCGGAAAACTGGGCGCCAAGCCCACCAGCGTTTTTTTCCCGCAGATGGACCTTGTCTTCCAGCAGAAGGGAACTAATGTCAGAATGCAGGCCCCTCCATCCAAGCCTCTGATGGTTGTGGGATTGACCGCTCAGGACGCCGACTGCCTCGCGTTCCTGGATCGGTTTTTCAGCACGAACTTCAAGGACGACCTCTACCGGCAGAAACGCATGAATTCCGCGGTCGTCGTCTTGTCGGGAAAATGCGGCAGGGACGGAGAGATGTTGAGGCTCTCAAGCGGAAACTGCGACCTGGAACTCGTTTTCGACGGAGACCGTTACCTAGCCTTGGCGCACTCGCAAACCGGAAAAGCGATGGCCGAAAAAATGAAAGGCGGCTTGGAAACGGACGAGATCTCGCTGGGACGTCTTCAAAGGGAATCTAAAGCGCTTCCGGACGACGAACTGAAGTTGCTCCAGAGAGCCTCATCTCTTCTATTGGACAACAAGGTTCCCGAGGACTTCTGGGTGGATATTTCCAACCGCTGCATCGCTTGCACGGCCTGCAACCTGGCATGCCCCACCTGCAACTGTTTCGACGTGTTCGACTGGAAGTGCGGCGATTCCTGCGTCAACCGCTATCGTCTTTGGGATTCCTGCCAGTTGGACGGTTTCATGAGAGAGGCCAGCGGGCACAACCCGATGGGAACCGAGGCCCTTCGCACCCGGCGCCGCATTCACCACAAGTTGGCGGCTGACGTGATTCGGTGGGGTCAGATGGGCTGTTTCCTTTGCGGGCGTTGCGACGAGGTTTGCCCCACGGGTATTGGCATCAAGGCGGTTTCTCGCGAGATGGTCGAGAAGTACGGATGACGGACGCCTCCCCCCCGAGAAAAATTAAAGTCGGAGGGGCGATTCTGGCCGGCGGAAAATCCCTGCGCATGGGCGGAATACCCAAAGGTCTGCTGAAGGCGTCTCCCCAGGGCGAGACCATCATCGCCAGGCTTATTCGGGAGTTGAACGCTTGCGGGATCCACGACTTGATCATTTCCGCGAATGATCCGGCGCCTTACCGGCCTTTCGGCCTTCCCATTCTTTCCGATTCAACGAAAGGAATGGGACCGCTGGGCGGCATTGCGGGGGCGCTTGAGTATTACCGGGAGAGATGCGAAGGCGTGCTTTTTGTTCCGTGTGATTTGCCCGGATTCACTTCGCGGGAAATGCATGCGTTGCTGGATGCGTTTATAATGGCCCCCGAGGGCCGGATCGTGGCCGCGAGAACCGGCCATTTTATTTGGCAACCGTTATGCGCAGTTGTGCATATCGCCGTGGAGCCGTTCCTTCAACTGGCGCTTCGTGAAGGAAGGACGGGCATTCACCGCTTGTGGGATGAACTTGAGGCCATAGCCGTGGATTTCAAGGAAGAGACGCCGTTCTTCAACGTCAACTCGCAAAGGGATTGGGATCAATGGATAAAACGTCGTTTCACCGACTGACTGGCCCGACGTTGGGGGCGCCGGAAAGCTTGTTCGAAGGACTCCGTGATTTTGTGGCGACACGGGGCCTGCGCCTTCAGGTTTCGCCGTCGCCGGATGCGACCGTCAAGGTGCTGGAATCGAGCGAAAGACTGGAGAGCGGCGGAAACGTTCTTCAGGCGGGCGGATGGATTTCCTGCGGAAACGCCCGTCGCCTGGCGGTCAATCTCGGCTTGACGCTTATGGAAACCGGCCGCCTGCTGAATTTCCTCAAAATCAAAGTTCGTCAATGCGAATTGGGGCTTTTCTAGTGGCGCTCATCTGGGTGATCGCCGGAACGGGACGAGGGGTTGGGAAAACCCATCTGGCGATGAAACTGCGCGAGGCGCTGCCGTTGAGCGTTTACGCGAAAGGCGGTCACGGAAGCATGAAGGCCGACCGTGATCCGCACTTTTTCAATTCGCCCGCGAAACTGGACGCCTTTGTCCGCCGGGAATCGGCCCGACACCAGCATGTGATTGTGGAGTCAAACGCTTGGGCGAAGGAGGCCCGGGGAACTCTCATTTTGTTCCTGGAAGCGACGGGTCATTCCGATCCACGGAAAGATGCGGCCGTCCTCAGGAGGAACGCCCATATCCGTGTTGGCCCACAGGGCTCGATCCGCGGCTGGTCGTCGGTTTTACGGCGTTCCTTGCCCGACCCGAAGCCGAGAAAAGCAGTCATGGACTTGCTGGTGGATCAAAAACGGCGCCTGTCCCAAGGCGGGCTGGCCGTGCGCACCAAGGTGTGGTTCGCGACCGGCGACCTGCATGTTTTTGGCAACGGCCTTGCGCGCTTGTTGAGTCTCGTGAAGGAGCATCGCAGCCTTCGCACGGCGGCGCAGACCGCCGGCATGAGTTACCGCTATGCCTGGGACCGGATTAAAAAAGCCGAAAAGCACCTGGGGAAACGCATCTTGTCACTTCATCCAGGCGGGGTGGGCGGAGGCAATGCCGAGTTGACGGCGGACGGGCAAAATCTCCTGGAGGTTTACTTGAGAGTCAGTCGGGAAGTGGCCAGATTCGCGGACAGGCGGTTCGAAGCCGGATACAGACTCATTCATGCCAAATAAGGATAAACGGTGAGCCGAGAAATTGAAATGACGCCGCTGGAAGAGGCGTTCGGCATCATGGGATCGGTTCTCCGAGACCTCCCTTCGAGCAAGGAGGAACTGCCTGTTCGGGAGGCCGTGGGACGGGTGTTGGCCGGCGATCAGCGCTCTTGTTTAGATCTGCCGCCTTTCCACAAGTCCGCGGTGGACGGCTATGCGCTTATGAAAGGGAAGGCCGTCGACGGGTATGCCGTGACGGGCGTTGTTTTTGCCGGAGAATCCGGAGCCCAACCGCTTCTACCGGGAACCGCCGTCAAGGTAATGACTGGTTGTGTCCTGCCCGAGGGAACGGACCGCGTGGTCATGGTCGAATACGTCCGGGAAGAGGCCGGCCATATTCGGCTCGTGAAACCGTTGGAGAGCGGCGCCAATATCTGCCGGCAAGCCGAAGATGTCAAGCGGGGGGACCTTCTGATGCGCGAAGGCGCTCGGTTGAGGCCTCTGGATGTTGCCGTGCTCCTGGCCTGCGGAGCCACCCGCGTGCAAGTGAAAAAGCCCATCCGCATGGTCGTCCTAGCAACCGGAGATGAGATCGTAGACGATCCGGAAAAAATCCGGCCGGGCAAGATCATCAATTCAAACGGCCCTCTGCTGGAAGCTCTGGCGCGGGAGGCCCATCTGGAGGTTCTTCCGGGCGGTATCGTGCCGGATGAGCGGGACCGATTGCGACAGGTCATTCAGGGCGCCCTGGAATCAGCCGAGATGATCGTGCTTTCAGGCGGAGTTTCCGTGGGCGACAAGGATTTCGTGCCGTCCACGCTGAAGGAAATGGGGCTCACCATTCATTTTTCCAAACTGGCGGTGAAGCCGGGCAAGCCCACCTTGTTCGCTTCCACGCCCTCCCGGGTCGCTTTCGGCCTGCCGGGTAATCCGGTTTCGGCTTACTTGATGTTCCATTTGATCATTCGACATGCGCTTTTGATCCTCGAAGGTGCCACTCCGCGTGCCCGCCGGCTTTTCTTGCCGCTGGAAAACGAGTTCGTCCGCAGGCATGCGGAGCGCCTCGAGTTTGTGCCGGCGCGGTTGACGGGAAAGGGCGCGCTGGAAGCAGTCCCTTACAATGGCTCCGCTCACCTCTGCGCCGTCATTCCGGCGGATGGCTTTTTCATCGTTCCCTTGGGACAAACCAGACTTTTGGCCGGGGCGCAAACAGAGTTTTTTCCCGTCCCGGGATGGTCGCTATGAAGGATTCCTTCGGCCGCAGCATCGATTACCTGCGGGTCTCGATCACTGACCGCTGCAACCTGAGATGTCGTTACTGCCTGCCGGATGGAAAGGCGCGCCTCGTTCCCCGTCGGAATATCCTCACCTTCGAGGAAATCACGGAAGTCGTCAAGGCGGCCGCGGGAATGGGTTTCACGAAGGTACGCCTGACCGGAGGCGAGCCGCTGGTGCGAAGGAACGCCGTGACCCTGGTGCGGATGATCGCGGCGATCCCGGGAATTCAGGATCTCGCCATGAGCACGAATGGAACCCTCCTCGCCGAGCACGCTGGCGCGCTGGCCGCCGCTGGTTTGATGCGAGTCAATGTCAGCTTGGATTCGGTGGATGCGGAGCGTTTTCGGCTGATTACCGGGGGAGGAGATGTGCAAGCGGTCATGCGGGGCATTTCGGCGGCCTCGAAAGCGGGGCTAACGCCCATCAAGCTCAATTGCGTGATTCCGGCGTCATCCGATTCGGCGGACGCAAAGGCAGTCGCGGCGTTTGCCCAAGAAAACGGTTATTCCGTTCGGTTCATTCCCGAGATGGACCAGACCAAAGGAACCTTCGGCGTGGTTGAAGGCGGAAGCGGGGGAGATTGTCTGCGGTGCAGCCGACTTCGGCTTTCATGCGTCGGGGACATCCGGCCGTGCCTGTTTTCCGAACTAGCGTTCAACGTACGCGACCTGGGAGTGGAAGAGGCCCTTCGTCTTGCGGTGAAGAAAAAGCCGGAAAGCGGAGAGAAATGTTTCAGGCACGATATCCGCGGCATCGGAGGTTGACATGGGACGTTTGTCGCACGTGGACGGACGCGGGAAGGCGCGCATGGTGGACGTGGGCGACAAGAAGCCGCAGTTGAGGATCGCCAAGGCGGCGGGAAAGATCACCCTCTCGAAAGAGGCCCTGCGGCAAATTCGAAGAGCGGTCAATCGGAAGGGCGACGTGTTGTCGACGGCCCAGATCGCGGGCATCCAGGCGGCCAAGAAGACGGCAGAGCTGATCCCGCTTTGCCACACTCTTTTGCTGGACTGCGTGAAAGTGGAGATGAAGATCGGACGAGACGCGGTGGCGGCTGAAAGTGAAGTGCGTTCGCACGGACGCACGGGAGCGGAGATGGAGGCTTTGACCGCCGTCGTGGCGGCCCTCCTGACGGTTTATGACATGTGCAAGGCCGTGGACAAGGGCATGCGCATCCATGGCGTGCGCCTGGTTGAGAAAGAGAAACATGACATCAATGGATGAGGTGCTTTCCGTCAACATCTCGGCGAAAAAGGGCGAGCCGAAAAAACCTGTGCCGGAGATCCGGTTGGATTCAAAGGGCATCGTCGGCGACGCCCACGCGGGTGAGTGGCACCGCCAGGTCAGCCTGTTAAGCCGGGAAAGCATTGATCGGTTTTCCGGGATTCTGGGACGGCCGATCGCGCCGGGGGAATTTGCGGAAAACGTGACCTTGAAGAATACGAATGCGCTTCAAGTCGCTCTTCTGGATCGTTTCCTCATCCAGGGGGCGGTGCTGGAGGTCACGCAAATCGGCAAGGAATGCCACGGCCACGCCTGTTCCATTTTCCGAGAGATCGGGAAGTGTGTCATGCCCAAGGAAGGCCTGTTCACGCGCGTCGTGAAGGGAGGCGAAGTCCGGCCGGGCGATCCGGTCGCCTATGCGCCGAAAACGCTGCGGATTCGGATCGTCACGCTCTCCGACCGGGCGGCGGCCGGGGCCTATCCGGATTACAGCGGGCCGCGTCTCAGCGAGCTTTTCCAGGAATCCACCGGGAGATTCCGCTGGCCGCTGGAGATGCAATACGTCCTCCTGTCGGATGACGCCGAAGGCCTTCGCCGGGAGTTGGCGGCGGCAAAACAGGCGGAATTGGATGCGGTTTTCACGATCGGCGGGACGGGCGTGGGGCCGCGCGATATGGCGCCCGAAACGGTTTCCGCCTTTTGCGACAAGCTCATCCCTGGAATCATGGAATCGATACGGGCGAAATTCGGCGCCGGCAATCCATGCGCACTACTGAGCCGCAGTGTCGCCGGTCTGGCGGGCACAACCCTGGTCTATACGTTGCCGGGCAGCGTGCGCGCGGCCGGCGAATACCTGGGAGAAATCCTGACCACGCTCGATCACTTGATTCTGATGGTTCATGGTTTGGACGCTCACCGCAGGAGTGGCGAGGCGAGTCATGGCGCATGACGACATCAAACCATGGAGAAAAGACGCTGGATTCCGGGCTGTCCGTCCCTGGCGGATCGCGGCTGAGGGAAAGAGCCCCTATGAGGACCCATCCAGTGTGGCGGAGGAAGCCATGGTCACGCTCCGCCTGGAGCCGATCGGCGATTTTACGGTTCTTTGCACGCCCACGGACTTGCCGCCGCTTGCGGCGGGATACGCCTACACGGAAGGTCTGGTTTCCAGGGAAGGGGGATGGACGGATTTTGCCGTGGATCAAACCGGCCCTTGGTCCTGGTTGGTGCGGGCGGAAATGGTCCGCCCGTTGGGTGCATCCGGCGGGCGTGATCGTATCATCACGCGCGCCCGCGGCGATCGGAACCTGGAAGGCTTGCTCTCTCGGGAAAGATTGAAGGAAACATTGCGTATATCGGCGGCCCAGTTGTGCGGCATTTCGGAAACCATGCGGTCCAGTCAAGAGGTTTTTCAAGCGACCGGGGGCGTCCATGCGGCGGCCGTTTTCGACGCGAGCGGGAAGGTCCTGTCGTTTGCCGAAGATGTCGGGAGGCATAACGCGCTCGACAAGGCCCTCGGCAAGTGCCTCCTTGAAGGAAGCTTCCCGACCTGTTGCGGCGCCATGATGTCGGGGCGCCTGAGTTACGACCTGACGGCCAAGGCCGTTCACGCGGGCCTCGAGGTGCTAGCTGGCGTATCGGCGCCGACAATGCTGGCGGTCGAAGTCGCCGAACATCTCAATATGACCTTGTGCGGTTTCGTTCGTGAGGGTCGCATGACGGTTTATGCCGCCCCCCGGAGGATAACTGAAATGAAAGGCGCGGAATGAAACGACGAGTCCTCGGGCTTTTGGGATCGGCGATCTGGCTTCTGTCGATTTCCGGACCGGCATGCAAGAAGGAAACCGCCATCAAGCTCGCCACGACGACGAGCACGGACAATTCCGGCCTTTTGGACGTCCTGCTTCCCGCATTCACGAAGGAAAGCGGCATCCAGGTACATGTGATCGCGGTGGGAACGGGAAAGGCGCTTAAGCACGGAGAGAACGGTGACGTCGACGTCGTTCTCGTGCACGCACGCGCGGCCGAGGAGCGGTTCGTCCAGGACGGCTTCGGCGTGAATCGCCGGGACGTCATGTACAACGATTTCGTCATCCTGGGGCCGAGGGATGATCCCGCCGGCGTGGGCGGAATGAAAGAAGCGCGGAAAGCCATGGCGAAGATCGCCGAGTCGACGGCCTATTTCGTTTCCCGTGGCGACGACTCCGGCACGCACGAGAAGGAAAAGGAACTTTGGAAAGCCGCGAAAGTAAAACCCTCGGGAAAGTGGCACCTGTCGGTGGGCCAGGGCATGGGCGTTTGCCTGACCGTCGCCGATGAGAAGCAAGGATATGTCCTCGCCGATCGCGGCACATATCTCGCGTACAGGGAAGCGATCGATCTTTCGATACTCGTGGAAGGCGACCCGGCTCTGTTCAACCCTTACGGCGTGATCGCGGTGAATCCCGCGAAGCATCCTCATGTCAAGCACGCCGAGGCCATGAAGCTCATCGAGTGGCTGTGCTCGCCCGCGGGGCAGGAAATTATCGCGGGCTTTGAAAAAAACGGCGGAAAACTGTTTCACCCGGCCGCCGGCCGGTAGCCATCATGGACGACTCGATTCTCCTCGGCGGTGCGGCGCACGCGTTCCGGTTGATCGCGTCGGGCGACGCGCGCGTATACGAGGCGGCTTTCACGTCGATATGGATCTCCTGCACGGCGACGGCGTTCGCTTCGGCCATCGGCCTTCCGCTCGGGTTCTTCACGGCCATCGGGCGTTTCAAAGGACGAGTGTTGCTTGTCGCGATACTAAACACTCTTCTCGCCTTGCCCACGGTGATCGTGGGTTTGTTTGTGTACGCGCTGATACGTCGGGTATCGCTGCTCGGGCCGCTGGATCTGCTTTTTTCGCCCGGCGCCATGATCGTGGGACAGACGTTCCTGGCGATTCCCATCGTGGCGGCTCTTTGTCTGACGGCGATCGAGACGCTGGATCCGGCGGCGCGTGAGACAGCTTTTACACTGGGCGCGTCGCGCAAGCGCTTGCTTCTGACTGTCGCGTGGGAGGCGAGGCACGGGCTGCTCGTGGCTGTGGCGGTGGCCGGAGGACGGCTGATCGGAGAAGTGGGCGTCTCCATGATGCTGGGTGGGAACATCACGCATTACACTCGAACCCTCACCACCGCCATTGCGCTGGAAACATCGAAAGGCGAATTCGCGGTGGCCATGGCCATGGGTCTGATATTGCTTGCCCTGGCTCTCGGCTTGAACCTTCTCCTGCGATGGATTCAGGGCATGAGGGGAGGGCGGCTTGGATAAAGCAGCCCCCAATACGCCCGCCGTCAGTGTCACGGGATTGACCAAGGTTTACGGCAACGTGACGGCTCTCTGCATTGAGCGCGTCCAGTTCGACGCCGGATGCGTGCATGCGATCGTCGGCCCCAATGGCGCCGGGAAGACGACGCTTTTCAGGCTGATCGCAGGTCTCGAGCCATCCGACCAAGGCGATCTTCGCGTGCTGGGGGGCAAGATTCACGGGCGGTCCGGTGAAGAGCATCTGAGTTTGAGGAGGCGCATCGGTTTTGCAGCGCAACGGCCCTACCTCTTCAGCGCGAGCGCACGCTGGAACGTGGAGTATCCCCTGCGCGTCCGTGGAATTACCCGCGCGGAATCGGAGAACAGGGCGCGCGCGGCCATGGCCAGGCTCGGCGTCGCCCATCTGGCCGCACGGAAGACCGGAACGCTTTCCGCGGGCGAGAGACAGCGGATTTCCATCGCGAGGGCCATCGTCACCGAACCGGAATTGCTGCTCGTGGACGAGCCTTTCGCCAACCTGGACCCGGAGGGCGTGCCGATCCTGGAAAGCACGCTTCTGGATCTTGTTTCTTCCGGAACCACGATCCTGGTCGCGACGCACCTCACGGACCGGGCTTATCGACTTTCAACCCGGATTCTCCGCCTGGAAGGGGGGCGCCCGGCGCCTCCCGCAGTCGTGAACATTCTGGAAGGCGAGGTCGTTTCAACGAACTCGGGCCCCATGCTCGTGCTCGAAGGCGGCACGCGGATCCACGTGGCGACGGATCGAATCGGACGAAGGAGAGCGTCGATTTTCCCGGAAGATGTGATCGTCTCCGCCCGGCCGTTTGATTCGAGCGCACGCAACATCCTGAGGGGACGCATAACGGCGCTTCAGGAGCGGGGAAGCACGGTTTTCGCCACCGTGGACGCTGGCGTCTCGCTCACGGCCGCCGTGACGCCGGAATCCTGCCGGAGGCTTGCTTTGACAGTCGGCTCCAACGTCGTGCTCACTTTCAAGGCCGCCGCCGTCAAGCTTTTCTACAAAGCAGGTAGCGTGTCCGAAAAGCACTAAACGATTGGAAGGAAGAATCGATGCACAACCGCATTCTCACGCCGCATATCCACGCGATCTTTTCCCGATTACGAAATGGAGGTCTTCATAAAAAAGGAATTCTCTTGACGCTGTCCCTGTGCCTGTCACTGATCGGATCCTTTTCCACGGCCGAGGAAGCGCAGGTGGAGAAACAAGAGAAGGGCAAGAGCATAACGTTGCCCATGATCACCGAATCGGTGACCGTCGAGGCCAAGGTCCCTCGGGATCTGCCATACTCCGCAACATCGGAGTTGAAATCCGAGCGAATTGAACCGCTCAAGCCCAAGGACCTGACCGACATCCTCTCCAACGTTCCGGGAACTTACGTTTCCACCGGCGCCAAGAACGAATGGGGCGTCAAGCTGCGCGGCCTGGGCACAAACCGCATCACCCTGCTTTACGACGGCATCCCGGTATACGAGCCCTACTACAACTCCTTCGACGTCAAGGCATTCGCCGCCGACCAGATCGACTCGGTCAAGGTGGTCAAGGGCGCCTCGTCGGTGCTTTACGGCCCCAACGCCATGGGCGGCGTCGTTGACGTGCTCAGCAAGCGGCCGGCGACCGATCAGCTCACTCTGCGTCTGGACTACGGCACGCGCCGGACCTACGGCGCCTACGCCGGCGGCGCCCTGAGCGGCCGCAACGTCCTGTTCATCGGCTCGGCCCTTCGCGAGGCCTCCAACGGTTACAACTGGTTGAACGACGGAAACACCGAGCAGCGGCTGAACAGCGATTATGAGCGGATCAGCCCGAGCGGCAAGATTTACTTTAATCCAGGGAACGGCGCCGAGGTCATGGCCGAGGTCAACTTCTACAAGGCCGAGTACGGCGTCCCCACGGCCACCGAATATTACAGGAAGAACTACTGGCGCTTCAGGGACTGGCGGCGCCTCATGGCCAACCTGGGCGGCAGCTTCCCCGTTCTGGACGGCGGTTACATCAAAGCGCGCACGTACTATGTCAAGCACTACAACGTTCTGGACGCTTACAAGGACGATCAATTCGCCGACCTCAACTGGGAGTCGACTTACGACAACTACGCCCTGGGCGCGTTCGTCCTGGGCATGGCGCCGCTGAGTGAAAGACACCATCTGCACGCCAGCGCCTCTTATCGCGACGACGACGTCAGCACCCAGTCCGCCGTCAACGCGCACTGGGAGCACTACGAGCACAAGACTCTTTCGCTTGGTTTGGAGGATCGGTTCCGTCTCATCGAGAAGATCGAGCTCATGGCCGGGACCAATCTCGACCACCTGAATAAACAGAACGGCGAGAACCGGACCACCCTGAACCCGATTCTGGGAGTGAAATACAATCCCCGCGAATGGGTCGATCTACACCTGACCCTGTCTCAGAAATCGCGCTTCCCCTCGATGAAGAACCTCTACAGCCTTCCTGAAAACGGCGGTAATCCCGACTTGCGCGAAGAGATCGGCACCAACGTCGAGATCGGCTTCACCTTTGATCGCGGCTGGTTCGTCAGCGGCGCCGCCTTCCATAACCGTATTCGCGACATGATAGAAAGCCGCATCAACGCCGACTTCATCAAGCAGAACATCAACGTGGCCCGGGCCCGGATTACGGGCGTCGAGCTGGAGACGCGCAAGGCCATCGGTCCTTTTTCCTTCGCGGCCAGCTATACATGGCTCGACACGCGCAACGACGAGACCGACGAGCGGCTCGACCTCGTCCCGGCTTCGCAACTGAACGCCTCGCTGCGTTTCGATCGCGCGTCCCTGTTTTCGATCACCCTGTGGGGCGTTTACGCTTCCGAATCCAGCTACCATTCCAATAGCGGCATCGTCGACGTCGCCCCTTATTCCATCCTCAACACCGTTTTCGAGCGCGGATTCGGGAAAACCAGCGTTTTCTTGAAGGTGGAGAACCTGCTGAACAACGAATACTGGACGGAGCCCGGCTGGCCGATGAAAGCCCGCACCGTCTCCACCGGGATGCGCTTCTTCATGGAAGGTAGAAAGTAAGGCGCCCGATGAATCTTAACCAATTGTATATCCCGGTC
>JAFGSN010000107.1 GCA_016934575.1 Vicinamibacteria bacterium
CCGCTCCGCCTCCGGCGCGGATTGCTCCCCCTCCACAGCCTCCGGCTCGACCCGCCTGGGAGCCTCGCCAAGCTCCGCCGACTCCGATCATGGAAGAGGAGATAGCATTCGATGAGGAATCGCCCCTCCTGGATTCTCTCGGCCTTGGTTCTGCCGATGAGGCGTCCATTATGGAACAAGAGGAGGAGATACCGCTCGAAGTCGAAGAAGCGACGCCACTTCCGCCCGCGTCAGGCGAGATTGCCGCGGAGTCCTTGTTGTCCGATCTCGGCTTCGGCGCTGAAAGCGAGGGGGAGCTGCCCGAGCGTTTCCTCGATGAGCCTTCGGCGCCGCCCGAGCCGATTCTTCCGAAAGTCCAGGAGCCCCCGTCTGCGGCTGACACCGAAGGCGACTTTTTCGGCGACCTAGGAGCCGCGCCTGCGCAGATCGACCAGGAGTTGGATCTCTTTGGTCTGGATCAGCAGCCCCAACAATTCACGGCGCCCCCCGCGCTCGCCAACGCGCCCTCCGATCTGTCACGGGCGCTTGGAGAGGTCGACCAGTTGGTCGCGCTGGGCTTCATCGATAACGCTTTGGAGACCATGCGCACGGTGGGCATGCGATATCCCGGGCATCCCGCCGTTCTCGACAAGATTTCCCAGCTTGGCCTCGATCAGGAGGAAGCTGTTAGCGGCGTCAACGAGGCCTCCCACACCGCCCTTCCGTCTGATCAATCAGGACTTGGGGAGGTTTTCGATTCTTTACCCGGCCTGGAAGCGCCTGTTTCGCCGCAGCCGGCCGAAGGAATCGATCTCGGAACGGAGCTTGGCGATCTTTTTACGGCGCATGAAGCCGTAGAGGAACCCGCTCCCGCCTTGAGAACCGCCGACCTGGGAGACGTCAGCTTGGCGGAGATCTTCAAGGAATTCAAGAAGGGCGTGGATCGCCAGCTCGGCCAGGAGGACTACGACACTCGATACAACCTCGGCATCGCATACAAAGAGATGGGACTGGTCGATGAAGCCATCGCTGAGTTCCAACTTGCCGTCAAAGACGAAAACCGACTGCTTGAGTGCAGCAGCATGCTCGGGCTGTGTTTTCTGGAAAAAGGCATACCCAAACTTTCCGTCAAATGGTTCGAGAAGGGACTCTCCGCCCCTGGACGGCGTGAAGAGGAATACCAAGGACTCCGCTACGATCTGGCGACCGCCTACGAAGCCGCCGGAGAGACACAAAAGGCTTACAATCTCTACCTAGAGCTTTACTCTCAGGATGCAAGCTTTCGCGACGTGGCTGGCAAGGTGCAGCAGTTGCAGGCGCTGGCGGGCGGATGAGCGTGGCGATTGCGCCCGGGCTCTTCCGAGTGCGCTTACGATTGACGTTGTTGCTCTCGATCGTCAGCTCTGTGTTCGTCGGTTTTGGCCTTGTCTTGGTTCCATGGACGCAACTCTGGGAGTCGAATTGTCTTCTTCAATGGAATCCGGGCATGCGTGAGTTCATGCTGAGCGCCTACGTTCGTGGCGCAGTGAGTGGAGTCGGCCTCGTCAACGTCATTCTGGCGATCGAGGAGATCGGGCTGTACTGGAGGCATGTACATGGCGTCCGGAATGCTCAGTAACGTCACGCCGCGGCCGACAACCGTGTTCGTCGGACCGTCGGAAACGTCGCCGGACGCGGGCGATTCACTCGATTGATTAGAGATTAGGGCGCCTGAAATGCCGTGTTGCCGGCGGCCGTTCCCGTGAGGGCGCATGCGACAGGTCGCAAGCGAGTCCGAGATCGATCGGCTTTACTCTGAGATTCTGCTGGTCGGCGAGAGCGCGGCGGGCGTTCGGGAGTTTTTCGCGCGACACGAGATATCCGAAAGCGCGCTTCTATCGTTGTTGCGACGAATCGTGCCGCGGAAGTTTCTGGAACACGTGGCGACCACGCGGCCATGGTCCGAACGAGCGGTTGTCCTGGGCGTGGTGGCGATGAATCCGCGGATCCCGCGGTATCTAGCGTTGCATCTCGTTGCGTCGCTGACTTGGGTCGATCTCGTTCGTCTCGCCGCCACCCCCCGCGTGGACGCGGCGATGCGTAACCGCTGCGAGGAAGTTTTGCGCGAAAACCTTCCGGACATGCGCCTAGGCGAACGAATTGCTCTCGCGAGACGAGCGACGCCGCGGATCCTCATGCTCTTGCTCCTCGACAGTGATCCTCGAGTCATTGACGCCGGACTGCTCAATCCACGGTTGAGGGAAGAGGACGTTCTTCATGCGATACGCAGGGACGAATCTTCCGGGACGCTGCTCGATCGCGTATCGGCGTGTTATTGTTGGCGCGACAACCATGCCGTCCGTCTGGCGCTGGTTCTCCACCTCCGGACTCCGTTGTCAGTGGCTTTGGCGCAGTTGAGCCATCTCGTCGACTCGGCCCTGGCTCGTCTGATCACGACGAAAACCCTTCCGCCTCTTATCCGGGCCGGCGCTGAACGAGTGCTGGAGGTTCGTAACGCTCAACGCCAAGGGCGATCCGATGAAATGGGGCCCCTTCAGATCGGACGTGATTCGGGGCATTGACAGGGCCGCGGGCTATTCGATACTATCTCCCGCGAAATCCAGCGTAGGCTGTGTGATAGACTGCTGCTTCGACCATGGCGTCTTTTGGTAGTCATCTTCGGACCGAGCGCGAGTTGCGGGGGATCCTTCTCACGGAGATCTCTCAGGCGACAAAAATAAGCCGCCGATTCCTCGAATATCTCGAGGAGGATCGCCTGGATCGTCTGCCCGGCGGTCTCTTCCCTCGTGCTTTTGTTCGTCAATATGCCAAATACATCGGGTTGGACGCCGATAAAGCTGTTTCCGAGTTCGTGTATGTTCACCACTCCGAGGCCGAACCTCCTGAGCCGTCCATTGATGTCGCCGATCCGAAGAGAAGCCGATCGTGGCTGGGAGTCGGAGCCGCTATCGGGCTGCTGGCCATGGTCTGGACTTGGTCTCGCTCGCGATCCGAAGGTCCGCCGGCCGCCGCGACTCCCGCGCCGGCAATGGTTGTTTCACCGACACCGCAGGCCGAACAGATCTTCAAAGCCGATCAAGCGGAGGAACAGGGGCTGGTGATGACGCTCAAGGCCAAGGAGAGTTGCTGGATCGAGGCCCGCGTGGACGGCGAGGTGATCATGAATCGAGTGCTCAATCAGGGAGAGACAACGACCCTGGAGGCGATCGGGGAAATACGTCTTTCGGTCGGCAACGCGGGCGGGCTGGCGTTCGATGTGAACGATCGCCCGGGTCTTCCCCTAGGGCGAAGCGGCGAGGTGAAACGCGACATTCGCATCACGCGGGAGAATCTGCCGTCCTTGGTTCAGAGCAAGCCGTCCCCGGATTCTCTGAGTAGCTGAAATGGCCGACGCCCGAATTCCCAATCCGCTCGTTGAACGTTTCTTTAAGGGTGGTATTCCGCTCGATCTCCGGATGATGGCCGCACAGGGCGCCCTGCCGTTGACGCCCGCCGACCTTGTCGAGTTGCTTCATCATTTATTGCGGGATCCGGAAAGCGAGGTGCGAAGCACGGCATCAGCCACGATGATGGCGATGCCGGTCGAAGCGTTGTTGCCGATCCTCAAGGATCGCCTGACTCTTCAGGGCGTCCTGGATTGGGCGCTTTCATCTCGCCAGGAGGATCAGCTCCTCGAGGCCGTGCTTCAGAATCCCTCCACTTCGGACGTGGCGATCGAAGAGCGGGCGGCCCATTTGTCGATGGAGCTGGCCGAGTTGGTCGTGATCAATCAGGTTCGTCTATTGCGTCGAAACACGCTTCTCGATGCGATTGAATCGAATTCTCGGCTGAATAATGACCAGCGCCGCCGATTACGGGAGTTGCGGGAGAACTTCAATATCGGCACGACTCCGGCGGTCGCGGTCGCTCCATCGCCGATCGTTGCGCCGGTCGTGCCTGAGGCGCCACCGCCGCTCGCTCCCGTCGAGTCGGAAGTCGACGAGCCGGCGCCGAGCACCGAGCAAGAGGCGTTTTTCCGATACTTGACCGAGGAGGAGCGTCAAGAAGCCCAGAGGCTCACGACCGTT
The DNA here is from genome assembly GCA_016934575.1 of Vicinamibacteria bacterium. GTDB lineage: Bacteria > Acidobacteriota > Vicinamibacteria > Fen-336 > Fen-336 > JAFGSN01. The sequence continues at coordinate 4,047 of JAFGSN010000107.1, forward strand.
CAGAAGGTCTTCCGTCTCAACGTCGCCCAGAAAGTTATTTTGGCCTTGAAAGGCACGCGCGAGGAGCGAACAGTGCTCGTGCGCGATCCCAATCGTATTGTCTCCACCGCGGTTCTGGGCAGTCCGCGGCTTACCGAGTCGGAGGTGGAGATCATCGCGGGGATGCGCAACGTCTCGGACGAGGTTCTGCGCGTCATCGGCCAGCACAAGGGGTGGACCAAGCGCTATAATGTCGCGCTTCAGCTCGTCAAGAATCCCCGCACGCCGCTCGCCATTTCGATCGGAATGGTCGCGCGTCTCAATCCGCGGGATATGAAGAGCGTGTCCGTCGATCGGAATGTCTCGGAAGTGATTCGCAATCACGCGCAGCGTTTCGTGCGCGAAAAGGCCACCGGAAAACGAGGCTAGGTTTTGCCGGACTATTATCAATTGCTCGGAGTGCGTCCGGATGCTTCGCCAGCGGAGATCCGCAGCGCTTACTTACGACTGGCCCGGGATCGACATCCTGACCGCCACACCGATCCCGCCGAGAAGGCGCACGCCGAGGAGAGCTTCAGGGAGATCACGACCGCTTTCAATACGCTGTCGAATGAACGGTCGCGAAGAGAATATGACGACGAACTCGCTCGACCCAAGGCGACGACTCCAGAAGAGCTGGCGCAGGAAGCCTATTTGCAGGGCATTGAAAGGCTGAAGGCGCAGGACCATCAAGAGGCGCTTGGTTTCTTTCGGGCCGCCGTACACCATTTGCCGGAACGCGCCGAGTATCAGGTCGCTCTTGGACGAGTTCTCGCGATGAATCCTTCGCTGGGACATGAGGCCGTGACAGTATTTGAAAAAGCGGCAACTCTCGAACCGCAGAACGCCCAGATCTACGTGGAACTTGCCCGAATCCTGCACAACCAGGGCTTGCGCATTCGAGCGCGTAGAGCGGTCGAGGCCGCGCTCCGTCTTGCGCCCCATGATCCCGACGTCGCCCGAATACTCGCCGGGCTCGGCATGCGCCCGGATAAGGGGGGCGCCGCCGCACCACGAGGCTCCGGCCTTCTGGATCGACTGCGTGGCAAGTCGTAGCCTTGCCATACAACGGGAAGGAATTCCGCAGCCCCATGACGGCGCCACGCCTCGACTTGCCCCTCGACGCTTTGTGTTGTCTACTGGCATTGTCGTTGTTTCGTGTCGGAGTCGAGCCGTGACGTTGTCAATGGCGACACCCGAGAAGGGCGCGGTTTTCACGCCATGAGATTTATCTACGCTGCCGTTACAGACATCGGACGCAAGCGGAAGAGCAACGAGGACAATCTGTTTGCCAATTCAGACGATGGTCTTTTCATTGTCGCCGACGGCATGGGCGGACACGCGGCCGGTGAGGTGGCTTCGCGGGTCGCCGTCGAGGCGATCAATGAGTTCATTTGCATGACGAGTCGAGACAACGAGATCACCTGGCCGTTTGGGCTCGACGACACGATTTCCTACGACGGCAATCGTCTTAAAACCGCCATACGCTACGCCAATGAAAAGGTGCTGGATGCGATGCGGCGACAGGCCGAATACGAGGGAATGGCCACTACGGTGGTCGCCGCCCTGATCGGCAATGGCAGGGTGAATCTGGCGCATGTTGGGGACAGCCGCATCTATTTGGCGCGCGACGCCGCGCTGCACCAGCTCACGTCGGATCATTCATGGGTCAATGAACAGATCCAAAACGGCATCATCTCGCCCGATCAGGCGCGGACGCATCCTCTACGCAACGTCGTGACGCGCGCGCTCGGGGGCAAGTCGGATATCGAAGTCGACGTCCAGGAGTTCGAAGCGCGGGAAGACGACGTGCTGCTTCTATGCTCCGACGGCCTGACGACGATGCTTCCTGACGAAGAGATCGCCCGTCGCGTCGCGGAAGCCGCGTTGGACGTCGAGCGAGCCGCGAACGATCTGGTGGCAACCGCCAATGATCGCGGCGGTGAGGACAACATAACCGTGCTTCTGGTTCGTTTTCAGCCATGAATGATTCCCGCCGACCGTCAACTTGACCGCCGCCACCCCATGGGCCCCCATGTCTCCGGCTGATCAGACCGACGCGAATTCAGCCTTCCATATCGGTAAATATCGTGTTCTGGGACGCGTTGGACGCGGAGGCATGGGCGTCGTTTATCGCGCTTTTGACGAAACGCTCGAGCGCGAGGTGGCCCTCAAGGTGTTGGTTCTCGAGACCAATCTCGATCGAGAGATTCGCCGCCGGTTCGTGGTCGAGGCCAAGGCGGCCGCCAAGCTGCAGCATCCCAATATCGTCACCGTCTACGAGCTGGGAGAAGAGCGAGGGATTCCGTTCATCGCGATGGAATTCCTTTCCGGCATGGACGTGGACATGCTTCTGCGCTCCGAGGAACCGCCGCTTCTCGAGGAATCGCTCGAGATCATGGCCCAGGTGTGCCAGGGCTTGGCTTATGCTCATTCCCGTCGCATCGTTCATCGCGATATCAAGCCCTCCAACGTTCGTGTCTTGGAAGACGGGACCGCCAAGATCCTTGATTTCGGCATTGCAAAGCTTGGCGAGCTCACGCTGACACAGAGCGGAATGGTGCTCGGCACCGTGCATTACATGAGCCCCGAGCAGGTTCGCGGACTTCCGCTTGACGGCCGTAGCGACGTCTTTTCCGCGGGCGTCATCCTCTATGAAATGTGCACGAAAAAGCGGCCCTTTACTGGACGCACGGCGACTGAAATATTCGACGGCATTCTGCACGCCGCCGCTCCATCATTGCCTCAGGATCTTCTGAAGCGTGCGCCCCGTCTGCGGTCCGTGCTTGAACGGTCGCTGGCAAAGAACGCCGCTGATCGCTATCCCTCCGCATCCGTCTTGGCGCGCGACTTGACGTCGCTGCACGATGATGTTCTCGGCGCCCGCGGTTCGTATGAAACGATGGAGGCCGTCAAGCTCGTCGATCGCGCCGAGAAACTCGTCAAAGAAGGGCGCTGGGAAGATGCGATCGTCGACCTATCGTCCCAACTGACGCAACACACGGACTGTCTTGCGGTCCGCCGCGCGCTTCGCGCCGTGAAGCACGCGCAAACGCGGCGTCAAGACCACGCGGAGGAAGGATTTCCTGAGTTGCTCTCCGCCTTCGGGGCCGCGCTTCAGACCCAGAGGGCGACTGCAATCCTGACGAAGCCCGAGCCACGCATGAGGATCGGCGGCCGGAGCATGCTCCTGCTGGGCGCATTGCTGCTGATTTTCGCCATCACGGCCGCCGTGCTATTGCATTCGGACGCCTCGCGAAAACCAACGAGGGGCGCGGCGGTAAAACCGCCGGTCACGACGACGCAATCCGCGTCCGCGATCTCGCGGGACGGCGTTCCGGTTTCCGATGAGGCGCCAGCGTCTTTCGTGGCGCTGAGAATCGAATCGAATCCGCCGGGAGCGAACGTCTTTCTGAACGGCATCGCCGTGAAGGGACTGACGCCGCTCTCCATCGAGGTCGAAAGGGATCAGGCGCACCGGATCGAACTGCGTTTGAGCGGCCATGTTCCTCACGAAACGACGATTGCCATGACGGAACCTATTACGGAGGAGCTTCGCTTCGATCTTCATTCAATCGGCCCTCTCACGGCCGTGGTCGTCACATCGTCTTATCCGCTCGACATTCATTGGAACGGCCGGGTCATGGCGCGCCGCGAAACGTCGCCGCGCATCGAAATCCCGCGCGGCCGACACGCTCTGAAAATCGAGGCGTCGGAGTACTTCTTACGTTGGGATGTCGTGGTGGACGTCGCGGAAGCGCCGCTGAGCATCGCAGCGCCCGTATTGGGACGACTGAGCGCTCGCGCCAGCCCGGACAACTGCGCGATCTACATTGACGGCGTCTTCGCGGATAATCCTCCCATGCATGGGCGGCCGGTCGCGTCGGGCACGCACGTCGTCGAGTTCCGCTGGCCCGACGGTTTCCGTACGCGCAAGACCGTCGACGTGACGGCGGACGGCGTCGCGTATGTTTTCGGTCGCAGAGAGGAGAATCCGTGAAAGCGGTTTGGAAATCGAAGGGTTGCCTGAGGGGAATGATCCGTGCCGCCGCCGCTGCCGCCGCTACTCTTGGTCTTGGGGCGAGCATGCTTCCGGCGCAGATTTTGCCCGACGAACAAGCCCGAAGACTGCTCGAGGACGGCCGATCCGCAATCCGACAGGGAAAGCTCAAGCAAGCTCTCGACAACCTGAACACCATCGTGACGGGTTTCGCGAACACGGATGTCGTTGACGATGCACTGCTTGAAATCGGCCAGGCGCATTTTCGACTGGGAGATGACATTGAGAAGGCGCGCGCCGCTTTCGGCGAGGTGGCCCGCCGATATCCTCAGGGAAACGCGGCCGCCGGAGCTTTCTACTACCTCGGATGGTTGACGCTGCGTAATGCCGCGACCCGCGCGCAGGTCGAGGAGGCCTTGGCGCAGTTCAGTCGTCTCTGCCGGCTCTATCCGAAAAGCGAGTGGGTTCCCAGAGCGCTTCATGCGAGCGGGCTCGCCCATCGTCGCGCTGGTCGTCATGCGGAGTGCGTTCAGTTCCAGCGCCGTGTTGTCTTCGAGTATCCTCGCGACGACGTCGCTCCGGCCGCGCAGTACGAAGTGGGCCGTTGTCTGGCCCTCGGGGGAAAACCGGCCCAGGCCTTGGAGGAGTACCAGCGCCTGCGCAATCAGCACCCAGCCGGCGAATGGGGCGTCCGCGCCCTCGATCGCACGACGGCTCTCTGGCGTCTTTATGGCGGCGAAACGCCGTCCTTTACGCTCGATCCGGGCTTCGCTTTCACCGCGGGGAACGTCACGAAGAACGTGCGCGACATGCTGATGACCGAGGATGGCGTTCTCTGGATCGCTTCGAGCAAGGCTGGAAGCGTCGCGGCGTTCGCGGACGGTCGTATGAGTCAGTCGCTGTCTTTGATGAAACCACAGGCTCTCGCATTCTCCGCGCAAGGCGATCTGATCGCGGCGGGCGAATCGGCGGTTCGTGTCGGCTCCAGGGACATCCACACTTTCGCGGTGCCCGACGATCGCGAGGAAATGAAGCCGCTCGATCGCATTTCAGCGGCGCTCTTGCTGATGAACGGCGAGTGGCTCGTCTCCGATTTGCGGCACAAGGCGATTTTCCGTTTCGATCCGGAGCACAAGCTGCTCGATCGTTTCGGCGGCAGGAGCGAACGCGTCGTCTCCCGTCTTCTGTTGGACGACGAAGGCGCCGTTGTCGTGCTTGACCAGCGGGAACGCTGCGTCGAGTTCTTCGATCCGTCGGGTCAGCGTTTGCGTCGGATTGATCTTAAAGGCGCAGGGTTTGATCTGCGACGCGTCGTGGACATGGCCATCGATCCTCAGCGTAATCTCAATATTCTTGATGAGCGGAGCGGCGTCTGGATTCTTACCCCCGAGGGTCGGCTCTTGGCGAGCATCGGCGGCGACTCGCTGGGCAAGCCCCAGGCTCTGGCGCTGTCGCCCGACGGCGCGATCTTGGTTTACGATGGGAAACTTGACAGAGTCGTGCGCTTTCAGTGATATGGAGGTCGCAGTGCTCGATCACAGAAAACACGAGGAATCCAGGCTGCGGCGAGTTCATCGGCGTCGTCTTTGCATCGTGGCCTGGGCGTTCACGCTGATCAGCTCTATGCCGGAAGCGAGGGATTGTGCCGCTCAGCCGTCGTCGGCCTCGGATTCGGTCGTCCCCGAGTCCATACAGGCGGAGATGCAATCGGCTCAAGAGCTCCTGACGCACGCGACCGTAGAATTCGAGGGGCCGAGTCAGAGCCGTTCCATAGTCCTTTTTGATCGTATTGTCGAAAAACTCGAGGGACTGAAACGACAAGAGCAGCTTCCTCTCCATGGGGAGGAGATTTTGGCCCAAGTCTACGATCTCCAGGGCCGCGCATACTTCAATATCGGTCTCCAAGAGAAAACGGCGCAGGTGTTTCGCCGGCTCATCCAGATGAAACCGCAATACACGCTTCACAAGGATCAGGTCTCGCCCAAGATCGTCGCCTTCTTCAACTCCGTGAAAAAGGAGCTGGTGGGATATCTTGCGGTTTCGTCCAAACCGCCAGGAGCCAGAGTCGCTCTAGACGGAACTTTTCTGAGCATCACCGATTTTTTCCCAATAGAAGTCCTCGCCGGCGACTACTCGGTCGAGATTTCACGCGAGGGTTATCAAACCGAATCACGTAACGTGAGCATCGCTCCACGCATCACGGAGACCGTCGAGGTTGCTCTGACGCGTACCGCCGCCAGCGGTTTCTTCGTGACGCAACCGACCGGAGTCGAGATCTGGATTGACGGCGCTTTGCGGGTCGTCACGGGCGGATCATTGCATCCAGCGGCGCACGAGGAGTTCAAGGCGCTGGGTTTCGACCCGGCGCAGACTTCGGCGCGAACCGAGGCGCCCAATATCCTCCTTGGTCCGCATACGATCGAGTTTCGCAAGCGGTGTTTTGAGTCGATCCAGACAAGCTTCGACGTTGAGGAAGCCAAGGATTACGATATCGAGCCGGTCCGACTTCAGGAATCGCTGGCATCGCTTCGTCTGGTCTCGGATCCTCCGGGCGCGAAAATCATCCTTGACGGCGAGCCCAAGGGGGCGACGCCTGCGTATCTCGATGGGCTTTGCTCGGGATCTCACAATCTGGAGGTGAGGCATGCGGCCGGCAAGTTCGTTCAGGAGATCATTCTGGCGCGCAACGAGGAGCTGAGTCTTGACTGCCCGATACGACCCAGCCTGGCCTTTCTCGGGGTGCTAGCCGAGAGCTTCGCCGCCGAGAGATACCTGACCGAGGCCGATACGCGTGTCGGGATAAAACTCGCCGAGGTGCGCAGCCTGAACATCGTTCGTCCGCCAATCGAGCGCGTCAATCAGGCTCTCCGATCCGAGGGGCTGACGCTCGCCGATCTTTTGCCGAAAGCCGGCGGCGATCCTGAGCGGGTACGCAAGGCGACCGAGATGCTATCGGCCGCGCTCGACGTTCAGGGATTTCTTATCGCGGCGCTTTCGGAGCAGCAGATTTTGCGTAACGTTACCTTGAGCCTGCTTGCGGCGGGAAGCAGCCTGGCGGACACACGCGAAGCTTCCCTTGTCGACACGGACTCGAAGGCCGGTATCATTGAGGATCTCGATCATCTGGCCAGCCTCTCGCGCACATGGTCCGGGCTGATCACCATCGATGTAAAACACCAGCGAGGTCTTCCAGTGCTGCGAGTCGGGCAAGGCGGACCCGCCGAGCGGGCGGGCATCCGCGCCGGTGAAATCCTCATCAGCGCCGACGGGAAAACGTTGGCAAGCACACACGAGCTTCTGGAGCTGGTCGCGGCGAAGAAACCCGACGCCGCGCTGCGTCTTATTGTGGAGCAGTCGGGGACGAGCCGCGTGGTCGAGCTGACGCTCGGGATGACTCCAGTCGAGGTGGCGCTGAACGATCAGGGTATTCTCTACAACCGCCTCATGCTGGATCTGAGGCAGGAGCTTGACGGGCGGCCCGGCACGGAATCCGCCGCGTTCGCGCGTCTCAACCTGGGTCTGTGCGCGTTGCACTTCGGCGATCTCGCGGCGGCGCACGAACATTTCCTCGCGGCCGCCCGTGATCTTCCGCGGCGCCCAGGGTTGGGGCGCGGAACGGCTTTGTATCATCTCGGCGTCGTGTTGGAGCGACTTGGCTACTCGAAGGAGGCGCTGGAATCCTATCGCGCCGCCGCTGCCGTTGAAGGAGCGACCGTTATCGACAATGACGGCCCGCTTGTTAAAGACCTCGTGTCAGAAGCGCCAGGAGCGTGATCCATGGCTGTGCTCGTTCATATGACCAAGGACGGCGGCCGGCGGCATTTCATCCTGGGCGATCGTCCCGCGCGCATCGGCCGCGCCGATGACGCTGATATTCATCTGGAAGAGCCGCTCGTATCACGCACGCATGCGCGCATCGAAAAGAACGGCGACGTCTGGGTGCTTCAGGATCTCAACTCGCGGAACTCCACGCATGTCAACGGCGAGCGGATTCACGAGCATCGACTGATCCATGGAGACGAGATCCTGTTCGCCAGGGCTCGCTGCCTCTTCCTCGCCGTCGATGACAACGAGACGTCGGGGTCCTTGCGCGACGATGGGCTCATCGTCGAGGAACCATAAGCTGAAGCTGGCAATCGAAACCGTTTGCATCGGAGCTCGCACCTTGACATCCTTCCTCGACCTTGGTAGCCTGGCCTCGCTAATTCGAAGTATTCGCGGGATTTAGCGGCATGGGCCGCCAGTGATCGCTCTCGCGAGTCTTCGGATTACGATATAGGCTCCGGAGCGCCGGAAACATGGCCTTTCAAGGGTCGCTGGCGGAATTACATCTGCCCGACATTATTCAACTCATCAGTGTCAGCGGAAAGACGGGCGTCTTTCACATGACTGACGGCGTTAACCGCGGGCAGATTTACCTGCACGACGGGCAGATCGTTCATGCTCAGCTTGAAGATCTGAAAGGCGAGGAGGCGGTTTACGCGCTGGCGATCTGGCGTCAAGGAGAGTTTCGTTTCGATCCGGGCGTGGACACGCCCGAGCGAACGATTTCGAAGAACAACACCAACCTGCTGATGGAAGCCGCCCGCCGCCTCGACGAATGGCGCGTGCTTTCGAAAAGGATTCCTTCCACCGACACGATTCCCGAGTTCGTGGTTCCGGGAAGTCGGGAAGGACAGATCAATCTCAACACGAGCGAGTGGCTGATTCTCTCGAAAATCGACGGCCACCGGACGATCAAGGCCATCGCCGCGGGCTGCGCCCTGTCCGATTTCGACGTATCCAAGATCCTCTACGGCTTGATCACCACGGGACTCATCCGCTTGAGGGAGCCTTCTTCGCGGCCGCCTGCTCAAACGCTCACGCCGGCGCCTCAGCCGGCTCCGGCATCCGCGCGCTCCACGGCGGTCGATTTGCTCGCCCGTCTCAATCGCGTGCGCGAGGTGTGCAACTCCGTGTTGGGCAGCGTGGGCGAGAGCGTCATTACCAAGCACTATCTCAAGGCGCGCTCGGATCTGGAGAATGGCGCCGGCGGCGAAGTTATTGACGAGGCGGTTCAGCAGATCGCGCGCGCCGCGTCGATACTAAAGGGGCCGCAGATGACCGAAGCCCTTTTGACGCAAATCGCCAAACTACGCTGAATTCTCTTGCGCATCGTTTCTTCAGACAACCATGGATGCGACGGCCTCGTTGTAACGCGCGATCACGACGGGCCATGAGTAGTTTTGGGTGACATAACGCCGTCCGCGCTCTCCAAGCGCGTGGCGCAGGCGTTTTTCACTGACGAGCAGGCGTAGCTCTTCTACGAACTCGTCAGCGTCCTTGTAGTACAGGCCGGAGTTGGATCTGCGGCAATGGTCCACGAGGACCGGCGAGCGAGCGCTCGCCAGCACGGGCGTTCCCAGGCAGAGGCTCTCGAGGAGCACGATTGACAGGCTTTCATATGGGCTAGGGCAGATGACGGCGCACGCTCCCGCCATGGCCGCGCGTTTCTCCGTCTCGTCGAGAAATCCGAGATACCGGACGCCGGGGATACGCGGCAGCTTCATGGCGAGCTTGCCGATGAGAATGAGCTCGGCTCCGCCGTTGACGCCGCGCCTGTACTTGATGTAATGATCGAGCATTTCGCGGCAACCCTTGCCGGCGTCGATGCGTCCCGCATAGAGCGCATATGCGCCATGCAGGTCGTGTCGGATACGGAACGCTTCGATATCGAGAGGCGGAGGCTCTTCGACGCCGATACCCGCCACCCAGCAGGGTCGAGCGCCCAGGGAGAAACGCGCCCGCACAAGCTCCCGTTCGGCATGTGAGCAGAAGACGAAGGCGCGCGGGGCGGCGAAGACATGCGTGAAAACACGCAGACGAAGCGCCGGCTCGTCGTGCGCCGTCGGCACGAGGATGGCTCGTTCCGGAGCCGCACGTAGGCCCCAATATGTGGGGTAGTAAAGATAGGTAAAAAACAGCACGGCAGCGTATTCATCCCGTGTTTCCGCAAGATACTTGACGAGGTCCGGTACGATCGGTCCCTGCCGGCGAAGAAACTCCAACTCCGCCTCGTCGTCGTGAGGCCGGCCGTAGAGGGACTCGGCGAAGGCGTTGAAAGACGCGAGATCGCGTTCCTCACGGCTTGTGAATCGAAGGATCCTCACTCCGTTGATTCGCGATTCGCCGGCGGGCAACTCGTTGCGCCATGTGACGTAATCCCGCGCGCAGGACGTGAGGACGGTAACGCGACGGTTGTTCGTCAGTCGCTCGGCGACGGCTCGAGCCAGGCTCTCCGAACCGCCGGCAACGTCTTCACCATAACGTTGAACGACGATCGCGATCTCTCGTTGATCCCCGGCCATTCGACCCATGCTCCTATTTACAGGATCTCGCTAATGCGGCAACGTACTAATAAGCGCTGCCGCATGAACAAGAATTTAACGCAAAGACTCCAAGACGCATAGTCGCAAAGATGGCAGGAGCTTGCTCAACGGACTTCATAGACCATTCACCGCGCGTATATGCTCTTGAATAACCGGACCGACCAAGGCTCGATGTGCGTCAGTGTCCATGTCCACGACGCCGCGCCTCTGCGTTAGTTCTAAAGGTCATCCGCGAGTCTCGATCGTGAGCGTTCGGTTCGAACGCGTCGCTTGGGAGCGCCTTCCATGCGACCTCCGATGAGTGATCCTATGCGAAGCGCTTGAGGCGTCATCGTCTGATCACAGGGATTCGATATGGCGGCGCAGAAGGGACGCTACGTTTTCCGGCGCAAACGCCCGGACGCGTCGTCGCTGTCCCGCGAGCACCGATTCGCGCAGGGCAGCGTTCGTCACCAGCAAATAGGCCGTCTCGGCCACTTCGGCGACTTCTTTACGAGTGAAGGCCAACCCCGCGCCGCCCAGTGTCTCTCCCACGGCGGCCGCTTTGTAGGCGAGAACCGGAACATCGAGCAGCATGGCCTCAAGAAACGGCACGCCAAAACCTTCATGGGCGCTCATCGAGAGAAACACGTCCGCGCCGGTGTAATACGCGAGAAGATCGTCATGCTCCACATGGCCGGTGAAAACGATTTCCCATGGCGTGAAGCCGAGTTCGTAAAAGAAGGACTGAAGGGCGTCGAAATAGCGTCTGAATCGAGGGAGCTTGCCGACAAGCAACAGGCGGACGTTCGGCGCGATGTATCTCTTCCAGTACGCGGCCACTCGAATGAGATCCGCGTGGCATTTATTGGGCGAAACGCGTCCGACAAACAGGATATTGACGAGGCCGTCGTCGAGCGTTCTGCGCAGGATGGGATTGGGCGGCTTTCGGTAGCGCGCGAAGTCGAGTTGGATCGGCAACACCGCGGTGCGTCCAAAGCCGGCCTGGACAAGGTCTCTCCGATTGAACTCACTGACCGCGAGGGCCAGATCGACGTCATCCTTGAGGCTCGCCAGATCTCGCCGGCCCTGGATGCAGATGCGCGCCATTTCCTCGTCGAATCCTAGAAAGGACTCGGGCGGAGTGATGTTGTGGTATAGCAAAACGCGGCGACCGCCATGCCGTTTGAGCGCCGGCGTCAAAGGCGATGGCAGCGCGTAATGCAGGATGACGATGTCGTCAGTTCCGCTATCCCGCCATTCGGCGAAGCGGCGTCCATCGCCTTCGAGGCATTGATCGATCTCGAGCGCGTAGACGTCGGCATCGAGGCCCCAGCGCCGGATCGTGTCGCGCATCAGGAGCGCCGAGTCGCCGACAGCGTCACCCTTATGGAGCGCCGGAATCCATTGATCGATTCTCATGATTCAATGACCGTCCGGAGCGCATCGAGCACGAGCGCGCCGAAGTCAGTCTCCGTGATGCGACTTACGGCGTTTCTTTGCGTGGCTAGGACGGCGGAACGTAGAGCCGCGTCATCGATGAGACGATGGAGAAGCTCGGCGACGGTCTCCGGTCGTTTCTCCCGGAGCAGCACGCCGCCGCCGCGGAGCGTTTCGGCCACCGCGCCGGCGTCGTAGGCGATCACGGGCACGTCAAGGAGCATCGCTTCCACGAGAGGCACGCAGTAGCCTTCGTGCTCCGAAAGGCAGAGGAACGCGTCGGCGACGGAATAATAGGCGAGCAGGTCGGATTGGTCCACGTGTCCGGTGAAGACGATCTCGTCGAGGCGGAGCGCTTGCGCCATCTCTCGAAGACGGTCGAAATAACGCTCATGGCCGCGATGATCGCCGACAAGCAGCAGGCGGCTGCGCGGCTCGATGTATCTCTGGTATACGGCGAAGACGCGAATGAGGTCGTCGATTCTCTTGTTGGGGATGATGCGACCGACGAACAGGACGTTTCGGCGACCATCGCGATAGAAACGCCGGATGAGCGGCGCGGGCGGTTGACGATATCGCTGGACGTCAAGCACGATCGGCAACACTCCGGTGCGCCGGAAACCGGCGGCGTCAAGCTCGCGACGGTTGAATTCGCTGTCGCCCAGCGCCAGCTCGGCTCGTCCGGCGAAGGCATCAAGCTCGCGTCTGCCGTTGTGGCACAGGCCGGCCAGGTGCGGGTGGAAGCCGAGGAACCAGTGCGCTGGCGTGATGTTGTGGTAGATGATGACGAGACGATCCGGGGCGTGAAAGATCATGGGTCCGGCGGCGCTTCCGATCGAGAAATGAAACAGACACACGGTGCCGGCCGAAGAACGGCCGGGATATTCCCAGAGCGGTCGTGCTTCGCCCGACATGCGGGGATGCACGCCCTCGGCGAAGATGTCCGATGCCAAGCCGGCCTCGCGCAGATGCCCGCGAATCGTGAGCGCCTCGTCCGAAATGGCGTCACCATACGAGAGCGCCGCGAGCAACTGATGGACGGCCGTCATGCCCTGGCGGACTCCGGCGGTCTCGTCGCCGGCGGATTCTGCGCCGCCGATTGTCGCGCGATGATCGAGAAAAGCCGCAGATACTTCTCCTCAATGACCTCCCAGGAGTAATGGCGGTCGTAGTACGCACGGCCGTTGCGGCCGAGCGCATGACGCAATTCCGGGTTCTGATCGAGCAACGTCAACGCCTCGGAGAACTCGTCATAATTCGAGTAGTATAGGCCGGCGTTCGAGCGCAGGCACTGGCCGCGCAGGACCGCGCATTTAGCGTTGGCCAGGACCGGCCGTTCCGCCCACCAGGCCTCAAGCGTCACGATTGATAGGCTCTCGAGCGCGGAAGGCATGATGAGGAGATCGGCGGCGGCGAGAGCGTCCCACTTGTCCTGATCGGCGAGAAATCCGAGAGGCAGGACCGCCTCGTTTTCAGGAATGCCGACGATTGCCTGGCCGATGAGCACCAACCGCAGTTGTGAACCGCGATCGCGCCTGAAGCGCAGAAAATAATCGAGCATTTGCGGGCAACCCTTGTTGCGATCGATCCGTCCGACGTACAACGCGAAGTGGTCCTTGACGCCGAAGCGATCGCGAAAACGAGCGGGATCATATTGCGCGGGCAGGGCCGAGCCGACACCGACAACGTCTCCAAGAACATGCTCGTTTTGCGCGCTCTTCACGATCATGTCCCGTTCCTCGGGGCTGTTGTAGACGATGGCGCGGGGGCGGCGGAACAGGGGCGGAAAGATCGAGAGACGATAGACGCCGTCATCCTCCGCGGTGGGCACGAGCATCGCCTTGTGCGGCGCCGCCAAGACGCCGTGGTAGGTCGTGTAGTAACGATACGAGAAGAAGACGATGTGGTCATAGCTTTCGGCGTGGCGCTGGAGAAAACGGATGAGCCGCGGCGAGAACGGGCCCTCCGCCTCCAGCCAACGCAACTCGTCTCCGGGAGCATGGCTTTCGTCGAAGACCCGCCGGCTCCAGGCGGCGAATTTCTCCGGATCGCGCGTGCGTTTGACCTTGAAACGTCGCACCGTGACGCCGTTGATCGTCTCGATTCCTTCGGCGTATTCGTTGGCCCATCGGATGTAGTCTTTGGCGCAGGTCGTCAGCACCTCGACCCGAGCATGGCGAGCGAGATGCTCGGCGATGAGCCGGCAGTGATACTCCGCGCCGCCGGCGATCTCGAGCCCATAACGCTGGACGACGAACGCAAGCCTCAACCCCGAGGCTCCTCCCGCGGCCGCGGAGGAGCGTCCGCGGGTTCGTCGCGCAGAACCATTGTCTCGAGTGTTTTCTCACGGCGGATCTGGAATTCGAGCCGTCCTTGCAGCTCGAGCACGCGGTTCTTGAGGTTCTGGACCTCGAGGTTCAGCTTGGTGACCTCCTGAACGAGGTTGTGGAAGATCTGGATGTAAAACGCGTTGAGATCCGACTGCCGCGAGAGCGCGGCGATCATCGGGTTGGGGTTCCAGAAGAGCTTCTGTACGGGCCGCAGCAGGCCGCGCGTCGACTCGAGCAGTCGGCCGACGACTCCGCGGCTGCTCTCGTAGATCGTGCGCGGGTCAAAGCGGAAGTTCCAGCGCGAGGAGCGGAAGTCGTCGATCAGATCGCTGTTGAACTCGTGCGCGTCGAGAACGGCGTCGAGACGATGCTCGGCGATCTCGCGGATCTCCTCGTCGGTGTAAAGACCCTGCCTCTTCTCCTCGATGCGTTTTCGAATCAAGCGCATGATCTCTTCGACGTCGACGTCTGTGGATTGGATCTCGAAGCTCATGTGTCCTTCCTTGCCCTCAGTGCGCCCAGGGCCAGCTCGGCTCGCCCGCCGTGTAGAGGATGAGCACGACAGCAAGTCCCCAGAGAGCCACATTGATCATCAGCGGCCGGTCAGCGAGCAGAAGATCCGTCGGGCTGCCGCCTTGATCTTTGCGATGAACGAGATACAGATAGCGGAAGATGCCGTATAGAACGAAAGGAATCGTCCATGTCAGTCGGTGCGTCTGGAACTTCTCGATCGTCGCGGGCGCCGTGGTGTAGATGGCATACGCGGTCACGCTCGATGCGGTCACGACGGCGATCATTTGATCCAGGAAGTAGGGGTCGTATTCCGACAGGATGGCGCGGTGTTCCATCGCCCCGGCGTTGAGCAGCGTGAGCTCGTGCCTTCTCTTGCACATCGTCAAGAAGAGGGCTAGGAGCAGGGCGCAGATCAGCAGCCAGTCGCTGATCGCCACCGGAATGGCGACGGCGCCAGCCACGGGCCGGATCACGAATCCAAAGCTGACGCTGATGGCGTCCATGATGACGATGTTTTTCAGCTTGAAAGAATAGAGGATGTTGAGCAGGACATAGGCCGCGGAACACAGGACGAAGATCGATCCCAGATACGCCGACGCCAGGAGGGCGGTCGCGATTAGCGCGACGGCCGCCGCGGTCGCCGTTCCCGGAGAGAGCGCGCCGCGCGCGATGGGCCGCAGTCTCTTGCGCGGATGTTGGCGGTCGCGTTCGATGTCGGCGATATCGTTGATGAGATAAACAGCTCCCGACAGCGCGCAGAACAGCAAGAAGGCCAGGAAAGTACGCAGAACCGCCGGCAGGACGAACAGATGTTTATCGAAGATCAGCGCGGCGAAGACAAAAAGATTTTTCGTCCACTGATGAGGTCGGAGCGAGATGAGCAGAGCGCTGAGCTTCGACATCCGCAGCCTTCCAGCCCCGATAAGATACCATTGCGAGAAACCCCGGCCCCTGTTTCATCAGGGAGACGACGCTTCTCAAGCGATGCCAGGCGCCTTGGCTCAGAAGCTCTTGACGGCTTCGTTCTCGGATTCGAAGGTCTCGAAAACCGTCAATAGCTTCGTGATCGCCAGGAGGTCCCGGATCTTCTTGGTCAGATTGACGAGTTTCAACCGGCCGCCCTTCCGGAGGACCATCGTATAGCAGCGGACGATCTCGCCCAGGCCTGCGGAGTCCACGTACGGCACGTCGGCGAGATTCAGAAGAATCTTGGTCTTGCCGGAGTCGACTAGTTTCGCCACGGCCTCCCGAAGCGCCTCGTCGCTTTCTCCAATCTGTATCTTTCCGGATACGTCTAGGACGTGAACATCCTCGATCTGCCGTTCTGTGATCTTCATGTCCGGCTCTTCTCCCTGTCTTGAGCTATTCGCGTCATTTTTTGAGCTTCGCGTGGCCCGCTCCTCGACTCTTCCGATCTCTTTCGGAACGCCGCTTGCGGGCTCGCTTTCACTGCGTGAGAACGTTTTCCTCTCGCGAGGCCGTCCGCGCCGCTAACTGGCCTCTCGACGACTCTTCTTTCGGCTGCGTTTGCGGGCAAGAGCCTGCTTGGCTCGGCGTTTATCGCCGGGCTTCATGTAGAAACTGTGCTTTTTGATTTCCTTGATGATGTCTTCCTGCTGCACTTTGCGCTTGAATCGGCGCAAAGCATTCTCGATCGACTCTCCGTCCTGCATCCTGATTTCGGCCAAAACTCGCTCAACCCCCCCCTCGATACTCTTTTTGAAGAGACACTGCTTGCCGATCCGGCGGCCTCTGGATGAAAAACCCTCGTCCGAAGACCCCGGAACATGAGATGCTAGGTCATGGCCTTCTGGGTGTCAAGGAGGGCGGTCTTGTCCGATTTCGGGCGTCTCCAGTCACGGCCCGCCATGCCGGTTTCAAAGAGGACCATCTTCTAGCATGGCGGGCGATGATTCGACGCGATGTGTCGTCCATCAACAGAACGGCGCGGGACGATTATTCGTCGTAGCCACGCCGCTGGGCAATCTCGAGGACATCAGTCTCAGGGCGCTGCGCGTGTTGCGCGAGGTTCATCTCATCGCTTGTGAAGACACCCGGCGGACGGGGCGCCTGCTCCGTCATTTTCGCATTCGAACGCTAACGACGTCTTTCTTCGAGCACAACGAACGCGCGAAGTGCGGGCGCATCATCGAGGTCCTTGGCGACGGCCATGACGTCGCCCTCGTCAGCGACGCTGGAACGCCTGGAATCTCGGATCCGGGATATCGACTGGTCCGTTCGGCTCGCGCCGCGGGTTTCGCCGTTTTTCCCGTGCCCGGACCCAACGCCGCAGTCACCGCCCTGTCCGTTTCCGGATTGCCGACGGATCATTTCCTCTTCGTCGGATTTCTTCCCGTCCGGTTCGCCGCGCGGCGTCAGGCCGCGGAGGATCTGGGGTTGCGACGTGAAACGTTCGTTCTCTACGAGAGTCCGGTTCGAATCCTCTCTCTTCTGGATCTTCTGATCGCCACGGCCGGAGACAGGGAGGCCTTCCTCTGTCGAGAGGCCACCAAGCTTCATGAAGAGCATGCTCGCGGCCGGCTATCCGATATCCGTCGTTCCTTGTCGGATCGGCCGGAGATCAAGGGCGAGATCGTTCTCGTCGTTTCCGGCGCCAGGGATGCCGAGCCGCGGCCCGAGGTCTCTCCCGAGGAGCTTTATGCTCAGATCGTCGGCTCGGGCCTCAGGAGACGTCAGGCGGTGAAAGAAGTGGCGCGTCGGCTTGGATTGCCGGCTCGCGATGTATACCGGCGCACTCTGCCCGCGCCTATCTCCAAGGGAACCGACGGTGAGGAAAAAGCTCCTGAGGGTCCACCTTGCGGGAAAGGCGATGGAGCACCGGTCGAGTGAGATTCGTGCGCTGATAACTCACGCCGAGTCGGCCGAGCCGGCGCTCGATCTTGGCGGCCGCCGCCAGGTTGATCGGCACGAAAGCCGCTTCGGACGCGGCTTCAACGGCGCGGCGATGCTCGAAGAAGTACTCGGTCGTCGTTGGGCCGAGCTTCGCCGAGCAGATGATCCGCTCTTCGGAAAGAAAACCGATGATCGGAGCCAGGCTGAAATCCGTGTAACAGTGATGCACGCCCAGCCGCTCCATGCCCGTTACGAGCCGCCGTCGCTCCTGATCCCTGTGACGAGCGGCCGGCCAGAGCGCCCACGAGCCCGCGGCGCCAAAAAGTATGAGCGTCGTGAGCCAGATTCGCGCTCGACGGCCGTTGAACGCCGTGGCGATGAAAACGGCGCCGGGCGTGATGAGAAAGAGGATATAGCGCGGGATGCCCGGAACGTGCGGCAACGCGCAGACGCAGACGCCGATGTTGACCATTGCGAAGGCGATCAACACGCGATCCGGGCGGGATCCCCGCCAGGCGCGAGCGCCGGCCTGGACGAGCGCGAAGACGACGCTGGCGATCGCCAGCCAGGCGATCACTCTGCGCGATACGTCGAGCCAAGACGGCTCGATCGGCTCATAGCCCATGAGAACGGGGAATTGCTCGTGGAGCAACAATCCGAGTCGCTCGATAACGCCGGGTCCTTGCGACAGTTCGCCGACCGCCTTGTTTCCGAATATGTACGAAAAACTGCGCCAATCGTGACTGGCGTTCCAGATGATCCCCGGCATGTACCCGAGAGTCGCTCCGAAACCAAAATTCAGCCACGATTTCCAGACCCGTGGTCCGGAGATCGCCAGAACGAGCCCGAATGTCGCGATGTAGTAGAGGGCCAGGATATGGCACCAGAACGCCAGGCCCAGCAAGACGCCGGCGGCAAGGGCGCGATGGGGTCGTCGCGCCTGGTTTTGGGCAAAAAGGCAGGCCAAGACGAGAGCCCAGGCACCGAGCGCCAGCACTTCCACGTAGTTCCCGTCATTGCTCAGGCTATAACGCGTGATGAATGGAGGAGCGAAGGCGACGAGCAGACCCGCGGCGAGCAGGGAAATTCGCGTCTTCGTTTGATCAAGGAATCCGGCGAGCCGGCAGACGGCGGCGACGAACAGGACGTAGAAGAACGTGGAAGTTAGCGCGAAAGCGCGCGGCGCGTCGATCACGAGCGCCATCATCGCCGTGATGTGCGCTTTGAGGCTGCCGCTGTACGGCACTCGAGGCACGAAGACGAGGTGATCGACTCCGTCGCGGATGTGAATCGATAGGAGGCCCGATAAGGCTCCATCAGGCGTGAGATATCCTGCCGCGCCTTGCCATGCCATGGGCAGTCGGAAAAACAATGCCAGTCCGCATGCTAAAAACGTCAAGATCCGGTCGGAGCGGGTCGGTAAAACCCGGAGCGAGCGCCAGCGATTTTTCAACCAGAATGCGCAGGAGGCGGCAAACACAATGAATATCGGCAGGGGCGATACGGCGGAAAGAACGGCCGGCCGCCATGGCGATCCATCATCGAACCATCGCAAGCACAGCGTGACCCATGACGATGCGGCGATCCAGCCCGCGATGGAGATCAGGATCGCACGACTGTTTCGTGTTCGCGGGGCGTGGGCGTCTTCGTGTTTCATGTCCGGGAGAAACGGCTCCGTGTCAGGGCGCGGTTCGCGTGGCGCCGCTCTTGCGCAAGGGCAGAAGGCCGAAGGCCTTCATCTTGCGATAGAGATTCGAGCGCTCGACCTTGAGCGCCTCGGCGGTGCGGCTCATGTTGCCGCCGCACGCCTGATAGGTCTTCCAGATATGTTGTCGCTCGAAGGCATCACGAGCCTCCGCCAGCGTCGCGCCGCTTGTTTTCTGTGGCACGCATGGCGCCGGCGGCTCTGGTCGGGAGAAAGACGGCTGCGGGACGTCCTCGGCGCGGATCCTCTCTCCGGGCGACATGATGAACAGCCGTTCGATGACGTTGTGCAGCTCGCGAACGTTGCCCGGCCACGGCAGCGCCGAGAGGACACCGAGAGCTTCCGTCGTCAGCTCCTTCGGACGGCGGCCGTATTCCAGAGCCAGTCGCGCGACGAAATGACGCGCGAGCAGCGGGATATCCGAACGCCGTTCGCGCAGCGGCGGCACATGAAAGGGGATGACGTTCAGTCGGAAAAAGAGATCATCCCGAAAGAGGCGCTTCTCGATTTGCTGAAGAAGGTCCTTGTTGGTCGCGGCGATGACACGGACGTCGATTGGAGTCGCCGGGCCGCCTCCCAGCGGCTCGACCCGCTGCTCTTGAAGGGCTCGCAGCACCTTGGCTTGCGTCTTCAAGCTCATGTCGCCGACCTCGTCGAGAAAAAGCGTGCCGCCGTCGGCCTGCTCGAACTTGCCCTTGCGCGCCATATGAGCTCCGGTGAAGGCGCCACGCGCGTGCCCGAACAGCTCGCTCTCGATCAGTTCCTCCGGAATCGCCGCGCAATTCACCTCGATGAAAGGGCCGCTCGAGCGCCGGCTGTGCAGGTGGATGTTGCGGGCCACCAGCTCCTTGCCGGTTCCGTTCTCGCCGAAAATGAGCGCTCGACCGTGAGACGGCGCCGCCCGCATGATATCCGCGCGCAAGCCGCAAATGGCCGGGCTCTCGCCCACCATCAGCCATTTTTGCTCGACTTCACGACGCAGGCTTCGCACTTCCCATTCGAGGCGGCGTTGATGCAACGCGTTGCGCACCGCGACGAGAGTCTTCTCGAGCGAGAGCGGTTTCTCGATGAAATCGAGCGCGCCCAGGCGCACGGCCTTGACCGCCGTCTCGATCGTGCCGTGGCCCGAAATCATGACGATCGGCAGGTCGGGTTCTAGCTCACGGACTCGGGAGAGAGTCGTGAGGCCGTCCATTCCAGGCAGCCAGACGTCGAGCAGCACGAGGTCGTGATGTCCTCTCGCCAGTCGTGTCAGGCAATCCTCGCCTGAGTCCGCCGTCTCGACGCTGTAACCCTCGTCGCCTAGTATGCCCGACAGCGAGGCCCGCACGCCTGATTCGTCGTCAACGATCAGTATGCTTTCGCTCATCGTCTCTCCGTGTAACAGCCGTCATGAGCATTGACGTGCCGTGAGCCTTCCCGTGGCGCGTCACAGCGGAAACTCGACCACGAAACATGCGCCTCTGGGTTGATGCGCCTCCACGCGGATCGTCGCCTGATGCTCTTCGAGAATCCGGCTGACGACCGCTAAACCGAGGCCGCCGCCGCGTTTCTTGGTTGAGAAATGCGGAACGAAGAGCTTGTCGCGACGCTCCTCCGATATCCCTGGGCCGTCATCGACGACCATCAAACGAAGACGTCCGTTTTGCCGATCGACCTCGGTACGGATGCGGATCCTTCCTTTGCGGTTCATGGCCTCGATCGCGTTGTCCACGAGATTGATGAGCACCCGTTTGAGCTGACTCGGATCCAGCCGGACCCGAGGAGTCTCGGTCGCATACTCTCGCTCGAAGTGAACGCCTCCGAACAATCCATCGTAAAGCGCGAGCGTCTGCTCGATGAGCTCGTGAAGATCGGTCGGCACCGGCCTCACGTCCGGCAACCGTGCGAACTGCGCGAATTCGTCCACGAGATTCCTGAGAGCCGCGACTTCGTCGACGATCGTCCGCGTCGCGTCCGTGACGATTTTCTCGAGATCCGGCGCTGAACGGAGATAGGCTTTGCGAATGCGCTGCGCCGAGAGCTGGATCGGCGTCAGCGGATTCTTGATCTCGTGCGCGAGCTTCCGCGCCACTTCGCCCCACGCCGCGACGCGTTGAGCGCGAACGAGCGTCGTGAGGTCGTCGAGGACGATCACGACCCCGGGTCGCGAGGTCAGGGAAGCGTAGAGCGGAACGCCGGTGACGGCCATGTGCCGTTCGCCCGATGGAACGGGGACGCGGATCTCCTTTTCTGCCCGCGTCATGCGTCCGGAGAGCACGCGCCGAGCGAGATCGGCGATCTCCTCGCGCCCTGGTCCTGTCAGAACATCGGAGACGCGGCGTCCCGCGGCGCCGGAATCGAGGTCGAGCAATCGGCATGCGGCGGCGTTGACGACCGTCGCCGTGCCCTCCACGTCGGCTACGAGAATGCCTGTGCCCACCGCCTCGAGCACCGTCTCCATGACACGCTGTCGTTCCTCCAACTCCTGGTTTTTCCGAGAGAGGCTCTCGCGGTTGTATTCCACCTCCTCCTCGCTGCGCGTCAAGCGCTCGGACATGCGGTTGAAGGATGCGATCAGGTTGGCAAACTCGTCGTCGCCCGGAGGAAAATCAAGGCGCACGCTTCTCTCGCCGGCGGTGATGCGCTCGGCGCCGCTTGCGGCGAGCCGGACGGGAGTCGTGATCCGACGCGACAAATATAGGGCGAGCCATACCGCGCCGAACAGCACCAGCAAAGCTGGGAATATGTAAACTGACACGTAGAACGCCTTGATCGGCTCTTTGAACGTGAGCGCTTGCTGGTAGCTCACGTAGTGTCGTTCCACCTCCCGGACCTCGCCGGCGATCTCGCCCGGCAGAAACGTCGAGACGACGACCGCTCCGGCGACGTCGGCGTCCGGCGTCGTCACCGGAACCGCCACGCGGATGAGCTCGCCGGAAGCGTAAGGAATCGAGTCTTCGGTTTCCCGTCCGAGCAGCGCAATCTCGGCCAGAGGATCGCTGCCGGCGCGTCCGAACGGCCCGGTGGGAATCGTGGGATTCATCACGGCCACGAGCTCTCCATCTTGTCCGAAAACGTTCACGGCATCGATTTGAAGCTCGCGCGCGCGCCGCGTGACCACGCCGCGCAATCGAGACTGATAAGCGGGATCGAGCAGCCGGCGCGCTCTGATCTCGCGCGCCAGGACTCGGGCATGAATGCGGGAGCGAACCGCCACGGATTCCCTTAAAGCGGAACCGAGCGTTTGCGAGGAGGAGAGGATCCTCTCCACGTCCACGTTGAACCAGCGATCCACCGTGTGTTGGATCAGATCGCTGCCGATCAAGAGCATGAGCAGCGCCGGCCCGACGGCCATGATCAGGAAGACGAGAAGAAGGCGCATCTGCAATCGGGCGCCGAGAACGCCTCGTCGTCTTTCCATCAGGATGCGAATGAGATTGCGGCCGAGAACGAGCAGCAGGATCAGCAGCAGGATCAGATTGAGAACGGTCAGGCCGAGGAGCACCGCCGAGACGAGGAAGTCCGGCGCGAAGGCCCGGCTCGAGCGCAGGAGCTGAGGGATGCCGATGAGCAAGAGCGCCGCCCCCACGGCGATCGCCAGAATCGCCAGCGCGTTGTTGCGAAGAGGAATACGACGAGTCATTTCAACATGTGAATCCGCGTCCGCTTCCTTTCACTCGTCACGGTCGCGTCGGCGGGTTCTTAATC
Organism: Vicinamibacteria bacterium; assembly: GCA_016934575.1. Taxonomy (GTDB): domain Bacteria; phylum Acidobacteriota; class Vicinamibacteria; order Fen-336; family Fen-336; genus JAFGSN01. Next base: position 26,943 of record JAFGSN010000107.1, read on the forward strand.
GCTCCGAGGCCGAAGTATTGTAGCGTGGCGGCCACACGCCGCCCAATTCTTCCAACAGGGACGGTCACGCCAGAAACAACAGGTCTTTCTGGATCGCGCCCGTAACTTCGGCCGCGTCCTCGCCGAAGTAAAGGTCGATTTCGCTGCGGACGCCGAACTCGGGCAGGTACACGCCGGGCTCGATGGAAAAACACAGCCCCGGGATGATCCGCCGCTCGTCGCGAGTTTCGAAGTTGTCGATGTTGACGCCGTTGCCGTGAACCTCCGTGCCGATCGAATGGCCGGTGCGGTGAATGAAGTAATCGCCATAGCCGCGTTGCTCGATTACGCTTCGGGCGACGTCGTCCACGTCGCACCCGCGAATCGCCCGACGCGACGTCGCGGCGGACTGAACGAACGCGATCGCGGCATCCCGCGCGTCACGCACGGCTTCCCATGCCGCGCGCATTCTCTCGGGGGCCTCGTCCCCGCAGAAGGCCATCCAGGTCGTGTCGTAATAGACGGCCTCGGGCGGTTCCGCCAGCTTGGCCCAGAGATCGACGAGCAGCAGGTCTCCGCGTCGGATCGGTCGATCACGCTCGCCCGGACAGGTCTCGAAATGGGGATTCGAGGCGTGCTCGTTGACGGCCACGATAGGCGGATGATCGAAGGCGAGACGCCTGCGACCGAACTCTTCAATGATGAATTTTTGAACCTCGCTTTCGGAAATCGACGCTTTGCCTTTCAAGCGCATACGAACGAGGTCAAACGCGGCGTTTTTCGCCGCGAGCACTCCTTCCGCCGCTCGATCGTGCAAATCCTTCTGATCTTTCGTCCATCGCGCCTCGAAGATTTGCACGAGGTCGGCCGAGCTGACGATGTCGGGTCCGAGCGCGCGCGCCATCTCGATCGTTCCCGCATCCACGCGTCCGACATACGGCAGAGCGCCTCCAGGGCTGTACTCCATCGCGATACGATGTTTGTCCTTGAGGCAGCGGCCGAGGACGCTTTCGAGATCGCGATAGGAGCGATACACCGCGGCCGTTCCCGGTAGATTGCCGAGACTCCGGGACTCCACGGCATGAACGACGGCGGTGGGCGCGCCCTTTCGCGGAATGAAATAGAACCAGCGCCGGGTGGTGTGCCGCTCGGGGGCCAGGCCGACGATGCGCCGCGCGATCGGATTGGATCCGCGGAAATCGTAGAGCAACCAGCCGTCAAGATTTGCCGCGGATAACGCTTCCTGCAAGATTTCGAGATCCATGTTTCCCCTCAAGTATCTTCAACCGATGCGACGGTTGATTGTAAAAGAATGTAAAAAGTCCTGGGGCGCGTCAACCGCTCGCGGGCACAAAGGAGGGATCGTTCCCCTCAGTGGGGGCGGAAGGAGTTTTCAGCGGGTCGCGTAATCGGCGGGATTGGCCACAGGAAAGCGCGTCAGCATGGCCTTCTTACTCATTTATACGCACGAGACATGCCTTTGGTTTCATGAAAATGACAATCCAAGCGGCGGCGGTTTCCCGGAGCGCGCGCTTGTTGTATGATCTTGTCCTAGCGTCCTATATTTCCCGAGGAAGAATCCGATGAGAATACTGATCGTAGCCGCCACAGCCCTGATCATGGCCGCCGGGCCCACTCTGGCGGAAGACAAGGTCGAGGAAACCGTCGCCAAGGCCAAGATGAGGGTCGAAAAGGGCAAGCCCTTGGACGCCGTGAAAATGCTACAGAAACTCGTGGAAAAAAATCCGGCGTCCATCGAGGCGCGACGGGCTTTGTTCGACGTACAGATTCGTGCGCGCCAGCGAAACGAAGCCGGCGCCGCGGTCCAGGCCTGGGCTCAAAGCGCGCAAGGAGTGGCGCGTTCTCACGCCCTGGCGACCTTGGCGTCCTACGAGCTTCTCCGCGGCCCGGCGTCCGCGGCCCTGGCGCATGCGCAAGAGGCCGTGAAGATCGATCCGAACGCCGCCGCGCTCGCTGTCCTGGCTCGCGCGCAGGCTCGAATCGACGATCCCAAGATCGCTCTCGAGACGGCCCAGAGGGCGCTGCAGGTTTCGCCTCAGTCCGCCGACGCTCATGAAGCTCATGGCGCGGCGCTGCTCGTTCTCGGGCGGACCGGAGAAGCGGTCGCGGCTTTCCGCAAAGCCGCCGAGCTTGTTCCCGATTGCTCGCGCTTGAGGGCGAATCTCGCGCTGGCGCTGGTTGCGGCTGGAAAGGCGGCCGAAGCCGTGGAAACAGCTCAGGCCGCCGTCGACGCCGACACGGACACGGCCGAGGGTTACGCGGCCCTTGCATTGGCGCTTGTCAGCGCGAACAAGAACACCTGGGGAGACGCCATCGGCAAGGCTCAGGAAGCCAAGCTCATCGACGGATCCAGTCCTCTGGCGCTGACGATTTTGGGCAAAATCTTTTACGAGGGAGCGAACGTTCCCTGGGCCAAGGGAGCTTTCGAGGATGCTCTCAAGGTCGATCCGAATTACGCCGACGCCGCGGTGGCGCTCGTCTCGCTTTTGCAGCGCGACGGCAAGACGGATGAAGCGCTTGTTTTGGCCCAGAAGTACGCCCAGGCGATGCCGCACGCGGGCCCAATGCAAAAAAGATATGGCGAGCTTCTGCTGCGCAAAGCGGATGCGCTTCTGGAGAAGGGCGATCCCAACGGGGCTGTCGAGAAGCGCACCGCGGCCGTCGAGCCTCTCGAGGCCGCGATCAAGAAACTTCCCGACGATCATGAACTGCAGTTCGAGATGGGGCTCGCGTACTCGTTCACGGGCGAGGTCGACAAGGCGGTGTCCCCGTTCGCCCGCGCCGTGTCGCTGGCGCCGGCGAACCTTGACTACCGTATCGCCTACGGCCTGGCTCTCGGACGAAACGATCAGTATGCGGAGGGAATCGCCGAGTTGCAGAAGGTCGTCGCGAATCCTCAATACAAGGGAGCCGAGGCGTGGATCAACCTCGGTTATCTCTACCGGGAGATGACCCCCAAGCAAACTGCCGACGCCGTGGATGCTTACAGGAAGGCGCTCACGATCGATGCGAAGAGCGTTCCGGCCAGCCAGGGGCTGGCGTGGTCGCTTTTCTATGCAAAGCGTTATGACGAGGCCATCACGGCCGCACGTCAAGCCGTGGTCCTCGATAAAACGTTCGAGAGGACCGAAGCCTTGCTCGTTGCATCCTCGATTTACTTCCGTGACGCTCCTTCGAAGAGGATGGCGGAGGCCCAAAAAGCTCTGGATCGGGCCAGGTCGATTATTGGAGCCGACAATGCCCTGATCAAACAGATCGCCGACGCCATTGACATCGCTAAAAGAGGCGGCATAACGAAAGTCAAAGAGCTTCAGGACGTGATTCCGATCGATATGCTCATGAAAGGACTTCAGAGAGGGAGTGTCGCCGACAAGCGGAGGGCGCTGTTCGAGCTCAAGAAGCATGGATGCGACGGTGCTCCCTACGTTGCATTCGGATGTCGCGATCCCGATATCGGTGTCCGTGAAACGGCGCTTCGCGTGCTCAAATCCATGGGCCGGCAGGCGTGCAACGCGGACGCGCTCAAACAGATGGAGAACGCTCTTGCCGTCCCGCCGCCTTGTCCGCAGTGCAAGCCGGCCGACGAAGCGCGCGTCATCGACGTCACGCGCGGTCTGCGCGATATCGTCATCATGTGCAAGGGCGGCTGAGCGCTCGGCCACGTTCCATCGTTTCAGCGGGCCTTATTCACGGCTCGATCCCGCGTCGGCTGTCGAGCAGCAGCGTGACCGGCCCGTCATTGACCAGCTCAACGTTCATCATGGCGCGGAACACGCCTTCATCGACAGGCAGGCCGTATGCTCGGCATCGGACCACGAAGGCGCGATACAACCGTTCCGCCGAATCGGGGTCGGCCGCCTGTGAATAGCTGGGACGATGTCCTTTACGGCAGTCGCCGAAGAGCGTGAACTGCGAAACGACAAGCAGCGCTCCGCCGGCTTCGAGCGCCGAGCGGTTCATTCGGCCGTTCTCGTCCGGGAAAACGCGCAAGTAAGCCGTCTTTTCAGCGAGGTATGCGGCGTCCTGTTCGGTGTCATCCCGATCGACGCCGAGGAGAACGAGCAATCCGCGGCCGATTGCCGCCACGCGTTTCCCCTCAATCGAGACATGAGCGCGGGAAACGCGTTGGATGACGGCGCGCATCAAGCAGCGAGACTATGCAAATCGGGACGGACCGTCAAGCGATTGAAGGTGCGGTATGATGCCTCACGTGGCGCATCCCGCCCAGATTGGACGTTATCAGGTGATCGAGTTCCTCGGCCAGGGCTCGATGGGCGTCGTTTACCGCGGTCGCGACGAAACGCTCGAACGCGACGTTGCTCTCAAGGTCATGTCTCTGGCCCAGAGCACGGCCGAGGAAGCGCAGAAGCGCTTTCGTCGTGAGGCGCAAGCAGCCGCCAGGCTCCAACATCCGAACATCGTGACGATCTACGAGTTGGGCGTGCATCAAGGCGCGCCGTTCATCGCCATGGAGCTTCTCGCGGGCATGGATCTGGCGCGAGCCATCGCGGCGGGTCTTCGTCCCGATCCCCGAGCGACGTTGCCGATTGTTTTGCAGATTCTCGCCGGCCTCGGACATGCCCACGAACACGGGATCGTTCATCGGGATATCAAACCCTCGAACGTCTTTCTTCCCATGGGGCTGCCGGTGAAGATCATGGATTTTGGCGTGGCGCGTCTCGTCGATGCGGCTTCGACCGGAACCGGGAGCGGCATCGTCGGCAGCCCGAGTTACATGTCGCCGGAGCAGATCCGCGGCGACGGCGTGGACGGACGAAGCGATCTCTTTTCCGTGGGGCTCATTCTTTTTGAGCTTGTGACCGGAGAGCGGGCGTTCAAGGCCGATTCGGTGGCGGCCGTGTTGTACAAGATCACCAACGAGACGCCTGATTTCAGAACGCTTCCGCAGAATGACGAATGGACCCGCTTGCGCGCGGTGCTCTCACGGGCTCTGGCGCGCGATTCGTGTGAGCGCTATGCCGACGCGCGGTCGATGGCGGCGGATCTCGTGCAGGCCCTGCTCGATCTGGGGGGATCGTCAGACTGGATGAGCGCCTCGGACCGGGGCCTGCTCGTGCGCTCGACGCCGCGGCCACGCGCGCTGGCGGTCGATCTGGAGTCGGAAGCGCCGACGCTTTCCGATGCTCTGGCGGCGCGGATCGAGAAGCGCGCGGCTCGATTCGTGCCGCCGCGATGGCTCCTCGTGGTGATCGTGATCGGTCTGTCCATTCTCCTGGGCGGGCTGGGTTTGATTCTTCTTGGCCGCGCTCGGACAAGACCGACGCCGATAACGACGATGGAATCGTCATCGCCTTCAGAGCCGAGCATCATGCCGGTTCCGGCTCCTTCGGCACGGATCGCCTCACCCTCTCCTCCGCCGGTTTCTTTGCGAAGTCCATCGACGCCACGGCTTGTTTTGTCGCCGGCGGCCCTGGCGCCGCTTCCGACTCGCGCGCGCGCCAGCATTGCGCGCGCTGAAGCATTCTTGACTCAGGGGCACTACCAGCGTGCGATGGATGAGGCGCGAGCCGTATTGGCGCTCGATCCATACGACACGGAAGCCCGTACGCTGCTCGAAGACGCCGAGGCCGCCCTGGTCGTCGAGAGCCGTCTCCGGAAAGCCCGCGAGGCCATGCAACTGGGCGATCGCGAAGCGGCGCTGGAAGAGGTTCGCGCCGGGCTGGCGGTGGCTCCGAACGATGGGCGCCTGCTCCAGCTTTTTCGTGAGTTGACACAGGACTGACCTGATTGACGTCAAGGAGCGGAGCGTAGTACAGTCACACCCCAGACGTCATAACGCAAATCGATCAAGGGCAAAGACTTGCGGAAAGTGATCACGCCGTGCTGAGGAGCAGGAAGGCCCGTCTCGCGATAGGCGTCGGTCTCGCCGCGCTCTTGCTCGTCCTGTTCTTTCGCGGTATCGATTTGTCCCGGTTGAGCACGGCTCTCGCCTCCGCGCGGCCTGCCTGGCTGCTTGGGGTTTTCATTACAACGCTTCTCACTTACATGATCCGTGCCTGGCGTTGGGGTTTCCTGCTCGCGCCGCTGAGCCGAGTTCGGTTCGCGCGCCTTTTTTCGGTGACGATCATCGGATTCTCCGCCGCCCTGGTGTTTCCACGGGCGGGCGAGATACTTCGTCCCTACTTGATTGGCCGGGAACGAGGGATACGTATTTCAAGCGCCTTTGCGACGATCATTCTCGAGCGACTCTTCGATCTCCTAACGATGCTGTTGCTCTTCGGTCTTTATCTCTATGTCTTGCCTTTGCCGGCCGCGCAGGCGCGGGGCGTGTTGCTCGATCTCCTGAAGCGTGGCGGCCTGCTTGTCGGTTTCTTGGCGTTGGCGGTTCTGATCGTTCTCGTTCTGTTCCATGTGTATGCGGAACGGGCGTTGCGTTTTTTTGATGGTCTCTTCGGGCGTCTGCCCGCGCGTATCGCCCGGCCGCTGACGCACGCGCTCGCGTCCTTCGGCGACGGCCTGGCGGTGCTCAAGGCGCCTGCGCCCCAACTGCTCGTCATCGCCGGACAGTCGCTGCTCCTGTGGTTGACGATCGCGCTCGGCTTTCATTTCGCGAACGCGGCATTCGACTTGCGCCTGCCGTTTCACGCGACGTTCTTGATGATGGCCTTCCTCACCGTGGGAGTCGCGATACCCACGCCCGGCATGGTGGGCGGCTTTCACGAGTTCTACCTGTTGTCGCTCACACACGGCTTCGGCATCGAAAAGAGCACCGCGGCGGCGGCCGGGATCGCGGCTCATGCGCTCGTCAGCTTGCCCGTGCTCGCTCTCGGACTGTTCTTCCTCGGTCGCGAGGGGCTGTCCATGGGCCGCGTTGCCGAGATCACGGACTCCTCGCCCGAGGCGTCCATGGAGAGAACGACGTGAAGTGCCCTTTCTGTGGTCAAGTCGAGGATCGGGTCGTCGATTCGCGCGAGAGCAAGGAGGGCGAGGTCATTCGCCGCCGCCGGCAGTGCCTGGGCTGCGGCAAGCGTTTCACATCCTACGAGAGGATCGATCAGATCCCCCATCTCATCGTCAAGAAAGACGGCCGGCGCGAACGGTTCGATCGGGAGAAAGTCCTGGCCGGGCTGCTCAAGGCCTGCGAGAAACGGCCCGTCTCGGTCAAAGAGCTCGAGAGCATCGTCGATCATGTCGAGACCATGGTGCACGAAAGCCCTGATCATGAAGTGCCGAGCGTGCAAGTGGGCGAATATCTGATGGAAAGGCTTTGCGATATCGACAAGGTCGCTTTCATTCGTTTCGCCTCGGTTTATCGCGACTTCAAGGACGTCGATCAATTCATGGCCACGCTCAAAGGGCTGCTCGAAACATAACAAAAAAACCGACAGCCGTGCACGACCGCCAGAAACGAGAATGCGGCGAGGCGCGGATCACTCGCTCAACCGAAGCGCGGTCGTCGTTCCCATGGCGTCAGTCGCGTTCTTCGGTCGGGATTGTGATCTCGATGCGCGGCACCGACGCCCCGACGACGCGGGTATGGGTTTGCTCAAGGTCGCGACGGTGGTCGTCCGTCATGGGGTAGGACTCCGATGAGTCGTAAGGGTAACGCGTCATGCCGTGGAACGGCAGGGGCGTCACCGTGTCCGGGCTGGCCGAGTTGATGTCCATTTCCTTGCTGAAACCGTCGGCGTGCAGCAGAAATGTCCGCGTTTGGCCGGCGGGCGGCGGAAGGAGCGCCTCGAACGCCAGGGCGATCTCGTCGCCCGGTCGCGCGATGACGAAGCGATCGTCGATCGCGGCAAGCAGGTCGTTCACGTCGCCCGCGCGCGTATAGCTGCCGCGCATGACCTTCCAGGGCGAGACCGCGGAGACGCGCTCATAGTCATAGCCGTACGGTTCTCGGCCGTCCGGCGTGACTTCGGCCGAGAAGCCGCGCCAGCGAAGCTCGGCTTGAGAGATCGATATCCGTCGAGTCTCGATCACGTCACGCTCGTCCTCGGCGCCGACGAGTATCTGATCCCAGTAGATCCTCATGTTCGTTCTGATGCGCACTTCGCGACTCGTCGGAGAGATCGCGTCGGTGACGTCGAGCACGATCGTTTGCGGGCGTCCGACCGGAACGCCGATCTCGGGCACGACGACTTGCCAGCCGCCGGACGCGTCACGGACCTCGAGAACGGGAGGCGCAAGCTGCAATCCCGACTGATGCGCGGCGACGTTGTCGCTCGAAAAGGCGTAATCCGTCCAACCGGTGAGCAGCAGAAGCGTGCGTCCCTGGCGGGGAGCGCCGAGATCAAGGATCAGCCCGTGCTCCTCGGCGTATCCACGTACTGGATGGAGCGCGAAGCCTTCGGCAAATAGGCGATCGATGCGCGCGATTGCATCGCTCAAGTCATTGCCGTGATCGTCGCAGGCGCGAACCGGAGGGCGGGCGTCGCGTACGCCATAAATCCGAAAGGGCCGGCCGGGAGGGCTCACCATGCCTTCGTTCGGAAACACCAGGACGTCGTCCGGATGCGTTACGACGAGAAGCTCGGCGTGGTCGAGAAAAACGGCTTCTTCCAGCTCATTGTTGATGCGAAGCTCGTATCGTCCGTCGCGTTCCTGAAGCTTGTCGCCCGGGATACGCACGTATTCGTCCGGGTCAGGGTGATTGAACACGCCGGGCGCCTCCCAGTATCCCAGCTCACCGGCGCCCAGAAAGTCGCTGATGAACTCGAAGGCGGCGCCGTTCCAGGCGAAGAGATATGGACAGGATGAAGGCTTGCGATCCAGTTCCTTGATCATGAACGAGAGGACGGCGTCGTCCTTGGGCGTGTCGGTCTCGGCCTGGAGAATGCCCGCCGGCCAGAGCACGCGGACGGCGTCTACGGTTTTTCGGTTCCCGAGGCCGACCCGCACGTCCGCCGGAGCCGGCGCGGGGAATGCGACGTACGTTTCGAACTTCTGGTGCAGGCTGCCGGCGCGGATCTCGATCTTGGCGCTGACGCCGTCCTTGTTGCTGACTCTGCCCAAAAGGCGCACTTGCAGGGAGCGGTGGCGGTTTCCGCCTTCGTTGCGCCCGATGAGCAGGCGGCCGTCGTTTTCGCGCAAAACGAAGTCGGCGTCGCCGTCGCCGTCAAGATCGCCGAGAGCAATATCGCTAGCCGCGCCCGCGCCCTTCTCCACGCCCCAGACGGGCTTCCATGACGCACCAAGGTTGCGCAGCACATAACTGCTTGTCGCCGTAAAGCCGATGATATCGAGCAGCCCGTCATTGTCATGGTCGACGAACTGCGCCGCCGTCGTCCCGGCGGTCGCGGGAGGCGCTTCCGTGACCTGGAAATGGCCGCGTCCGTCGCTCATGGCGAAAAGCGCGGGCGCCCCGATCCGGCCGAGGAAGAAGTCCGTGAAGCCGTCCTTGTTGGCGTCGGCGGCCGCTGCGTGCGTGAATCGGCCCGCGGCTTCGAGGCCCGCGCTGGATGTGACGTCATTGAACGATCCGTCACGGAGGTTGGCAAAGAGCGACGGTCCGCTCTCGGACAGGAACAGCACGTCTATGTCGCGACGATTGTCGTAGTCGGTGGCCACGACCGCCCGCACGATGCCGCTGGCGGTCCAACCCGTCTTGTCCGTCACGTCGGTGAAGGCGCCGTCGCCGTTGTTTCGCAGAAGGCGGGGCCTGGACGGAGCGTTTGCTTTTTCTTCCCCTGTCGCGGGCTCTTCCACGCCAGCGAGAAGGATATCGAGATCGCCGTCGTGGTCAATGTCCACGAGCGCCGCCGCGGCCGACGCCAGCTTGAGAGCCGGCAACGCCGCCTTCGCCGTGACGTCGATGTAACTCTCGCCGTTTCCGCGAAATAAAAGGATTCCGCTCTTCTGCAGCAGGACGAGGTCCGGCTTGCCGTCATTGTCGAGATCGCCCGGCAGGGCGCCGATGCCGTCGAGCAGAGACGCCGGCAAGTTCGACGCTTTCGTGATGTCGGAGAAAGCTCCGCGCCCGTCGTTTCGCAGAAGCTTCAGCGAAGCGTTCCCGACAACGAGCAGATCCAGATCGCCGTCGCCGTCCGCGTCCAAAAGAACGATGCCGCCCTGGCCCGACTCCGCGGCCGTTCGCTCCGGAGCGGGTTGATCCACGGACAATGAAGCGACGTCGAATCTTACGTCGGGCGCGCGCGTATCGACGAGCGCCGGCTCCAATCCCGACGACACGAGCGCTTCGGCGTAGCGGCCCTGATCGGGATAGGTCTGGCCGAGGTTGCTGGCCAAGCCGGTCGCGCGCAGCTCGCGAAAACGTTCGATCAACCGCCGCGCTTCTTCCGCGGCGCCTTTCCGGTTGAGAGTCAGCGCGAGGTTGTACAAGGACGTGGCGTTGTAAGGCTCCGTTTTCAGCGCGCGCCGGAAGGCCGCCTCCGCCTCTTCGTAGCGGCGTTCCTGCAGATGCAGTTGTCCCAGATTGACGATCGCGCCGATGTCCTCCGGATCGAACGCGAGCACGCGCCTGAACTCGTTGATCGCGTCTTCGACCCGGTTTTCAGCGCGCGCCGAAAGCGCCGCGATGTAATGAGCGTTCGGGAAGCTCGGCGACGTCTCGACGGCGCGCCGCGCTTCGGCGACGGCGGCCGGCAGATCGGGAAGGTTGAGGAGCGCGATGGCGAGATTGATGCGCGCGATCGTCAACGTGGGATCGAGGGCGAGAGCCTCGCGGAAAACCTCCACGGCCTGGGCATAGGCGAACTGCTCGAGCAAGGCCACTCCTCGGTTGTTGGCGCGATGGGCCGCCTCGATCGATTCCCCGGACGGTTTCTTGCTCGTCGCTTCCGGCGCGGCTGGAACGATCGCGGCGCCGCCGAGGGCGATCGTGATCATCAAGGCAAGAAGCAGTCGTGTGTTCATTGCTCTCCTCTTCCCGTGGACGTCGTTTGTCAAGGCGTTCACCGACGTCATAGGTTACTCCAAACGCTCGTCGATCGCGCAATCCAAAAAGGTTCGATCGGCCTTGACGCTCGTCGCTATCGGACGTGGCCTGTTTGGGCCGTGGCGTTCTGTTCGAGGAATGAGTGAATGTCGACGCGGCCGATGTCTAAACGGCCGTCTCGATCACGGTCGGGCGTTTCACTAACGTGCGGGAATGAACGCAATGACGCAGCCCTCATCAATACGGCGTTGTCGTATTCATGGAGTTTTTGTTGCAGGAAGGCCTGCGGCTCACGATTCACGTCGCGAGACGTTCCAGTCGTTCGGCGGCCTCGATGCACATGCGGCCGTTGTGGTACGGACATTTCCACTCGGAGATTTTGGGCTGATTCGGATCCGGCGCGCCGTCACGCGACACGCGCCAGAACCATTCGCCGTGACGCCGGTCTATGATGCGATTCTCGATGAAACGCCATGAAGCCAGGGCGGCCTCGAAGAAGCGCGTCTCTTTCGACAGCTCGAAAGCATTGAGGAATCCGACCACCGCTTCCGCCTGCGGCCACCAGTGCTTGTCGCTGTCCTTGACGCCCCGCGAACTGGCCGCATAGAACAGACCGCCGTCCGCGTCCCGGCCTTCGCGCCAGACGGCATCGGCCATGGCCAGGGCCTGCTCGCGTACGCGATCGAGCAGCCGCGGATTGCCGATGACCTCGGCCGCTTCGCAGAGAAGCCAGCTTCCCTCGATGTCGTGACCAAACGAAATGTGGTCGGACTTCACGGTCCATGCTTCGTCGAAGAAGAGCCGGAATTGACGCCCTCGCGGATCAAGGATGTGTCGCATGAAGAGGTCGATCAGGGCCGTCAAGCGCGCGCGGAGCCGCGTGTCCGGCCAGACACGCAGAAGGTTCGTATAAGCTTCCATGACGTGCAGGTGCGTGTTCATGGATTTCTTCTCGTTGAGGTCGTCGTCGCTCAGGCGCAAATCCTCGGCCGGTTGCCAGTCGCGTTCAAAGGTCTCGAGATAACCGTCGTGATCCACGTCGCGGGCGTGCGCCTCGACGAGCTCGAAAACCTCCCGCGCCCGACAAAGCGCCTTCTCCGAGCCCGTGGCGCGGTGATACTCCGATAACGCGTATACAAGAAAGGCCTGTCCGTAGATCTTCTTCTTCATATCACGCGGTTGTCCGTCGGGATCGAGCAGCCAGAATGCGCCCCCGTGTTCGACGTCCCAGAAGCGCTCTTCAATATAATCGTATGCGCGTCGCGCGATTGCGAGGCAAGACTCGTCGCCGAGATGCAGGTAGAACGCCGCGAACGACCAGAGCAACCGCGCGTTCAGAATGAGACCCTTGGAGGCCGCTTGATCGACCTTCAGGTCGTTGCTCATTTGGCCGATGAAGCCGCCGCGCTCGGCGTCCGGACCATGCGTGCGCCAGAAAGGGATGATGTCGTTCCGCAGCTCTTCCATGAGCGCGCGGGAGAGTTTCCGCCGTGTCGTGCCGTTCTTCGTTTGAGACTCTTCTCCGCGCATCTCAGCCCATCTCGACGGCGACATCGTTGACGTCCCGCAATCGTTCGGCGGGGATGAAGTCATGGGGTATCTGCTCGCCGTTGAGCTCGATCCGCCGAACGCCTCGCGACACTTTCTTTTCGTTGCGCACAAGAATGCGCAGGACTTTCCCGCGGAAGCGTCGCTCGATGCGCAACAGATCCCATGCCTTGGGTATGCAGGGGTCAATCCGCAAGCCGTCGTATTCAGGCCGGATTCCCAGGATGTATTGAGTGACGGCGTGGTAGGTCCACGCGGCCGAGCCGCTGAGCCAGGGGATGCGCGAGGCGCCGTGTTTGGGGCTGGCCTTGCCATGCGTCGACTGACAAACGACGTATGGCTCAATCTCGCGAATCTCGGCCTTCGTGTTGTACGCGGCCGGAAGATAGGCGCGCAAATAGCGATAAGCCTCATCGCCGTTTCCTAGAACGGCTTCGGCCATGACCGCCCATCCTTGCGTGTGGATGAAGACGCCGCCGTTTTCCTTGAGCCCGGGATTGAAGAGCGCGGCGCGCACGATGTTGTAATCGGTTTTGGTGAACGGCGGGTCGCATAGAGCCAGGCCATAGTCGGAGGCCAGGCGTTCACGGACGCGGCGCATCGCGATTCGCGCCTGTTCCGGTTTGGCGGCTCCGCTCAGGACGGCCCATGTCTGTGGATTCAAGAAAATCTGTCCTTCGGGGCATTCCCTGGATCCGAACTTCATTCCGTCATGACGATATCCACGGAGGAACCACTCGCCGTCCCATGCGTGTTTTTGCAGGTTGTCGTCCAGCCGAGACAGCGTTGCCCGGCCCCAGGCCGATTCGCCAGCTTGGTCCAATCGTTCGGCCACCTCTACGTAGACGGCCAGCGCGAGACGAAGTTGCATGGCCACGAAAACCGACTCTCCGTCATGGCCGAAACGCAGGCAGTCGTTCCAGTCGGCGTGCAACCCGCACGGCAGGCCGTGCGCGCCCAGGCGATCGAGATTGAACTGGATGGCGCGTCTCAAGTGACCGAAAACCGTGTCTTCGCCCCTGTCCGCATAGGGTAGGATCTTTTCGAAGAAAGCGATGTCGCCCGTCTCCTTGACGTATGCCGGAACGGCGTTGAAAAGCCAAAGCGCGTCGTCAGAACGATAGTCTTCTTCCCTGGGAGCGGCCTCGTGCCCCGGTCGATGGCTGAACGGGAGCACGACCGGCAACGCCCCGCCGGTCGACGCCTGACCCGTGATCATCAGCTCCAAACGCTCGCGAGCCTCGTCGGGGATGGCGTGCACCACACCCAGGATGTCCTGCGCCGTGTCGCGATAGCCGAGCCCGTCTCGATCGATGCCCGAGTAGATGAGGCTGGCCGCGCGGGACCAGGTGTAAGTCATCAGGCAGTTGTAGATCCCCCAGGCGTTGATGGTGCTGTTCAGCTCGGCGTCGGGGGTGTGAGCCGAGAATCCCTGGAGACGCGCGTGCCAATGGTCTCTCAGTCGCGCAAGCTCGCGATCGGCCCGACGCACGTCGGCGTACTCCGCGATCGCTTGCCGGCCCTCCCGATCCGCGCCGCCGACGCCGACGAGCACGAGAAACTCGCGCGTTGCCTGCGCGTCGATCGACAGCTCCACCTGCAGGCAACCGCACGGATTGTCGCCCCAGGCCAGAGAGTTCGAACACTCTCCGCGCTCGACCGTAACGGGATTGGCATACGTGCGATAAGGCCCGAGAAACGCCTCGCGATCCGTGTCGTATCCGGTGACCCGGGCTCCCGCCACGCCTTGGAAAGTGTGACGTCCCTGATCCTTCTCCTTGAAGTTGTCGGGCATCGCGGGGATGTTGACGTTGGTGCCGTGGTCGATGATCCCGTCCACTACTTTCATCTGCGTTGTGTATTGCACGTACTGGATGTTGAGCAGGTCGTCGATGGCGTTCCAGTTGCCGGCATATTCCAGATAAGTGAAACCGCTCAGACGGCGTCTTCGTCCGGATCGGTTCGTCAGTCGGATCTTCCACACCTCGAATAGGCGATCGAGCGGCACGAAATAGGTGATCTCCGCGTCGATGCCGTCATATGCGGAAGAGATGCTGGTGTATGCCGTGCCATGACGACAGACAGAACGAAATCGATCCAGCGGTTTGCCCACGGGTTGCCAGGAAACGGACCAATAATCCCCGGAATCGTGATCGTGGAGGTACAGGTAGCGGCCCGGTTGATCCATGGGGATCGAGTTGAAGCGCAGGCGAATGAAGCGACCCATCCCTCCGGACCTGTAAAAGCCGTAACCGCCGGCGTTGTTCGTGATGATGGCGCCGTATTCGGTGGAGCCTAGATAGTTGCTCCAGGATTTGGGCGTGTCGGGGCGGGTAATGACGTACTCATGCCGCTCGTCGTCGAAGTGACCGTATTGCATGATCGAGTCCCGCGCGTCTCGTCTGCCGGACGATATTCCGTGGATCGTCTTTCGTCAAGCCAGCGGAACTTTATAACGCGCCCTGTTTAGTGGGACTCGCGGCTTGGCTGTATCCCGGCCTCGCCCGTCGTCGCTTGAAGCGAAGCGATCCTCGGCGCTTCATTACTCGAGCGACGCCAATGCGAAGGAGTAGGCGCCGATGGAAATGGCCCGGCTCGTTCCAAGGCGGGAGACTCCGACTCCGATGCGTTGCAGCGGATCGTACGACACTTTCCGGCTTGTGCCGGGAACGGCAATCTCGCGCGTCTCGCCACGAAGGAAGCGCCGTAGATCGGCCGGGTCCTCGAGATTGAAGGTTTTCGTTTCGAGGCGAGGCGTCTGACCGCCCTGGGGATTGATGAACGGCGTGTTCATCTCTTGAACGAGAGCCGGCAGGAAGAGCGGATGTGCGCCGCTCAGTCCCCCGCCGATGACGATGAGCCCGTCGATGAGAGCGACGGCGTTGGCCAGAGCGTCGCCAGCGACCTCGCCCAGACGGCGAAAGGCCTCGATTGCCGCTGAACGCTGTCCGGCGACCTCGCCTGTTCCGATTTGATAAATCTCACGAGGCTCCGGCGCGTTTCCCATGGCGATGCCGGCCTTGGCGGCGAAAACGCGGCGTACGGCTCGGATGCTGACGCCTTCCTCGACGTTCGTTTCACGTTCGATCTTGTGGCGCGCCACCCAGATTTCGGCGCCGGCGGAGTTGTCGCCGAGAAAGAGCTTGCCGTTGTGCACGATGCCGCCGCCGAAGCCCGTGCCGAAGGTGACGCCCAGAAGATTGGCGAAGCGTTTTGGGCTTCCCGCTTGAGCAAGACGCGCGTTGATCTCCGGAAGGAGGCCGGCGATGGCTTCGCCCAAGGCAAAGAGATCGCCGTCGTTGTTGATGAAAGCGGGCAACTGGAAACAGTCCGTGAGCATCGGTCCCAGGGCCACGCCTCCGCGAAAAGCCGGGAGATTGGGGAGGTCGCCGATGATCCCGCGCGGATAATCGGCGGGTCCCGGGAAGGCGAAGCTGATGGCGACCGGAGGCTCCGGAGCCCTGGCGCGGGCTTCGGCAAAACCTCGCACGATGTTATCGAGACAGGCCTGAAGCTTGTCGCCGTACGTGGGCAAGGTGATCGGATCGACGACTTCTTGGCCGCCCTGGATGGCCGAGAAGACGAGATTGGTGCCGCCGGCATCGAGCGTCAGCACGCAGCGAGCGTCGTTTGCCGGATCCATTTCAGGCGTCCTGTCGTCCGCCGTCTCTAGTCAGCGAAAGGACCATGAGATATCCGAACGATAAAAGCGGCACGATGAACGCGATTCTTAAACCGGCCGTATCGACCAGCCAGCCCATGACCGGCGGCAGGATCGCGCCTCCGAAGATCGCCATGCACATGAGCCCCGACAGCTCGGCGCTACGTTCGGGAGCTTTCTCAACGGTGAGGGAGAAGAGCACCGGCCAGATGTTCGCGAAGCCCAGTCCACAGCAGACCACGCCGGCGATGGCGAGTTGCGGGATCCCCGCGAGCAGCATCAAGAGACCGATGATTCCGAGACCGGAGCTGATGCGGAAGAGGGATCGCGGCGAGAGGACCCGCAGCATGGCCCCTCCCAGTAGACGGCCCGCGGTCAATCCGGCAAAGAATAGCGTGGGACCCATGAAGCCCGACGGACCGTCTTCGAACCCAACGCCCTTGAGGTGAGGTTTCAACCAGGTGCTCAGGCCGACCTCGGCGCCTACATAGAGAAAGATCCCGAGAACCGCCAGACCGAAATCAGGCCGTCCGAGCAGGGAGAGACTGCTTCTCATGCTCGGCGGCTCGGCGATTCGAGTCTCCTTCACCTTGAGCAGCAGCACCGTCAGCAGGCACGCGAGCGTCAGCGCCAGAAACACGGGGAAGACGCGTCTCCAACCCGTCTCGCCCAGCGCCAGGCGCGTGACGAGAGCCGTACTGGCCACGCTTCCCGCCCCTTTCACGAATTGCGCGAAGCTGAGGTTGCTGGCAAAGCGGCCCTCGGCGCTCACGTCCCGCATGATCGGATTACCGGCGACCTGAAGCAGCGTCGTGCCGACTCCCAGAACGAACACGGCCGCCAAAAGAAGCGCGTAACCCGGGACAGCGACGGTCGGTACGAGCACGCCGGCGGCGTTGAGCGCAAGCGCGACGAGCAGCAGGTTTCGTTTGCCGATCCTCGTCGCCAGCAATCCACCGGGCACGCTGAAGGCGGCGAAAGCGACGAACGCAAAGGCCGGCAGCAACGCGGCCATGAAGCCGGAGAGCTGATACTGCTTCTGGATGGTCGTGGCCAAAGGCCCCAGCGCATCGACGAAGCCCATGACGAAGAAACAGAAGAGAATCGGCGGTACGCGGAGCTTCACGGGTCGCGCTCCTTTGAAGGCGGGAGACTCATTCCTGATCGCATCCGAATATTGGCGCAGAATAGTCCTGCGATGATACCGCCAAGTCAATGGACGTCCTCATGATGTTTCTTGATGAAGTCGATGACTTCATCCACCCTGCAGAACGCGAGAGCCGTGAAAGTGTCGGCGGCGCCGTAGTATATGGCGATCCGTCCGCTGGGCGCGTCATAGAGATTCTGACAGGGAAAGACGACGTTCGGCACGTAACCGCTCGTTTCGTAATCCTTCTCCGGCGTGAGCAAATAATCGCCGCCGCGGTAGAGCACCTTGTGCGGCTCCTCGAGATCGAGCAACGCGGCGCCGAAACTGTAGACGAAGCCGTTACAGGTGCCGGATACTCCGTGATAGAAAAGCAGCCACCCGTCCTTCGTTTCGATGGGAGTCGGTCCGGCGCCGATCTTCGTGCCCTGCCACCATCCTCGACCGCCCCGGCCCATCACGAATCTGTGTTTTCCCCAGTGGATGAGATCGGGGCTTTCGCTCACGAAGACGTCTCCGAACGGCGTATGTCCGCTGTCGCTGGGCCGGCTCAGAAGCTTATAGGTGTTCTTGATCTTGCGCGGAAACAGCACGCCGTTGCGATTGAACGGCAGGAGCGGGTTGGGTAAACGAATCCACGTTCGGAAGTCCTTCGTTTTTCCGAGGCCGATAGAGGCGCCGCGCATGTCGTCGCACCATACGACGTAGTGCCAGTCGTCGATCTTGACGAAGCGCGGGTCATAGGCGTAACTCACGGGGCATGGCGCGCCGGTCTCGTCCTGCCAGGGGAGGATCTTGTCTTCGATCCGAAAGTTGATACCGTCCTTGCTGGCGCCGAAGTGCAGATTGGCTCGGCCGTTTCTGTGGTCGGCGCGGAAGACCCCAACGAATTCGCCTTGATATGGCAGGACGGCGCTGTTGAAGACTCGTGCCGTTGAGGGGCTCGGATTCCATCCGATGATTGGATTTCGGCTATAGCGCCAGACGATTTGGTCACTGTCCGCGGGTCTTTCTTCCCAAGGAAGATTCTGTAAAGGCTCTCCGACGATGGTGGTCATGCTCGCCCCCTGGTCTTTGCCGCCAGCAATCGCTCGCGGAATATCTTCTGAATTATAGCGATGGGACGTTCTTGTTTGCTCCGCAGTCGCGGCGGGCCGACGGATTCCTGGACGGCGACTTCAGGTTGTGTCATCTTTTATTCGGACACGGCTTTAGATGAGATCCTCTCATGCGACTTTTAGAGATGGTGAATCACATGATGCTCTATAGCCCGACCCACAGAGCGTTTCTCTCGTGCAATCGGCGCGTCAAACTCGCCGGCCTGGCGTTCGTGCTGGCCCTGGCGCCCGCGTCGCCGGGGCATGCGGTTGCGGGTGAGAATTCCTCCCTGGTTTGTGCGGCGCGCCGGGGTAGGACCGATGAAGTGCTGTCTCTGCTGCGTGCCGGCGCCGACGTGGATTCTCGCGATACGCAGGGTCGAACCGCGTTGTTACGCGCCACGACCGCCGGGCGCCGGGATGTCGTGAAAATCCTCATCAGCGCCGAGGCTGACGTCGACGCGGCCGATCGCAACGGCCTCACGCCCCTGTTCGAGGCGGTCCGACTCGGTCATATCGAAGCGGCAAGAGATCTGCTCGAAGCCGGCGCCGATCCGGACCCGCGTTATCGCGAGATCGGCACGCCCCTGGACGTCGCCGAGCGGCAAGGCGATCGGGATCTGTCGGCGCTCTTACGGTCTCACGGCGCGCGAGGCTCGGGCAAATCGACCGGCGATGTTGTCTGCGTGCGACCGTGGGATGGAGAGGGCTATTGCGGCACGGTGACGGCCGTCGAGATATCGCATTGGATGTTGCGAGTGACGAAAATCGTCGGCTGCCTGAAGGGATGCACGCCCGGCGATTGCTCGATGGGCCGTCCGGTCGGCGGAGACCAGGCGGACAGAGTGCGTATTGGCGACGAAGTGCGCGTGGAAGGCGCCTGTCTCACGCATACGGGTCTGGGCTCCGAAGAACAGCGGACGAGACAGCCATGAAGCGAACAAGGCATGGTTTACGTCGCATGCACGGACACGCGTGGACCGGCGCGCTTGGCATCTTCGTCACGCTCTCCGTCGGATGTGGCGGCGGCGGCGACTCCGCGCCCTCGCCGACGCCCGAGCCCGCGCCGAGCCTGTCGGGAGTCTTCGAATACGAAGGAATCACTCATGTTTCCTGGTGGTTCGATGAGTACCAGGGAGCGGCAGGGGCGAGCTCGCGCCAGGCGCTGGACGCGACCGGCGCCAACTGGGCCGGCCTTCTCTTGACCTGGTACATGGATGATCGCAATGCCACGGCAATACGTCCCGACGCCCAGCGAACGCCCAGTGACAGCGCGGTCGTTGAAGCCATCCGGAGCTTTCATGGCCTGGGTCTCAAGGTCATGCTCAAGCCGCATGTCGATTCCAAAGATGGAACCTGGCGCGGCAGCGTGCGCCCTCCGGACGCCGACGCCTGGTTCGCGAGTTATTCCGCGTTTATCGCCGACATGGCGCGCCTCGCGGACGCGGAAGGCGTCGAGATGCTCTGCGTGGGCACGGAGCTCGCGCGCTTATCGGGCACGGATCTCAGGCGTCAATGGGCGGACCTCATCGCGGCTGTGCGGGCTACATATCACGGCCCGATCACTTATGCCGCGAACGCGAACTCGGCGGCCGACGAGTTCACGAGCATCGACTTCTGGGACCTCGTCGATTTCGCCGGCCTCGACGTGTACGTTCCGCTCACGAATCGTGACGATCCCTCTCCGGCGGACCTGATCGCCGGCTGGACGCGGAATCGCAACGGCGACAACATGCTGGCGGCATATCGCAACTGGCAACGGAGCCACGGCAAGCCGGTCATCTTCACGGAGATCGGCTATCGCAGCGCGAACGGAACGAATCGCGCTCCCTGGGAATTCAGCACAACGTTGTCGTACGACGGCGTCGAGCAGGCCGACTGCTACCGCGCCGCCTTTACGGTGTGGCTTAACGAGCGCTCCTGGATGAAGGGCGTCTTCTGGTGGAGCTGGGACGTGCCGGCGCCGGCGCCGAACGACACGAGTTACACGCCGCGCACCAAACCCGCCGGCGATTTTCTGCGCGAACGCTACTCCAGTTGAGACCTTTCGGCGCGATACGGCATCGGACGCCGAATCCAAGATTTTGTTGACTGGTTGATCGTCGTCGCTTAGGCTGACGACGGACGTGAGTTTTCGTGACGAGATGAGCGGCGCCGAGCATCGCGTTTCTCTAGCGTCCGGACGTGCCGCGCTCTTGTTGGTTTTACGCGACGGCGTCGTCGCCGCCGGCTATAACTTGTCGGAAAACGAATGATCGACCACCGACTCGTCATGCGGCGAATCTTCAATGGAAACCGCCGCTCATGAATTCGGACGACGTGCTGCGCCTCGCCCCGAACCTGCGACGGCTTCCGAACGGCGTCCTCGTCGCTGACAGCTCTCGGCCGATTTCCTATCCGACCGACGGGAATCGTCTTTATTTCGAGATCGAAGACGGATCTTTCTGGTTTCGGCACCGTAACGACTTGCTAATCGACACATTGAATCGATTCCCGCCCGCGGGCGTACTGGTGGACGTCGGCGGCGGTAACGGGTTCGTCACGAAAGCGTTACAGAACGCGGGCTGGGACGTGATTCTGCTCGAGCCTGGGCTTGAGGGGGCGCTGAACGCTCAGAGAAGAGGCGTGCGAAACATCGTCAACGCCGCCTGGGAGGAAGCGGCATTCTCGTCGCGGGTTCTTGGTGCGATCGGTCTCTTCGACGTTCTTGAGCACGTGGCCGACGATCTGGCATTCTTGAGATCTCTCGCTCGCCGGCTCATGCCGGGAGGCCGCCTCTTCGTCACGGTTCCCGCGCATCGCTGGCTATGGTCTTTCGAGGACGATCGCGCGGGTCACGTTCGGCGCTACACGCGAAAGACAATCCGCCGACTCATGTTGCAGGCGGGACTTGACGTGGAAAGGGTTTCTCACTTTTTCACATTCCTGACGTTGCCGGTGCTCTTGATGCGGCGCCTGGCGTTCCCGGGTCGCAGAGCGCGGAAAATGTCTCTTCAAGCTCGACAGGACCACGCTCCGGCACAAAACGCCGCGCTGAGATCCGTCCTTGCAGGGTTGTGCGCCGGGGAGCGGATGTTGCTCAGACACGGATGGTCTCCGCCCTTGGGCACGAGCCTGCTGCTCGTCGCGCGGGCGCCTTCAATCGAAAACGGAGGACGCCCTCCGCGGGAATGAAGTTCGTCGTACTACGACGAGCGGAATGAAGTCGTTGGCGGCCGTGATGAGATTCGAAACGAACACGGGCGGCGAATCGCGCCAACCCATGGATTCGTTGCGCCGGATCGTATCCTGCGCGCAGACTTCGTCTTCAGAAAGCATCGTGTCTTCGATCAAGCATACGCGTTCATTTTCTGACGGTCAAGGAAACGTGGCATGTGTCGGGCGATGGGCCTGAATATTTTCAGGTATCATGAATCTCACGGGCGCCGGCTTTGAACAGGAGGAGACAACACCGATGGCCAATGTGAGGTTTGAATCCGTGTTGCGACGAAAAATTGCGGCGCACCGCGGGCTCATCGCCCGTAAAAACACGAAAATCGCTTTGAGCAACGGCGTCTTCGAACGCTATCGATACCCGGTGTTGACGGCGGAGCACACGCCGCTCGAGTGGCGTTACGACCTCGATCCCGCCGCCAATCCTTTCTGCATGGAGCGCCTGGGCGTCAACTCCGCCTTCAATGTCGGCGCGATCGAGTGGAATGGACGTTTCGTTCTCGTCGCGCGCGTCGAAGGCTTGGACCGCAAGTCGTTCTTCGCCGTGGCCGAGAGCAAGACCGGCGTCGACGGGTTTCGCTTCTGGCCGCGACCCGTGCTCTTGCCACAGACGGAAAATCCGGACGTGAACGTCTACGACATGCGCCTGACACGGCATGCGGACGGCTGGATCTACGGTCTGTTCTGCGTCGAACGGAAGGATGAAAGCGCCCCTCCCGGAGACGCCTCAATAGCCGTCGCCGCTTGCGGGATCGCGCGTACCCGGGACCTCGTCGCATGGGAGCGGTTGCCCGACCTTTCTTCGGATTCGCCGCAGCAACGCAACGTCGTGCTCCATCCCGAATTCGTTCACGGCAAGTACGCTTTATACACACGTCCGCAGGACGGCTTCATCGAGGCCGGCAAGGGCGGCGGCATCGGCTGGGCGCTCTGCGACGACATCACGCGCGCCGTCATTCACGAAGAGACGATCGTCGATCCCAAGGTCTATCACACGATCATGGAATCGAAGAACGGCCTGGGTCCGCCCCCGATCAAGACCGGCGCGGGCTGGCTTCATCTCGCCCACGGCGTGCGCGGAACGGCGGCCGGATTGCGGTACGTCCTGTACGCCTTTCTCTGTGATCTCGATGCGCCGTGGCGAGTGATACGCCGTCCCGGGGGATATTTGATGGCGCCCGAGGGCGAGGAACGCGTCGGCGACGTCTCGAACGTTCTTTTCTGCAATGGTTGGATCCTGCGAAATAACGGCGACTTGTTCATCTATTACTGCAGCTCGGACACGCGCGCTCATGTCGCGACGACCACAGTCGATCGATTGCTTGACTACGTGCGCAACACGCCCGAGGACCCGCTTCGATCGCAGGCCTGCGTGGAGCAGCGACTCCAGTTGATCG
Organism: Vicinamibacteria bacterium; assembly: GCA_016934575.1. Classification (GTDB taxonomy): domain Bacteria; phylum Acidobacteriota; class Vicinamibacteria; order Fen-336; family Fen-336; genus JAFGSN01. Next base: position 49,864 of record JAFGSN010000107.1, read on the forward strand.
AGAAGAATCTCGCGTTTCGCGGGAAGGTCAAGCGCCAAGCCTACTGCGGAATGCGCAGGCGACCCGGCTTCGCCAAAGATCGATGCGCGAGCTGAAGCGGCAATGCACGATCCATGACATCGCGCGCCGGGCGGGAGTCTCGCCCAGCACCGTCTCGCGCGTTCTCAACCAGACCTCCCCTGTCCGGCCCGAAAAGCGTCGCTCCGTGATCGAGGCCGTTGAGGCGCTCAAATATCGGCCAAGCATCGTGGCGCAGGGACTGGCGCGCGGGCGCTCGCCCGCCGTGGGCGTGCTCGTCCAGGACATCAGCAGTCCGTTTTACAGCCGGATTCTTTTGGGCATCGAGGGACGCCTGGTCGGAACGGGCCTGTATCCGATCTTCGCCAGCGGCGTCGAGAAGCGGCAAACCGCACAGGCATTGCAGCTTCTCAACGACAATCGTGTCGGATCAATGATCGTCGTCGGCGGCCGGATGTTTGACGCGGACATCATCCGGATGTCAGCGCGCATGCCGGTGGTCGTCGTCGGTCGCGCCATCGCGGGAATGGAGGAGCGCTGCTTGCGTGTCGAGAACATCGAGGGAGGTTGTCGCGCGACGCGTCATCTGCTCGATCTGGGACACAGACGCATCGCGCATCTGACGGGCGTTCACAATCATCCCGACGCCATCGATCGACGTGAGGGCTATGCGCGCGCGCTTTCCGAGCGGGGCATCGACGTGGATCCGGCGCTCATCGTTACCGGAGATTTCGAGGAGATTTCCGGCCTGCGCGGCGTCGAAGCGCTCGTGAGCGACGGCGTCGGCTTCAGCGCGATATTCGCCGGCAACGATCAGATGGCATATGGAGCCCAGCTTGCCTTGCACCGGCACGGCTTGCGCGTGCCGCAGGACGTCTCGCTCGTCGGATTCGACGATCTGCCCCACTCCACCTTCACCGTTCCGGCCTTGACGACCATCCGCCAGCCGACAATCGCGATTGGCGCCGCCGCGGTCGACGCCTTGATCGGCTTGTTGCAGGGACAACCGCTTTGCCTGCCGGTTTTTCCCACCGAACTTGTCGTTCGCGATTCAACCGCGCCCTTTTTCGGCTGACGGAGGCTCGAGCGGCATTCGATCGGCGTCGCGCGTTCGGCGAATCCTTGACAGGGGCGAAGGCCTGACCGTAGTCTTGCCTCGCGCCGAAGCGCTCCCGGTCGTGCGGGACGTTCGGCGCGCCGCACAGGAGAGGTCGAGCCATGAAACTGCATCCGATCGACGTCGGCGTGATCGTCGTCTACTTCATGGCGATGCTGGCCATCGGCGTCGCCGTCATGAAGCGGGCCTCGAAAAGCATGGACAGTTATTTTCTGGCGGGGAACAAGCTTCCCTGGTGGATCCTGGGCGTCTCCAACGCCTCGGCCATGTGGGACATCACGGGCACGATGTGGCTTGTATACAACCTTTTTGTTTACGGTCTCAAGGGAACGTGGCTTCCCTGGCTCTGGCCGACGTTCAATCAGGTCATCCTGATGATCTACTTGGCGTCCTGGGTGCGACGCTCGGGCGTGCTCACGGGCGCCGAATGGATCACGACGCGCTTCGGGGCGGGGCGGGGCGGAGAGCTGTCACGGGTCATCATCGTGATCTTCGCGCTCGTCAGCGTGGTGGGATTCGTCGCCTACGATTTCGCGGGCATGGGCAAGTTTTCCAAGACCTTTCTGCCCTGGGACCTTTCGCCGAACACCTATGCCGTGATCGTCATGAGCATCACGGCGATCTACGTTCTCCTGGGAGGCATGATCAGCGTGGTCATCACCGATCTGGCGCAGTTCATCATCATGGCGCTGTGCGCGGTGATCGTGGCCGGGATCGCAATGGTCAGGGTCTCGGGGGCCGAGGCTGCCGCGCTTCTGCCCGCCGGGTGGGAAAACATCTCCTTCGGTTGGAAGATGGACCTGGACTGGTCGCATCTCATCCCCGCTCTCACGCAGAACATGGTCGACGACGGTTATGGCTGGTTCGGGCTCTTCTTCGTCGCGATGCTCCTGAAAGGCGTCTTCATCAGCATCGCCGGACCGGCGCCGAACTACGACATGCAGCGCGTGTTGGCCGCCAGGACTCCGCGCGAGGCCAGCTTCATGAGCGCCGTCGTCTCGGCGGCGCTTTTTCCGCGCTGGATTCTCGTTGCCGGCATCACTCTTCTCGGCGTCAAGTTCCTGAGCCCGCACTTCGCCGCCCAGGCCGGCAAGGTCGACTTCGAGATGGTCCTTCCGTACGTCATCAGTCATTTCATTCCAGTTGGAGTGATTGGATTGCTGCTGGCCGGACTGCTGGCCGCCTTCATGTCGACGTTCTCGGCCACGCTTAATGCCGGCGGCGCCTACCTGGTGAACGATCTCTACAAGCGTTACGTCAAGAAGGACGCTTCGGCGAAGCACTACGTCGTCGCGAGTTACGTGGCGCAAGCGGCCATCCTGGTCCTGGGCTTCGGGTTTGGACTCATGGCGTCCTCCGTCAATCAGGCGACGCAGTGGATCGTTAATTACTTGTGGGGCGGGTACACGGCGGCCAACGTGCTCAAGTGGCACTGGCACCGCTTCAACGGCTTCGGATATTTCTGGGGCATGATGGTCGGCCTGGGCGCGGTGGCGGTCGTGCCGCTTCTCGTGCCGCAGTCCGGGCTTGGTTCGCTGGGTGGATTTGCGATCATCTTCGTTGCTTCGCTCTTCGGGTGCGTCCTTGGCAGTCTGTTGACTGCGCCCGAGGATGACGAGATTCTCAAGAAGTTCTACAAGCAAGTTCGTCCCTGGGGTTTCTGGGGTCCCATCCACGAGCTCGTCGTCAAAGAGGATCCAAAGTTCGAACGCAACAAGAGTTTTCCGCGTGACATGCTGAACTGCGGCGTCGCCATACTCTGGCAGATCCCTCTGTGCGTCATCCCCATCTACGCGGTGTTCCGCGACTGGGAGGCGCTGTGGATTTCGATCGGCGTGTTCCTCGTCGCGAGCTTCGTCCTCAAGCGCAACTGGCTCGACAAGCTTGGCCGTGAAGACGCTCTGGCTGTCGCGCGCCCAGGCGCCTGAGCGACGCGGCCGGGCGTGACGCGCCAGCGTCCAGGTTTGACGGTCCTCCGTGGTCGGTGATAGTGTTCATTCGCTCAAATCAAGGCCATTGAATGTCAAGCAGTTACGATCGAGCGGGCCGGACGCTGAATTCGCCTTCGAAAGAACGACGCCGTCGATTGTGGGCGTCGTCGTATGCGTGAGAAAGATGAGCGACTTATGAGTGAAAGTCCGTCGGGCAAGATCAAGATCGCGGAGAAGATCGGATACGCCGTGGGAGACACGGCATCGTGCCTCTATTTCCAGACGATGCAGATGTTCCTCATGTATTTCTACACGGACACGTTCGGCATCTCGGCCGCCGCGGTCGGCACGATGCTGTTGGTCACTCGGATTTGGGACACCGCCAACGATCCTCTCATGGGCATGATCGCCGACCGCACGAGCACGCGTTTCGGCAAGTTCCGTCCCTGGATTCTCTGGATGATCGCCCCCTACGCCATCGTCGGCGTGCTGACGTTCGTGACGCCGAATCTCAGCCTGGCCGGAAAACTGATCTACGCCTATATCACCTACGCCTTGCTGACCATGGCGTACACCGCGATCAACATTCCGTACGGCGCGTTGCTCGGCGTCATGACGGCCAACGGCGATGAGCGCACGCAGCTTTCCAGCTTTCGTTTTCTCGGCGCTTTCAGCGGTAACCTGATCGTCCAGGGCACGCTGATTCTCCTCGTCGAAAAGCTCGGCCGCGGCAATGACCAGTTGGGTTACCCGTTGGCCATCGGCGTCTTTGCTCTCGTCGCGTCCGGTCTCTGGTTCTTCACGTTCTCATCGACGAAAGAGCGTATTCAACCGCCCAGGAATCAGAAAACGAGCGTATCGCGGGATCTGAACGATCTTCTGCATAACCGTCCCTGGTTGGTTCTGTGTCTGATGGGCGTTCTCACGCTTGTCTGGGTCTCGCTGCGAAACGGCGCCATGATGTATTACTTCGACTACTACGTCGGCGACCGGAGCAAGGCCGCGATTTTCATGGTCGCCGGAACGATCTGCAGCCTCATCGGCGTCTCGTTGACGACGTTCGTGACGAGGGCGCTTGGAGGAAAGAAGAAAGCGTTCATCATTCTCTCGGCCGCCAATGCGGCCCTGACCGCCGTCTTTTTCATCGCCCGACCGACGGATTTCGTGTTGATGTACGCCTCGCATCTTGTCGGATCATTGAGCAGCGGTCCGCTGATGCCCTTGACCTGGTCGATGTACGCGGACACGGCCGACTACGGCGAATGGAAGTTCGGCCGGCGCGCGACGGGGCTGGTCTTCTCCGCGGCCACTTTCAGTCAGAAGATGGGATGGACGATCGGCGGCGCGGCGGCCGGTTGGGTGCTGGCCTTTTTCCAGTATCAACCCAACATGCCGCAGACCGAGTTCACGCTGGTCGGCATTCGCCTCATGATGAGCATCCTGCCGGCCATTGGGAGCTCGCTGGTATGCGTCGCGGCCTTGTTCTACAACTTGACCGAGAAAAATCTCGAACAAATCGAGACGGATCTGGCGTCACGACGTCGCGCTGCGGCGGCGTCCAGTCAATAACGCAAGGACGCCAAGGACGCCGCGGGACAAGATCCGACCGGGAGCGTTCATTCTTGTATGGAATCTGTGCTTGTTCCGTTTGCAGTGCCGGTCGTCATCCCAGCTCGACGTCGACTTCGTGCTCGGCGTCCTTTTCGAACGCCGGAACGACGTTTCCTTCGAGCCAGTTCCCGTCGATTCGAAGCGCGCGGACGCCACGGCATACGTGGGACGGATTTCGGATCGTGATGCGGTACGTGGCGCCGCGAAAAACGCGTTTGACCTTGAAGCCGTCCCAGGCCGAGGGAATGCATGGATCCACGCGCAGGCCGCCATGCTCGGGTCGCACGCCAAGGATGTGTTGGGTTCCCGCGACGTACATCCAGGCGGCCGTGCCGGTGAGCCAGCTATTGCGCGCCAGCCCGAACTGCGGGTGCTCGTCGCCGGCGACGTTCTGGCAATAAACGAAGGGTTCGCACTGGTATTCGTCGATACGTTCGTTTTTGGCCGCTGGATTGATCTGGCGGTAATACTCATATGCCCGCTCGCCGTTTCCCAGGATCGTCTCGGCGATGATCGCCCAGGGGTTGGCGTGCAGGAAAATACCGCAGTTCTCCTTGGCGCCCGGCGGAAAAGTGGTGATGCCGCCCTTGCGCGGATCGTAGCCGTTGAATCCTGGCGTGCTGAGCTTGATGCCCTTGGGCGTGTTCAATCTTCCGTAGACGGCCGCCATTGAAACGCGCGCGCGCTCGGGCGTGGCAAAGCCCGAAATCACCGGCCAAGACTGTCCGTTGACGTAGATCTGGCTTTGGTTGTTGCTATGCGAGCCGAGAGGCGTCCCTTCGGCGTCGAAGTAGCGGACGTACCATTCGCCGTCCCAGGCGTGCTTGTTGACGGACGCGCGCATGCTTTCGTAGCTTGCCTGCAAAAGCTCCGCGGTCGCGTCATCGCCGCGATATCGGCATAGGGAGATCAGCTCGCAGAGCGCCTTGCCGTAGAGGTTGGCGGTGAAGAGCGATTCGGCGCCGGCCGGCAGATTCGTCGGGTCGTTCCAGTCGGCAAAGCCGAGAAGCGGCAGCCCGTGCGCGCCGACGTCGCCCCTCGTGAAGTGGATGGCGCGGGAGAGATGATCGATCACGGTTCCGGACTCGAGCGGGCGGCCATCCCGGTCTTTCTCGTAGTATGGGATCGTCTCCTCGAGGAATGCGAAATCGCCGGTCTCCTTGAGATACGCGCAGACCGCCAGCACGCTCCAGAGATGGTCGTCGCTGTAGTACTGCGGTCGATTGGGGATGTCGGCCGCGTCGCCCACCGACGCCTCGAGGCTCAACGGATTGAACTGGTGCATGGCCGAGCCGTTGCGCTTCTGGACGGCGAGCAGTTTCTTGAGGAGCTCCTTGGCTCGCTCGGGCGCGCTCGGGAGCACGCCCAGAACATCCTGCGAGCTGTCGCGAAAGCCGATGCCGCGCGAGCCGTAACCGGGCTGATAGATCGAGAGGTAACGCGACCAGTTGAGCGTGATGAAGCACTGGCGCGGATTGTGAACGTTGAGCATGTGGTCGAGGTCGGGATCCGGGGTGGTTGCGTTCTGTTTCTCGAGATAATCGTCCCAGAAGCGGCCGATTTCTTGAAACGCCTGATCGGCGCGCGCGGGATTCCAGTAATCACGGATGCCGGCGATCCCATTCCGAATGCTCTCGCATTGGCCGAGTTGCGTCACGACGCGGCGGTTTTCGCCGGGTGACAGAGTCCCGAGGCGGAGCATCAAGGCTCCGACGTTGTCGCCGCGGCGCGCTTCGTTGTCGCCCAGCTCCGGCGCGCCGAGGGAGAGCGGGGCCGCCCATGTGCCGTATTCGTTGTCTCCCAAGAATCGCGGTCGTTCGGTCTCGAAGGAAGAGGCCGGCCAGCTTGCGGTAAGAAAATTGACGCTCGTATCACGGTGCATGAAGGCGTATTGAGCGAGAATCTTGCGCCCGTCCTCATAGTGGTGCGCGCGGCTCTGCATTGTCTGCGGCACCCAGTCGGCGTTGGTGAACTGAAGAGTCGCGAGGAAATGACTGTACTCGACCACCGGGACAAGATCGATCTCCCGCGGATGATCGGCGAGGTTCGTCAGGCGTATGTCGTGAATCAGGCGCTCGTCGTCGACCGGGACGAAGACCGTGATCTCGGAGCGGATCCCGTGAAATTCCGTGATCCAGCGCGAAAAGCCGAGGCCAACGTGGCATTCGAAGCGATCATAGGGATCGAGCGTCGGCACGAAAAAGGGCGAGAAGACGCGATAGCCGTCGTTTTGCTTCATGCGTACGTAGAGCGTCGAACCCCGAAACTCGGAGGCGGGAAGAATGCCGATGTAGCGTGTGATGCGGTTTGTCGCGGGATCGCCCTTGCAGATCATGGCGCCGCCCGTGTGATCGACGAAGCCGCCGAAGGCCAACGTGCCCACATAGTTGATCCACTTCACCGGAGTGCGCGGGTTGGTGATCACGTACTCCTTGTGCGCGTCGTCGAAGTGACCGTAGATCATCGCTCTCATGCTCCTTGCGGTTCTTTTAAGGCGCTCTCGCCCGGAAATGATGTCATGCATGCGGCGTATGAATTCATCACGCGAGTATTGTAGTCGGTTCGGTCGGCGGCGGAGATTGAAAGCGTTTTCAGCGCAGTTTCACGGGATTCGTCCGGCGATAAACGGGGACGCGCGCGGCGAAGCGCGTCTTGATCGTGATAATCTTCACGGACGTTCGTCGCACGAACAGGAGGAGCGCGAACATGCGATTTGGACGGTTCGACGATGAGATGCGCGAATACGTGATCACGACGCCGATGACGCCGTATCCGTGGATCAATTATCTCGGCTGCGAGAGATTTTTCTCGCTGATCTCGCATCTTGCGGGCGGATACTGTTTCCATCAGGATGCGCGCCTGCGCCGAATCACGCGCTATCGCTATAACAACGTCCCGATCGACGCCGGAGGGCGCTACTTCTACATCCGTGAAGGCGATGATTTCTGGAATCCGAGCTTCATGCCCGCCAAGCGCGCGCTGGATCGGTTCGAGTGCCGTCATGGTCTGGGATACACGAAGATCGTCGGGCGACGATCGGATCTCGAGGCCGAATCGCTTTTTCTGGTGCCACTGGGCGTCGACGCTGAGGTGCAGCGCCTGCGGTTGCGCAACCTCGCGCGCCGGCCGCGGGAGCTGCGCGTTTTTTCATTCGTCGAGTTCTGTCTGTGGAACGCCTATGACGACATGACGAATTTCCAGCGTAACTTTTCGACCGGCGAGGTCGAGGTCGAAGGCCGCGTCATTTATCACAAGACCGAGTATCGCGAGCGCCGAGATCACTATGCGTTCTACGGCGTGAACGCCGACCTGGAGGGTTTCGACACCGATCGGGAGTCGTTTTTGGGCATGTACAACGGTTTTCACGAGCCGGAGGCCGTCATTGAAGGCCGCGCGCGCAACTCGATCGCCAGCGGTTGGGCGCCGATCGGCTCGCACTGTGTCTCGTTGCGCCTGGAGCCGGGCGAGGAGCGGACGTTCGTCTTCGTCCTGGGCTACGTGGAGAATCCGCCGGACGGCAAATGGGAACGGCCGGGCGTGATCGAAAAAGAGCCGGCGCGCCGCGTCCTGGCGCGCTTCGCCGACTGCGCGCGGGTCGATCAGGCGATGGCGGATCTCCGCGCCTATTGGGACGAACTGCTCTCGGTCTATCGCGTCGAGTCGCCCGATGAACGTCTGGACCGCATGGTGAACGCCTGGAATCCCTATCAGTGCATGGTCACGTTCAATATCTCGCGCAGCGCCTCGTATTTCGAGAGCGGCATCGGGCGCGGCATGGGATTTCGCGACTCGAACCAGGATTTGCTCGGTTTCGTTCACCTCGTGCCCGCGCGTGCGAGGGAGAGAATTCTCGACATCGCGGCCACTCAATTCCCGGACGGAAGCGCCTATCACCAGTATCAGCCGCTCACGAAGCGCGGCAACAACGAGGTCGGCTCCGGTTTCAACGACGACCCGCTGTGGCTGATCCAGGGCGTTGCGGCCTACGTCAAGGAGACCGGCGACTTCGAGATCTTGAGGGCGGAGGTTCCGTTCGACAACGACCCGGCGAACGTCGCCACGCTGTTCGAGCACCTCAAGCGCTCCTTCATGCATGTGCCGAGAAACCTCGGTCCGCACGGCCTGCCGCTCATCGGACGCGCCGACTGGAACGATTGCCTGAATCTCAACTGCTTTTCCGAGACTCCCGACGAGTCCTATCAGACGACCGCGAACCGCGAAGGCCGAACGGCCGAGTCGGTTTTCATCGCCGGATTGTTTCTGTTCGTGACGCCGGATTACGTCGCGTTGGCCGAGCGTCTGGGCTTTTCGGACGAAGCCCAGGCGGCTCGCGATCACGCGCAACGCATGCGCGCGGCGTTGATCACGCACGGCTGGGACGGCGAGTGGTTTTTGCGCGCCTACGACTTCTTCGGTCGCAAGGTCGGCAGTCGCGAGAACGACGAGGGGCAGATCTTCATCGAGCCGCAGGGTTATTGCGTCATGGCCGGCGTGGGCGTCGATGATGGACGCGCACGAAAAGCGTTGGACTCGGTCAAGCGGCGTCTCGATACGCCCTGGGGAATCGTGGTGCACAATCCGGCGTACACCAAGTATCGCGTCGAGCTCGGCGAGATCTCCTCATATCCGCCGGGTTACAAGGAGAATGCCGGGGTGTTCTGCCACAACAATCCATGGATCATGATCGCGGAGACCATGATCGGACGCGGGGATCGCGCTTTCGAGTACTACAAGAAGATCACGCCGTCATATCTGGAAGACATGAGCGAGATCCATCGCACCGAGCCTTATGCTTATTCGCAGATGATCGCAGGCAAGGACGCGGCGCGCAAGGGTGAGGCCAAGAACTCGTGGCTCACCGGAACCGCGGCCTGGAACTTCGTCGCCATCACGCAGTACATGCTCGGCGTTCGTCCGGAGCTGGATGGTTTGCGGGTGGAGCCGCGTATCGATCGGGAGATCGCCGAATTCACCGTCACGCGCAAGTGTCGTGGCGCCGTTTATCGCATACGCGTGAAGAACGGCGGCGGCGCCGGTCCGGCACGCCTTCAGGTGAACGGCCGTCCGATATCGGGCACTCTGGTCCCGTACGCATCCCCAGGAGAGACGATCGAGATCGATTGCGAGGCTTGAAGCGGAGGATCAATACAAACTTGTTCGTCAGTGAGCAACCGGGAGACCTTCTCTTTCTGAGCATCGCGCCTCCGAGCGCCACGGCCCTCGACGCCGAATCGTTCGCCCGGCAGGCGTACGAGCCGCTCGGGCGCCTGCTCGAGGAGCGGAACGCGGTCGTTCTAGGCGAGCGGATCTACGGAAGCCTTGCCGTGGCTCAGCGCGTGCTTGCGGCGCGCCGCGCGGCGCTGGCCGATGCCGTTGAGCGCGCGGCCGTAGCGCCGACCTACGTCGAGGGCGCTCCCGGCCGGGGCGAGGGCGTAGCGGGTTTTCACGCCATCGCCGTGAGGATGGCCGACAGCGAAGATCGCCTCATCGTAGAGGGCGGAACCGCCTGTGGCCGCATGGTGCGCGGGCGCGACGCCTGGTTTCTCGGCGTCTCTGACGCCGGTTGCCTCGCTCGTGACGGCGCGGCTCGCGCGGCGCAAGAGGAGACGCGCCGCACGTTAATCGCCGTCGAGCGTCTTCTCGACAGACTCGGTTGGTCTTTCACGCAAATCCAACGGACCTGGTTCTATCTCGATCGAATTCTCGACTGGTATGGAGATTTCAATCGAGTTCGTAACGCGACCTTCCGCCGGCTCGGCATGCTCGGCCGTGAATCGTTGACGCCGATTCCCGCCAGCACCGGCATTCGCGGTCGAAATCTCATGGGAGGATTCTGCACCCTGGACCTCATCGCCACGGCTCCGATCGACGGACGGCGGCACGTTGCGCGTCGCCTCATGCATCAAGGGCAGAATGAAGCCACCGATTATGGCTCGGCGTTCGCGCGCGGCCGAGAGCTTTCCCTCGAAAGCTGTCGCTATGTGTTTGTTTCGGGGACGGCCTCGATCGACGAGCGTGGCGTGAGCGTATGCGTCGGCGATTTCGAGGCGCAGATGCGCCGGACGCTTGCGGCCGTGAGAAGTCTGCTGGCGACGGCGGACGCGGAGGCGAGCGACATACGTCAGGCCACGGCGTTCTTGAAGCGCCGCGAGGATCGCGATGCATATTGCAGGATTCTCGAGGACGAGGGGCTGGCGTCGCTGCCGATCGTTTGCACGCTTGCCGATGTGTGCCGGGCCGAGCTTTTGTTTGAGCTCGACGCCACCGCCGTTCTTCCACGACGCGCGCGCTGAAGTCGTTCGGGACTTATCGAAATCGGCCGCCGAGTATGCTCGCCAATGAGAGACGGGCGTCTGCTGTGATAAGATCGTGCCGGTTCAATGAACCCCGATCTTGAGAAGCTGATACGTCTTCAACAGACAGAAAACGACATTCGCGCGGTGGAAGCGAGCCTTGCGGAGATTCCCCGCCAGAAAGCCTCGATTGACGCCGAGTTGACCGAAGGCGGTCGGCGCGTGGCGCAAGAGCGCGAAGCTCTCGCCGACTCACAGAAGAATCGGCGCCGCCGGGAGGGCGAGTTGCAGGATCTCGAGAACCGGCGCTCCAGGTACAAGGGCCAACTCATGGAGGTGAAGACCAACAAGGAGTATTCCGCGATGCTGCATGAGATCGAGGCCGTGGAGCGCGAAGTCCGAGGACTGGAAGACCTGATTCTGGCGGATCTTGAAGCGGCCGATGATCTAACGGCCAGTCTGTCCCATATGGAAAGGCTTTTCCACGAGACCGAGGAACGCGCACGATCGGCGCACGATCGCCTCGATGTCGAGGCCGCCGCGCTCGAGAAAAAGCGGGGAGCGCTGACTGTCGAACGAGACGCGATCGCCGGCTCGCTCAATGCGGATTTGCTGACGCTGTTCCAGCGCGTGGCGCATGTCCGTGGCGGAGTGGCCATGGCCCCCGCTCAAGAGGAGAGCTGTCAAGTCTGTCATATGCGGTTGCGGCCGCAGATGTTCGTGGACGTCAAGAGGAACGACGCGATCCGCCAGTGTCCCTCGTGCAGCCGCATCCTGTACTTCGCGCCTCCGGTGCCCGTCGTTGTTCCGGAACCATAACCGGCTCGAAAGACGCGCTCTCGACGCTGGTCCTTCATGTTGACGGCGCCAGTCGCGGCAACCCCGGAAACGCTGGATACGGCGTCCACGCACAATACCAGCGAAGTCACGGAGCTTTTCGGCCACCTCGGAAAAACAACGAACAACGTCGCGGAATATCAGGCGTTGCTGCACGCGTTGCGTTTCGCACGCGACCGTGGCGCGCGGCGCATCGAAGTCTTCTACGACTCCGAGCTTCTCGCCCGTCCAGTGAACGGCGATGACCGCGTTAGGTTAGGAGTCCCGGAATCGTGCCGTTGCACGGCGAGTCGCGAAAACTGCTCGGCGGATTCGAGAGCGCTCGCGTCGTCCACGTCGGCCGTGAAAGAAACGTCAAGGCGGACCGGCTCGCCAACAGGGCGATCGACGAGAAAAGCTCAAGTCCCGGCTGAAATCGCCCATCCGATATAGCTGATCATCCGTCCGGCGCGCGGACCGTCGCGACGATAGGAGTGATAAGAGTCCGCCCGGCAGCACGTGCATTCGGAGACGTGGTGTATTCTTGTCGCGGGCACGCCTGCGCGCTCGAGTTGCCGCTGATTGACGGCACGCAAGTCGAGGCGATGCCGGCCGTCTTCATGGCGCCGCGCGAAAGGCGCTTCGAAAGGGCCGGTCGGCGAAAGAAGCTCTTCGCCGATTTCATAACAGCACGGTCCGATGCAGGGTCCGAGCGCGGCCATGACGCGCGAGGACGAGCCGCAGGCGCCAAGAACCTCCCCGAGCGCGCGTACGGCGATGCGCGCCGCCGTTCCGCGCCATCCGGCATGAACGATCGCCGCCGCTCGACTCAGGGGTTCCACGAGCATGATTGGCAGGCAGTCCGCCGTTTCCACGGCGATCAGGAAACCCCGCGCAGTCACGATCGCCCCATCCGCCCGAGGCGTTTGCGTGAAGGGCGCGCGCACGATGCGATCGCCGTGTATTTGCGTGAGGAAGTGAACGGGCCCGAACGTCGTGAGACGAAGCGCACAGCGCTGGCGCGCATCGGCGCGCGACTCGGGCTCGGGCGCGCGTTTCCCGAAGCCGTGGACCAGGCCCGGGATCTCATCCAGGGCCTGTATTCGCGTATCGAAATCGGTCGTTCGCTGCACGGACTCATCGTACCTTCGAACGATCGTCTTGGTTCGCTTGACTTACTTCGGCGAATAGGGCATAGTCTCAAGTCCGGTTGGCAATGACGGTTCTGGCCCCGTGACCGGCGAATGAAATGTCTGGGGCGCCGGATGCTTGACAAAAAGTAACGACTCCGTCATACTGGTCGAGTCCCCTAAAGAGGGACGGCTCTTTGAAAACTAGATAGCGCGCAAGAATACAAAGCGAGATTTTCGGCCTTTTGGACAAATAGTACTTCAGTTTCGCGGGACCGTCGATGTCGGCCGTCATCATGACCGGCAGGGGCGTGTTTCGCAAAAAGCTAAAACTGGAGAGTTTGATCCTGGCTCAGAATCAACGCTGGCGGCGTGCCTAACACATGCAAGTCGAGCGCGAAAGGGGGGGCAACTCCCCAAGTAGAGCGGCGAACGGGTGAGTAACGCGTGGGTGATCTACCTTCGAGTGAGGAACAACACCGGGAAACTGGTGCTAATACCGCATGACATCCCTGATTCTTCCGAATTGGGGATCAAAGCTGGGGACCGTAAGGCCTGGCGCTTGAAGAGGAGCCCGCGTCCGATTAGCTAGTTGGCGGGGTAACGGCCCACCAAGGCAACGATCGGTAGCCGGCCTGAGAGGGCGGACGGCCACACTGGGACTGAGACACGGCCCAGACTCCTACGGGAGG